>CALRZR010000008.1:0-67372 GCA_943372705.1 Opitutus sp. GAS368 | reverse complement strand
GGCGCCGCCGCCGCGAGGGAGACGAGGGGTGGGCGGGGTGGAGTTCATCGCACCGGGGCGCGTGAGCGGTCGTCGAGCGAGGGCTCGCGGTTGGGCTTGCCGCCTTTCGGAAAGACGCGGACGGCGCACTTCTTGTAGTCGGGCTCTTTCGAGATGGGGCAGGGTTCGCCGAGGGTGACCTCGTTGATCATCAGGCGTTCGTCGAAGAACGGGACGAAGACCGAGCCGCGCGGCGGCTGCGCGCGACCGTTGAGCCAGACGGGGAGCTCGATGCGGCCCCGGCGGGACTCGACGATGGCGAGATCGCCGTTAGCGAGGCCGGCGAGGGCGGCGTCTTCGGGGTTCATCTCGACGTAGGCGTTGGGCATGGCGTTGCGGAGCTGCGGCACGCGCATCGTCATGGTGCCGGTGTGCCAGTGCTCGAGGACGCGGCCGGTGCAGAGCCAAGTCGGGTAGTCGCCATCGGGCGATTCGGCCGGCGGCTCGTAGGCGCAGAACCAGATGAGGGCTTTGTCGTCTTTGGTGACAGAGTGGTAGAACTGGATGCCTTTGCCCTTCTCGACGAACGGATCGGTGCCCTCGGTGAAGCGGAACGTCGTCTCCTTCCACTCGCCGGTGGGGGTTTGCACCACGGGCCAACGGAGGCCACGCGATTTGGCGAGGACGTCGTAGGGCGCGAGGTTCTTGTGTTTCTTGTAGGAGAACTGGCGGTATTCCTCGTAGAGGGCGCGGTCGACGTTGATGTCCTGATAGTGGGCGTAGTCCCAGGCGGGAACGGGGCGGCCGGCCTCATCTTGGAAAGTGAAGATGAAGTTGCCGTTGCGGTCCTTCATGCCGGGGTGGCCGAGTTCGAAAAGGCGACGGGCGAGGGCGATGGTCATCCACGCATCGGGGCGGGCTTGGCCGGGGGGCTCGACTTGTTTGAACCACTGTTGCGTGCGGCGCTCGGAGTTGCCGTAGATGCCATTTTTCTCGACCCACAGGGCGGCGGGCAGCACGAGGTCGGCGATTTCGGTGGAGGCGGTGGGATACACCTCGGAGACGATCAGGAATTTGTCGGCGAGGTCTTTTTTCGCGGAGAAGAGCTTGTGGAGATTCGGCAGCGATTGGCCGGGGTTGGTGACCTGCACGAAGATCGTGGAGATGTCGCCGCCCTTGTCGGTGGGTGTGCAAAATTTTTCCCACATGAGCACGGTGTGGTGGCCGGGCTTAGGGCTGATGCGGCCGGGCGGGAGCTTCCAGATTTCTTCGGATTCCTTGCGGTGGCTCTCGTCGGCGACGAGGCGGCCGCCGGGGAGGAAATGACACAAGGTGCCGACTTCGCGCGCGGTGCCGCAGGCGGACGGTTGACCGGTGAGAGAGGTCGGGGCGTCGCCGGGTCGGCCGAAGTGGCCGCTGAGGAGGTGGATCGAGTGGACGAGGCGGTTGATCGCGGTGCCGCGGGTGTGCTGGTTCATGCCCATGCACCAGAGGCTGGTGATGCGGACATCGCGGCGGCCGAAGAGCTCGGCGAGTTTGCGGAGCTTGGCGGCGGGGACGCCGGAGATTTTTTCGACGTATTCGGGCGTGTAGGTGGCGAGCGACTTTTTGTAGTCCTCGAAACTGATGGGCTGGCCCATGAGATCGAGAGGCTGCTTGTCGCCGCGGAAATTGCAGTGTTTGGCGACGAAGCCCTTGTCCCACGTGTCGTTCGCGAGAAGGAGGTGGGCGATGCCGTTGGCGATGGCCATGTCGCTCTGCGGGCGGAACTCGAGATACTCGTCGCAATATTCCGTGGTGCGGGTGCGGCGGGTGCCGATGTCGATGAGAGTGATTTTCTCCCCGCGGGCGCGGCGGTCGATCACGCGCGAGAAGAGCACGGGGTGCATCTCGGCGGGATTGTTGCCCCACATGATGACGACGTCGCAGGCGTCGAGATCGTCGTAGCAACCGGCGGGTTCATCGACGCCGTAGACGGAGAGATAGCCCGTCACGGCGGAAGCCATACAGAGGCGGGCGTTGGGCTCGATGTGGTTGTTGGCGAGGCCGCCCTTCATGAATTTCTGGGCAGCGTAGCCCTCGGGAATCGTCCATTGGCCGCTGCCGTAGAAGGCGAAGGAAGAGGGTTTCGCCATGATGCGCCGGGCCATCACGTCGATGGCTTCTTCCCACGAGATCGGCTCCATGCGACCGCCGCGACGGAGGAGAGGCGTGGTGAGGCGATCTTTGCCGTAGAGGATGCCGCCGACGTGGTAGCCCTTTACGCAGAGGAGGCCCTTGTTGACCGCGGCGAGACGCTCGCCCTGGATCGCGACGACGCGACCGTCTTTGACGCCGACGCGGACGTGGCATCCGGTGCCGCAGAAACGGCACGGGGCCTTGTCCCACTTGATATCGTCGGCAGTGGGGGCGGCGGGAGCGGCGGCCGGTTGAGCAGAGAGCCGTTGCTGAACGACGGCAGTGGCGGCGGCGAGGGCGGAGACGTGGAGGAATTCGCGGCGGTCGAGTTTCATGAGCAGAGGGCGGAAGAGGCGGGGTGGTCGGCGGTGACTTCGACGAAAGCGACGTCGACGGCACGGACGCCGGGGAAAGCTTCGAGTTCGCGGTGGAGTGCGCGCGGGTCGGTGGTCTCGGCCGTGAGCGGAAGCAGAGGCGCCGAGGGCTCGCCGAGACGGAGATCGGTGCGCGTGGCGAGGGCGGCGAGCACCGGTGCCCGTTCGGCTGCCGCGAACGGGAGCGTGAGAACGAGGCCGATGATGACGGGTTCCGGGGCGACCATGCAGAGACAATGAAAGGAAAAAAGGCGCGCCACAAGAATAAAAGAGCTTTTGATCTTGAATTAATGCGGCGAGGTCACCAAGTTCACGGTCGTGACGCTTTCGAAACCCACTTTTTTCCTCGTGGCCGTCGTAGCGGTTGGAGCCGCGACGTTCGGCGGATGGTGGGTGTATCAACGGTCGTTTGCCGGTTGGGAGCGGGCCAAGGCCGCGAGTATCGCGGCGAGTTCGGCGGCGGCGGCGGTCGACAAGGCGAAGCTGCATCGTGTGGAGATTCATCCGGGGCCGGCGACGCCGGCGGTGATGGCCCGGCATACGACGACGGCGGGCAACCTCGCAGCAGTGGCGTGCTCGACGTGCCATACGACGCGGCCGCCAAATGTCGCTCTCACGCAGGCGGCCCAGTTGAAGGAGTTTCACCAAGGACTCACCTACCGCCACGGCGAGCTCTCGTGCCTGAGCTGCCACAACGCGACCAATTACGACACGCTGCGCCGCGCCGACGGCACAACGCTGGCGTATCCGCAGACGATGCTCCTGTGCGCGCAATGCCACGGACCGACGTATCGCGACTATCTCCATGGCTCTCACGGCGGCATGAATGGCTACTGGGACTTGAAGCGCGGTCCGCGCGAGCGGAATACATGCACGGATTGTCACGATCCCCACGCGCCGCTCTACCCGCGGGTGCAGCCGGTGTTCCCGCCCCGCGACCGTGGAGCGCAGCAGCAACAGGCGCGCTTGCACGCGTCGCACTAAAACCTCTTTCCCGATGTCCGAGCCCTCTCACTCAACGCCCGATTCACCGCCTCCGCCGGAAGCGCCCGATGGTAATATGACCCGGCGCACGGCGCTCAAGCTCGCAGGGGCGACGCTCGGGGCGGCGGCCTTCGCGAAGGCGATTGCGCCGATTGTGGAGTGGACGGCGAACCAGTCGGTCGACGAGTTTCTCCAGCGGCACTACCGGGAACTCTCCAAGGCGGATATGGCGCTGGTGCTGAAGCGCCTCGAGGAAGAGACGCGCAAAGACTACGGCGCGAAGGTGGAGATCGCCGACGTGCGGCCGGAGCCGGGCGTGAAGTTTGGCTACGCGTTGAATCTCTCGATCTGTGTCGGTTGCCGGAAATGTTCCGAGGCCTGTCACAAGGAGAACAACCACGACCGCCCTTCGGGTAATTCCTACATCCGCGTGTTTGAGATGGAGAACGGCTCGAACGATTTCGCGCGCGGCAACGTGAACTACACGCATCCGGTGCCGGCGAAGGACAAGTTCTACATGCCGGTTCAGTGCCAGCAATGTGACCACCCGCCGTGCGTGAATGTGTGTCCGGTGGACGCGACGTGGAAGGAGCCGGACGGTATCGTCGTGATCGATTACAACTGGTGTATCGGCTGCCGGTATTGCGAGGCGGCGTGCCCATATCACGCGCGGCGCTTCAACTGGACGAAGCCGCAGGTGCCGGCCGAAGAGATCACGCCGGTGCAGGCTTATCTTTCGAACCGCATCCGGCCGCAGGGCGTGATGGAGAAGTGCACGTTTTGCCTGCACCGGACGCGCAACGGAAAACTCCCCGCGTGTCTCGAAGCGTGTCCGACGGGGGCGCGTGTCTTCGGCAACCTCCTCGATCCGGAGTCGGAGATCCGGTGGATTCTCTCCCATAAACGCGTGTTCGTGCTGAAGGAGGAACTCGGCACGAAACCCAGCTTCTTCTATTTCTTCGATGAGTAACCCGACCTCAACCGCGGCGGCAGTTTCGGCCCGACCGGGACACGCCGAAGGGTATCCGCGTTTCCTGTGGCGCGTCATCAGAGACGCCACCGACGGCAACGGCTGGTTTTACGCGTGGATGACGCTGCTCTCGGCGGTGACGCTCGTGGGCATCAACGCGTGGGCGACGCAGTTTCGCGACGGCATGATCGTGACGAACATGACCGACCACGTGTCGTGGGGACTCTACATCGCGAACTTCACGTTCATGGTCGGGCTCGCGGCGGGCGGGGTGATGATGGTGATCCCGGCCTACCTTTATCACGACGAGGAGATGCACGATGTGGTGATCGTGGGCGAGATGCTGGCCATCGCCGCCATCGCGATGTGCATCGGATTCGTCGTCGTCGATCTCGGGCGGCCGGACCGGTTTTGGCATCTGATCCCCGGGATGGGCGTATTTAACTGGCCGGTGTCCATGCTCACGTGGGACGTGCTCGTGCTGAACGGCTACCTGCTGCTCAACCTGCACATCTGCGGCTATCTGCTCTACATGCGGTTTCTGGGACGGTCGCCGAATCCACGGTGGTATGTGCCCTTCGTGCTGCTCTCCATCGTGTGGGCAATCTCGATCCATACTGTGACGGCATTTCTCTACTGCGGACTCGGCGGACGGCCGTTTTGGAACACGGCGTTGCTCGCGCCGCGGTTTCTGGCGTCGGCCTTCGTCTCGGGGCCAGCCTTCATCATCCTCGCGCTCCAAGTGCTGCGGCGCGTGGGCAATGTGCAGATCAGCGACCGGCCAATCGCGGTGCTGACGAACATCATCCGGGTGACGATTTTGATCAATCTGCTCATGCTCGGATCGGAAATTTTCACCGAATTCTACAGCGGCACGAGCCACACAGCGGCGGCGCGGTATCTGTATTTCGGGTTGCACGGCGCGCACGGCCTCGTGCCATGGATTTGGAGCGCGATTGCGTTTGGTGTCGTGGCGGCGGTGATGCTGCTGCGGCCTAATGTGATCGCGCACAAGGTGCAGCTCTCGGTGGCGTGCGGCCTCGCGTTTGCCGGCGTGTGGATCGAAAAAGGCATGGGCCTGATCATCCCGGGATTTATTCCGGCGACGCTGCACGAAATCGTGGAGTATTCGCCGAGCCTCGTGGAGTGGCAGATCAGCGCGGGGATCTGGGCGCTGGGAATGCTGATCTACACGGTGGCGTTGAAGATCGGTCTCCCAATTTTGCGCAGCCCGCGCGGAGTGCCGAGGGTTTGAGGTGGCGTCGCGTAGCACGCGAAGCTTGGATCGACCTTATGTTGCGGTGCGGAAAAACAGCCCAGAATGCGATCACGGTGATGAGCTTCCTAGCGGAGCGATTCGACGACGGCGAGACGCGGCTAAGTTCCTTCGATGTCGCGGAAAAGCGCAACCAACCGCAGACGATGGTGGCGAAGGTGCTCACGACGCTGTCGATGGCCGGTCTCGTCAACGGAACGCGGGGGCCGGGTGGCGGCTACTGGTTGGCACGCTCGCCCCAGGATATTTCGTTGGCCGATATCGTGGAAAACTTCGAGCGCGACGACGCGGAGATGATGTGTCCGTTTGGCCCGGGGTGGTGCGGCAAAGGCGCCCCGTGTCCGCTGCACGATCAAATCGCGGCGTTTCAGAAAGATTGGGACGACTACCTCAACAACACGACGTTGGCGGTGTTTGTGAAGAACCGCGGGCGGGCCAAGTAGGCGGCGAGGTGATTTCGTGCCGGCATGGTGAATGAGTGAAATCCGCCGTCGGCGTGTCGTCGCGTGAAACTTGCTCGCACGGGTCGGCGATCAAGTGCGAGGGTGGATGAATAACTCCTGCCCGATGAAATCGTTTCCCCTAGTTCTGGTGCGTTGGATTCCGCTGGCTTCGGTATGCATGGTTGCGGCGTTGCACGCGCAACCCGCGCCGTCCCGTCCGTCGCTCGCGGAGGAGGCGATCGTGACCCTTTCGCCGTTCGAGGTGTCGACGAGCCCGGATGATGGTTACAAGGCGACCAACGCGCTTTCGGGCACCCGTCTCGCTACCAACCTGCTCGATCTGCCGAAGCCGGTGGATGTGATCACGGCCGAGTTCATCGCCGATATTGGCGCGACCGATATGTATGAGGCGCTCCGCTATGCCGGCGGCGTCGAGGTGAACAGTGCGCCGGGGCAGGACGATATCACGGGCGGCAACTTTGCTGTGCGCGGCATCAGCGTGCAGACGACGACCTACCGCAACGGCTACCGCTCCTTCGGTATCGTCGATCCGCTCACGGTGGCTCGGGTGGAAATCATCAAGGGACCCTCGTCGGTGTTTTCCGGCACGATCGAGCCGGGTGGCACGATCAACACGATCACGAAGAAGCCGGCGCGCACGGCGTCGCAGTCGGCGAAGGTGAGCGTGGGTTCCTTCAATCGGTTTCGCAGCGAGGTGAGCGCGACGGGTCCGGTCGATGCGGGTAAGAAGCTCACCTATCGTGCGGCGTGGGCGCACGAGAACTACGGCAGCCCTTACGATTTCGCGGGCCGGCGGCGCGGGGTTTATGCGGTGACGTTCGCCTACCGGCTCGCGCCGCGGACGGCGCTGACGTTGGACGCGAGCTACACGGAGAATTTTATCCGCCCCTCGGCGCGCATTGCGTATTTCAACAGCACGCTGGTCAGCCCGACGATCACGGGGCTCGAGCGCAATGTGCGCACGACGTTCAATCGGCAGGGACCCGAGGCGTTTTCCGATCTCAAGCAGGTGCAAGGCGACCTCGAGCTTACGCATGTGTTCAACGACACATGGTCGGCGCGCCTCGGGACCTACTATCGATATCAGGACTTGGCGCGTTTGCTGGTCGGCGGGTCGGCGCGCATCACGGCCAGTGCGACGACGCGCGTGCGCTCGGTTGCGCGGGTGGCGACGTGGGAGCCGGACGCGGAATCTTACGTGCATGCGCCGCAGGGCTATCTCACCGGGAAGTTCAACTACGCCGGCATCGATCACCGGCTCATCGCGGGCTATGAATACAACACGGCGCCGACGCGCAACGACGTCTACACGCGCACACTATCGTCGATCAACATCGATAACCCCACGCCGGCGAGCTATGCGCTCGGCGATCCGGGCCTGTATCCGGCGAGCGATCTGCGGCGCACGGAGTCGATCGAACAGGGCTATTCGCTGAACAACCTTTGGAGTTTCTGGAAGGGGCGGGCGACGTTCATTCAGGGGCTGCGCTACAGTTCGTTTGAATCGACGCGACGCAGTCTGCTGACGAATACGAAGTCCACGCAGAGTGATTCCGCGCTGGCGCAGAGCTATGGATTGTCGGCGCGCGTGCTGCCGAAGGTCTCGGCGTTTGTGAGTCTCAGTGAGTCGTTCGCGCCGCAGTCGCTGGTTGGGTTCAACGGCGAATTGCTCGATCCGGTGCGCGGCACGGGCACGGATCTCGGCTTCAAATACGACATCGTGGACGGACGGCTTTCGGGTTCGCTCGTCGGTTTCGACATCACGCGGTCGAACGGGCCGACGCCGGACAACGATCATCCCGGGTTTTTCGTCGCGGACGCGGAGAGCCGGGCGCGCGGATTCGAGGCGAGTGTGCTCAGCCGTCCGGTCGATGCGTGGTCGATCGTGGCGAGTTACGCCTATCTCTCGACGGCGGTAACGAAGGAAAACCGGTTAAATTTGATCGGGCAGCGCACGAGTAATGTGCCGCGCCACCAATTTTCCGTGTGGAATCGCTACCGGTTACGCGACGGCTGGCTGAAGGGGCTGGGGCTCGGCGTGGGCGTGGCCTACAAAGGCAATCGCCGCGGTAACACTTCGGTAGTCGATCAGCCGGGACTGCAACTGGCGCCCTATACGCGGTGGGACGCGAATATTTCCTACGAGCGCCGATTCCGGAAGTGCACGATGAACGTGACGGGCTCGGTCGCGAATTTCACGAACTTGGAATACGAGGTGAACGCCAACGGGTTCGCGGAACCGCGCGCGTATACGGGAAGCGTGTCGTTGCGTTTTTGAGATTAGACCGAAGAGACAGCGACGGCGCAGGCTTTGTAGCTCGGTTGGCGGGAGTGAGGATCGAACGACGGAAAGGTGAGTCGATTCACGGTGCCGAAGTGCATCGGGAGAAAAATTTGGCCAGATTGCACGGTGGGTGTCACGAGCGCGATGGCTTCGGCAGTGCCGCGACGGGAACGCACAATGACGCGGGCACCGGGCGCGATGGCGAGGCGGATGGCGTCGTCGGGGTTGATCTCGGCGGTGAGCACGGTGGGGGCGAGTTTGCGGAGGACGGCGCTTTTGTCGGTGCGCGAGCCGGTGTGCCACTGCGCGGAGGAGCCGCGGCCGGTGAGGAGGATGAACGGATATTCGGCGTCGGGCGGCTCGGGCATGGGACGCGGGGCGTCGAAGAGAAAACGGGCGCGGGCGTCGGGGGTGAAGAAGCGACCGTCGGAGAAGAGGCGGCGCTGCTGGGCTGGCGGTTGAGAGTTGAGGGTTGAGAGCTGAGAGTCGGAAGGAGTCGGCTCGCTGGCGCTCGCCGCTACATCGGAGGCGGCGAAGGGCCACTGAATGCCGCCGGAGGCGGAGATGTGGGCGTAGTCGCGGATGGCAGTGAAGTCGCAGGGCTGGCCGGCGGAGAGTTTTTTGAGAATTTGGAAAGTGGCCTCGGGTGAAGACCAGGCGCGGAAGAGGTCACCGCAACCCCAGGCCTCGGCGACGAGTTGGAAGATGGCGAAATCGCTGAGCGCTTGGCCGGGGGCGCGGGAGACTTTGCGCGCGACGGCGAGGCGGCGCTCGCTGTTGATCAAGATGCCTTCTTTTTCGCCCCAGCCGGCGGCGGGGAGGACGAGGTCGGCGAGTTGGGCGGTGTCCGTCGTGGAATACATATCCTGCACGACGAGGAAATCGAGTTTGGCGAGGAGTTCGCGGGCGCGGGATTGGTTGATCCACGAGTGCGCGGTGTTGGTCGCGATGACCCAGAGGCCGCGGATCTCGCCGCGCTCGATGGCGTCCAGGATTTGGTCATACGCGTAGCCGGGGTGTTCGGAAATGAGCGCGGCATCGAGGCCGAGGATATCGGCGACGTGGGTGCGGTGAGCAGGGTTGGCGAAGTCGTGGCCGCCGAGGAGGGAGGTGGCGTTGCCAAAGAGGCGCGAACCCATGGCGTTGCACTGGCCGGTGATGGAGTTCGCTCCGGTGCCGGGGCGACCGATGTGACCGGTCATCAAGGCGAGGTTGATGATGGCCTGCGCGGTGCGCGTGGCTTCGTGGCTCTGGTTGACGCCCATCGTCCACCAGAAGGAAACGCGGTCGCGGGTGGCGATGATGTCGACGAGGCGGTGGAGTGTGGCGAGCGGGACGCCGGTTTCGGATGCGGTGTGGTCGGGAGTGAACGTCGCGACGAAGGCGGCGAAGGCGTCGTAGTTCGACGTGTGTGCGGCGATAAAATCGCGTTTCACGGCGCCACGGGCGATGAGGAGGTGCGCGAGACCGTAAAGGAAGGTGAGGTCGCTTTTCGGGCGGAGTGCGACGTGGAGCGAGGCGGCTTGGGCGGTTTCGGTGGCGCGGGGATCGACGACGACAATCTCGGGTTTGCGACGGTTCATCATCACGCGCTGCCACAGGATCGGATGCGCGATGCAGGGATTGGCGCCGATGAAGATGAGGGCGTCGCTCTCCTCGAAGTCGGCATAGGTGAAGGGCGGGGCGTCGAAACCGAAGGATTGTTTATAGGCGACATGGGCGGTGGCCATGCACTGGCGGGTGTTGCTGTCGCAGTGCAGGCCGCCCATGCCGAATTTGAAGAGCGCACCGAGGAGCGCCATCTCCTCGGTCATGATCTGCCCGGTGCTGAGAAAGGCGATCGAGTGCGGACCGTGTTTTTGCTGAATGGATTTGAAGCGGCCGGTGAAGGCGGCGAGGGCTTCGGGCCAGGTGGCGGGGGCGAGTGGGGCGCTGCGGGAAGTGCGGAGGAGCGGGGTGGTGGCGCGGTCGGGTGCGGCGAGGGGAGTGAGGGCTTCCCACCCTTTGGGGCAGGCCATGCCGAGGTTCACGGGGTAGTCGGGGTCAGCGGAGAGGTTGATGGCCTGGCCTTCGGCGTCGAGGTGGACGCGGAGCGAACAGCCGGTGCTGCAGAAGCCGCAGACGGTGTTGGTGGTCGCGACGGGAGTGAGGCGCGCAGGGATACGGCCCAGGCCGAGACCGTGATCGGCGGGATGTTGCACGAGCTCGGACGTCATCGGCCCGGTGCGCGCGTGGAGGAGATTTTCGAGCACGCTCATGCGGGGACGCCGGGCATTTTGGGTGCGTCGACAGCGCGGAAGAAAAGGTGCCGCTCGGCGATTTCGCCGGCGAGAAGCAGCGGGAGTGTAACCCAATAGGTTACAAGTGGCGGGGTGGTGACGAAGAGGGCTAGGGCGGAGAGGGCGAGGAGAGTGCGCGTGAGGACGGCGCGGGCGAGCGGGCCGCGGAGAAGTCGGGCGGAGAGCGAGGAGCCGAAAAATGGGCGGGTTTCCCACGCGAGTTTGACGGCGAGGAGGAGCGCGGTGGCGCGAGGTGAAATGGGCGCGAGAGCGAAGAGGGCGGCGGTGCCGAAAAAGCGCGGAGCGGTTTGCGCGAAGCGCCAGAATTCCCGGCGCGTATCGACGTAGATCATCACGGAGCAGAAGAGGCCGAGGCTGCCCGTCGCCGCGGCGGCGACGGGCAATGACCAATGACCAAGACCCAAGGACCAATGGAGGAAAGGTGTTGCGAGAGTGATGGCGAACCACGCGCCGAAGAGGAGGGCTTCGCGGCTGAGCCAACTTTTGCGCCAGCCGAGGAAGATGCGCCACGCGCGGCGGGGCTGGCCGAGGTGGAAGATGCTCGCGAAAAGGCCGAGGCTGCCCAACGCCGCGGCGGCGGTGGGCAGCCAGGCTAAGTTGAAAGTTGAAAGTTGAAGGTCGGAGGTAGAGAGGGCGTGGGCGAATTGGAGACCGACGGCGGCGGGGAGGAGGGTGAGCATCAGCACGAGAGGCCAGTGTGGGTGCTGGGGACGGAGTGTCGTGGCGTCGGCGGGCGCGAGGTTTGAGGGGAACGCGCGGGAGGTGACGTAGCGAGTCGTGGGTTGCGTGTAGGCGGGGTCGGGAGCGGTGGGGAGGAAAGAGGAGGTGAGCTGCGAGTCGGAAGTCAGGACAGTGACGATTTTGATGGCGGAGGTGGGGCAGGCTTGGACGCAGGCTGGGGCTTCACCCTCGGCGAGGCGGCTGTGGCACATATCGCATTTGCGGATGATACCGAGGCGAGCGCTGTATTTCGGAACGTCGTAGGGACACTTCAGGATGCAATATTGGCAGCCGATGCATTGGTCATCGAGGTGGCGGACGATGCCGGTGAGCGGGTCCTTTTCGTAGGCGAGGACAGGGCAGCCGTTAAGGCACGCGGGGTCGGCGCAGTGGTGGCAGGCGGTGGTGACGGTTTGCGAAAACGGGTGGGTGCGGTCGCCGCCGACGAGGAGGCCGACGTCGCGCCAGGTTTCTGTGTCGTCGAGGCCGTTGAGGGAGTGGCAGGCGGAAACGCAGGATTTGCAGCCGGTGCAGGAATCGAGCGCGACTTCGAAGGCGTATTGCTCGCCGGGGCGGGGCGCGGAGAGGGGAATGAGCTGGCGGCTGAGTTGAGAGTTGAGTGTTGAGGGTTGAGAGAGGGAACCGGATTCGTGTGCGACGGAAAATTTCGCGACGGGGGTTTGCAGGCGGGATTGCTCGGCGAGGAGTTCCTCGATGAGGGCGAGCGTCGGTTGGCGCGGGGGCGGGGCGGACATGGCGGGTGGACGGCAGCGGGTGAGGGCGGGTCGGAGACCCTGCCCTACTTGCTCAGTAGACGTCGCGGGCGTAGCGCTTCGCGGCTTTTAGGGACTGCACGTAGGCGGCGGCTTGCTCGGACGTTTTACCGCCGGCGCGCTCGATGACGGTGTGCAGAGCGGCGTCGACATCTTTGGCCATGCGCGAGGCGTCGCCGCAGACGTAGAAATGGGCGCCGGCTTCGAGCCACGCGTAGAGCTCGGCGGCGGCGGCGAGCATGCGCTGCTGGACGTAGATTTTTTCGGGCTGGTCGCGCGAGAAGGCGAGGTCGAGGCGCGTGAGCACGCCGGAGGCTTGGAGGGCGGTGAGTTCGTCGCGGTAGAGAAAATCGGTGGCGGCGCGTTGGTCGCCAAAGAAGAGCCAGTTTTTTCCTTTGGCGCCGGTGGCTTGCCGCTCCTGGAGGAAGGCGCGGAACGGCGCGATGCCGGTGCCGGGGCCGACCATGATCGCGGCCGTGTCGCCGTGGGCGGGCGGGCGGAAGGATGTGTTGGAGTGAACGAAAACGCCGACCTTGGTGGCGCCGGGCTGGGCGCGATCGGCGAGGAAGGTGGAGCAGACGCCGTGGCGAGGACGGTTGGCGTGTTCGTAGCGGACAACGCCGACGGTGAGGTGGACTTGGCCGGGGTGGGCGCGAGGGGAGGAGGAGATGGAGTAGAGGCGGGGTTGGAGTTTGCGGAGGAGGCGGACGAAGTCAGCGGGGGATGGGGTCTGGGATTTGGGGTCTGGGGAGCGGGCGAGGAGGAGGTCGATTACGTGGAGCGGGGCGCGCGGGGTCGGCTCGCTGGCGCTCGCCGCTACGGGGGTGGGAACGAGGGCGAGGAGTTCGATGGTGGGTTTGCCGAGGTCGTAGAATTCCGTGAGGGCGCGGCGAAATGGGACCGTGGTGCCGTCGGGCGCGGGGACGGCTTCTTCGCCGTCGCAGCCGAGGGCGGCGAGGATTTCGGAAACGAGAGAGGGACAATTGTGCGGGATGACGCCGAGTGCATCGCCGGCTTCGTAGGCGAGGCCGGAGCCGGTGAGGTCGAACTCGATGTGGTGAACCTGTTTGGCGGAGCCAGGGGCGTTGAGGTTGCGGGAGGTCAGGAGGAGGGCGGGGAACGGGTTTTTCCTCGAAAAACCCGTTGGGGTCTCGGGTCTGGGAGATGGGGTTTGGGATTTGGTGGATGGCGCTGAAGCGACTGCGGGCGACGGCGCGTTGGGGACAACGCGCCCTACCTCGGAATGGAGGGCGGATAGGGACGCGTTCAGCCAGGCGATGAAGGGGGCTTCGTAATCGAGGTCGCAGTCGGTGCGGGGGGTGACGCGGGTGGCGCCGAGTTGGCCGAGGAAGGCGTCGAAGTCTTGGCCGCATTTGCAGAACTGCGCGTAGTTGGAGTCGCCGAGGGCGCAGACGCCGTAGCGAAGAGCAGACAGAGTCGGCTTGCTGGCGCTCGCCGCTACGTGAAGAGCGGTGTGGAGGGACTTCGCGCTGTCGGGCGGTTCGCCGTCGCCGTAAGTGCTGACGATGACGAGGAGGTTTTTTTCTTGGGCGAGTTTTGCGGCGTCGGTCTGCGCCATGTCGAGGATGGTGGCGGCGAAACCGCGTTTGCCGGCTTCTTTGGCGGCGCGTTTGGCGAGGGATTCGGCGGTGCCGGTTTGGGAGCCGAAGAGGATGGTGAGCGGGATGAGCGCGGGCGCGCTCGGCTCGCTGGTGCTCGCCGCTACGGGGGCGCGGGAAAACATGCCGGCGAAGAAGCCGTTGAGCCAGGCGCGTTGCTCGGGGGTGAAAGGCGCGGTGTCGGGGATGAGCGGAGCGGCGGACATGGAGAGGCGGCGCGGATGTGGTGGGCGGAGGGCGGGTCGGAGACCCTGCCCTACTTACGGGCTGAGCAGTTCCTGGAGCTCTTTGACGGAGTGGCGGCGGGTCCACTCGACGAAGCTCTCGCCGCGATTTTTCTGCGCGGTGTAGGTGAGGAGGATTTTTTCGACGAGGGGGTTGACCTCGGTGGCCCGGATGCCGCGGAAGAGTTCGCGGGCGATGCCTTGCTCGTGATCCATGCCGCCGCCGACGACGAGGTGGTAGCCTTCGGAGCCGTCGGCGAGTTTCACACCGACGAAACCGAGGTCGCCGCAGTAGTGCTGGGCGCAGGAGTTCGGGCAGCCGGTGAAGTGAATGTTGACGGGGGACTCGAGTGTGACGCGGGGGCCGAGATATTTCATCAGCGTGATGGCGTTGGCCTTGGTATCGGCGCCGGAGTATTTGCAGCCCTTGTTGCCGGTGCAGGCGATGATGCCGCCGGTGGCGAGCGAGGCTTCGTGATAAAACCCCAGACGCACGACGGAGCGTTTGGCGGTTTCGACGAAGGCGTCGGGGACGTGCGGAATGATGACGCTCTGCCAAACGGTGAGCCGGAGTTCGCCTTTGCCGTAGTTGGTCGCGAGGTCGGCGAGGGCGTGGAGTTGCTTCGAGGAGAGGCGGCCGACGGGGATGCCGACGCCGAGGCTGTTGAGGCCGCGCTGGGACTGGCGGGCGGCGCCGAGCCAGCCGTGTTTGATGACGGGGCGGCGCGGTTCGCAGGCGGCGAGCGGGAGGCGCACGAGCGGGAACGATAGTTTCTTCTGCGTCTCGGAGAGGAATTTTTCGACGCCCCACTTTTCGAGGAGGTATTTGAGGCGGGCTTTTTTGCGGTTGGTGCGGTCGCCGTTTTCGGTGAAGACGCGGAGCATGGCGGCGGAGACGGCGACGGACTGCGCGGGCGTGATGAGGAGGCCGGTGTCGCGGGCGAAATCGCCGTGGCCGCTGATGCCGCCAACTTGGACGCGGAAATAGATGCCCGCTACGGGCAGAGCTGAGAGCTGAGAGCTGAGGGCTGAGAGTCCGGAATCGGAGATCGGAGATTTGAAATTTGAGAGGGACGCGGCGGTGACTCGCGTCGCGAAGAAGCCGATGTCGTTGGTGTCGGCGGCGGCGCTGAGGCTGCCGCCGTTGTCGAAGGCGATGTTGAATTTCCGAGGGAGGCCGTAGAGGTCGCGGTGATTCAGGATGTAGTGATGAATCCCTTTCGCGAAAGGGCGGACGTCGATGAGTTCATCGGGATCGAAGCCGCTGTTCGGCGAGGCGGTGACGTTGCGGACATTGTCGGCGCCGGCGCCGCGGGAGACGAGGCCGAGCTCCTGGATGCGGGTGAGAACTTGGATCAGAGAGCGGGGCTTGAATTCACGGAGCTGAAAATTGCCGCGCGTGGTGATGTCGATGAAGCCGTTGCCGAGATCGCGCGCGAGATCGGCGAGGCCACGGCATTGCACAGCGGTGATCTCGCAGGCGGGGACGCGGAGACGGAGCATGAAGCTGTCTTGCGCGGGGGCGACGTAGAAGAGGCCGTGGGATTTGAAGCGATAGGTGTTTTCGGCGTCGGGAAATTTGTCGGCGTCAGCGTGGACGAGGAGACGCTCCCAGGCGTCGAGAGGGTTTTCTTCGTATTTCCAGCGCTCTTCTTTGCAGAGATCGCCGAGCGGAGTGCCGTGAACGGTCGGCTCGCTGGCGCTCGCCGCTACGGCCAGATTGGGAGTCGCGGAGGCGGCGGGTGAGGCGGTGAGCAGGCCGGACGACGTGGTGCCGACGAAGACGCCGCTGGCGGAAACGCCGGCCATGAAGCCCGCGAGGTATTCCTTTTGTTCGGACGTGAAGGCGCCCGCGGGCCCAGACGGGAGCGTGATGGCGGGCGGCGTCATGGAAGCGGCGAAGTCGGAGATACACGGCGATGCGACCGGGGGCGGTCGCGCTCCCGCTTCAGAGATTCAGCGTGAGCTGGAGGTAGAAGTAGCTCGCATCTTTCGAGCCGACGGCGGCGAGAGACTGTTTGATGTAGTCGCCGCGGAAGTAGCGGGAAGCGGCGGCCTCGATCTGCGCATACGGCTTGAAGGTCCAGGCGGCGACGAGGTCGATTTCGTTACCAACGTGGCTGCTGTAGCCGGGATTGATGCGGTAGCCGCCGCCACTGCCGACGGCGGCGGTGGCGAAATTGCGCGGGACGCCGGCGACGTTATACCAAAAATCGGAGGTGCGGTTCAGGTAATGGCTGTGGGCCTCGAGGGCGATCATCGACGTGGTCGTGGGCTTGATCGTATAGGCGACGCGGAAGTCGTGCAGATTTTGGAGGCTGCTCAAATCCATGTAGCCGTAGAAAAGGTGGTTCGTGGGGAAGAGGTTTTGGAAGGTGCCACTCTTGGTGTCGGTCGCGGCTTTGTCGCCGGAGCCGAAGCTATACAGGAAGGCGAGGCGGGGCTGGCGGGTGCTCTCGGTCCAGGTGTAGCCGGCTTGGAGGACGGCGGCCAAAGCACGGTGATCGAGGCGCGGGGCGGCGAGGGCGGCGGCGGGCGCGGTGGCGGGGAACACGGCGGTGCGGTTGCCAAACTGATACATGACCTCGGCGCCGTAGTCGAAGGGATCGTAGGCGTTGGGCTTCGACTTTACGCGCACACCGGCCGTGTAGGTATCCTGCGCACCAGGGTAACGGAAGGGGGCGGGGACGCCGGACCAGTTGTCGGTGGCGATGCCGCGCTCGACGTTGCGGGCGAAGAGGTAGGCTTCGGTGATTTCGTTTTTGAGGAGCGTAGGGAAATTAAAATACGCGCCGGAGAAGTGGTCCTGCCCGTTGGATCGGTTGAGCGTGTTGGAGTCGTTGTAGACGACACCGCCGGTGAAGAGATCGACGCCGAAGAATTTGTTCTGCCAGCGAACTTTGAGGGCGTCGAAGGTGCGGGCGTTATTGTTCCAGCGGAAGTGGCCGACGAGACGTTGATCGCCGTAAGCAAGTTCCTGGCGACCGAGCTTCAGCGAGAGGGGAAACTCCTTGTGGTTGCCGAAGTAGAGGAACGCCTGGTGGACGTCCGGGCCGGCGTCGTTTTCGGCGAGGGCTTTGCCGGGCGCGGTGGCTAGATAACGCTCGTCCCCGAGCGAGTAACTCGTGCGGGCTTCGGCGAGAAAGGCGAAGGACTTGCCGGTGTAGCCGACGCGCGGCATGAGGCGCGAGAGGAGGTAGGCGTTGTTGTTGTCGTCGACGGGGCGTTTCGAGAAATCCCAGTTGGAGCCGGCGTCCGTGAAGCCGGCCCCGAGCTTATCCTCGAAACGGATACGGTAGTTGGCGGCGATGTCCCACGCGGCCAGGTAGGGATCGGCGGCGCGGAGTTTTTCGTTGGCGAAGCCGGGAAAGGGGCGCGGGGGCGGCGGCGGAGCGTATTGAGCGAGGGCGGCCACGGGCGTGGCGAGCAGCGCGATGGTGCGAAGGAGGCGGGAGATGTTCATGTGAGTGCGGACAGGCGGTGGTGTGGTCGGTGGGAGACGAAAAAAATCAGGCGGCGGGGGTGAACGCGTGGAGGAGACGATTCAGTCCGGTGCGCGCGGGTTTGCCCGGCGAGGGAGGAGCCGAGGAAGAACGCGCGGGCGGGAGCGGACGGAGGTGCGAGCGCTCTTCGAGGAAACCGATGAGCTGCGCGCGGAGTTCGTAGTAGTAGAGATCTTCGAGGAGCTGTTTGCGCGAGCGGGGTCGGGGGAATTTTACCTCGAGAATTTCGCCGACGGTGGCGGCGGGACCGTTGGTCATCATGACGACGCGGTCGGAGAGGAAGAGCGCTTCGTCGACGTCGTGCGTGACCATGAGGGCGGTCTTCTGGTCTTTCTGCCAGAGATCGAGGAGGACTTCCTGAAGTTCGTAGCGCGTGAGGGAATCCAACATGCCAAAGGGCTCGTCGAGGAGGAGCATCTTGGGCGAGAGGGCAAAGGCGCGGGCGATGCCGCAGCGTTGGCGCATGCCCTGGGAAAGTTCGGCAGGGCGACGATGCAACGAGTCGCCGAGGCCGACAACGGTGAGATAATATTCGGCAATCTGGCGGCGCTCCTCGATGTCGGCGGTGTAGTAAACTTGGTCGACTCCGAGCATGACGTTTTCGAAGGCGGTGAGCCACGGGAGGAGACAAGGCGCTTGAAAGACCACGCCGCGGTCAGGACCGGCGCCGACGACTTCCTTGCCAGAGAGAATGATGCCGCCGGCGGAGATGTCGGTGAGGCCGGCGATCATGGAGAGAACGGTGGATTTGCCGCAGCCGCTGTGGCCGATGAGGGTGATGAACTCGCCCTTGCGGATGCGGAGGTCGAAATTTTCGACAATGACGGCGGGCGCTCCGGAGCCGGAGGGATGCGGGTAGATTTTGCCGAGTTGGGAGATTTCGAGAAAGGAGCTCATGGAAAGTAGCGAGTGGTGAGTAGGGCAGACCGGGACGCGGTGCGGGCGCGGAGGGCGGACTGAAGTCCGCCCTACTGGCTGAGGGTGATTTCCTCTTTTTTGATTTCGTGCGGGCGGAGTGGGCGGCGGCGAGTGGTGCGCGGGAGATCGAGGTCCTCGGGCAGGATGTCGGGGAGAACCAATTTCTTGGTGACGGTGGCGCGGCGGGCCGCGCCGTAGCCGAGGAGTTGGTTGGTGACGAGGGCGCGGAGTCGCTTGAACTCGGGATCGTGGTTGAGCGATTTGCGGTCGCGCGGGCGGGCGAGCGTGACGCTCACGGAATCGCCGAGGTGGGCGCCGGGGCCGGGCGTGAGCGGGATGATGCGGTCGGCGAGGAGGAGGGCTTCGTCGACGTCGTTGGTGATGAGGACGACCGTCTTTTTGTCCTTTTCCCAGATGCGCTCGAATTCGTCCTGCAAAGTGGCACGCGTAAGGGCGTCGAGGGCGGAGAGCGGTTCGTCGAGGAGGAGAATCTGCGGGTCCATCGCGAGGGCGCGGGCGACCGAGACGCGTTGGCGTTGTCCGCCCGAGAGTTGGCGCGGGAGCTTTTGTGCGTGGGGGTTGAGGTTGACGGTCGCGATGGCTTGGGCGACGAGGGCGGCGCGTTGTTCGCCGGACTGGTTTGGGAAAACTTGGTCAACGGCGAGGGCGATGTTTTCCGTGACGGTGAGCCAAGGAAGGAGGGAGTAGTTTTGGAAAACGATGCCGCGGTCGGGGCCCGGGCCGGTGATCTCGAGGTCGTTGAGTTTGACGGTGCCTGAATCGGGTTTCTGGAGACCGGCGATGAGCGAGATGAGCGTGGTCTTGCCGGAGCCGGAGTAACCGACGATGGCGACAAACTCACCGCGCTCGATGGAGAGGTTGACGCCCGAAAGTATGGGCGGGCCACCGAAGGATTTGCCGACGTTTATCAGTTCGAGGAAAGGCATCGGGGGGGCGTCAGACCGACTTGAAGCGCAGTTCCAGGAGGCTCATGAGGCGGTCGAGGATGAAACCGACGACGCCGATGGTGATAATCGAGAGGATGATGTGTTCGTAGATGAGCGCGTTATACTCCTGCCAAAGGAAGCCACCGACGCCGGGGCGGCCGGTGAGCATCTCGGCGGCGACGATCACGAGCCACGCGATACCGAGGCTGAGACGGAAGCCGGTGAACATATACGGCAGCGTCGCAGGTATCAGGATTTTGGTGAGCGTCTTCCAGCGGGAGAGTTTGAGGACGCGGCCGACGTTGAGAAAATCCTGCGGGACGGCGCGGACGCCGACGGCGGTGTTGAGAACGGTCGGCCACATCGAGCAGATCGCGATGGTGAAGAGTGCGCCGTAAGTGCCGGCTTCTTTGCCGGTGCTGAGGAAGAGGACGAGGCCGAGCGGGAGCCACGCGAGCGGCGAGACGGGGCGGAGGACTTGGATGATTGGATCGAACGTTTTCGTGAAGCCCTTCGAGAGACCGAGGAAGAAGCCGATCGGTGTGCCGATGAGGAGCGCGAGGGCGTAGCCCTGGGCGACCAGCTTTAGTGAATACCACGTGAAGCGGAGGATGCCCTGGTCCATCTCGCCGCGTTTGGCGAACGGCTCGACGATGTAGGGCTTCGACGATTCCCACGTCTTGAGCGGAGAGGGAAGGTCTTTGGCCCAGGTGGCGCTGCTGATGGCCCAGATACCGAGGATGATGACGACGCCGAAGAGCGGGAGGATGAGCCAATCGAGTTTGAATTTTTTCATGAGGAGGTGCGGCAGGTTTGGCCTCTCGCGGTGGTCGCGGAAGGAGAGGAGGACGCGGACGGAAAGGGCGGATTGAAGTCCGCCCTGCGTTAGCCCTTGAGGGACTTTACGGCGAAAGACCTGGCGTAGGATTCGGGGTCGGCGGGGTTAAAGGTCGCACCGTCGAAAAGCGTTTCCGTCGAGTTGTCGGCGCCGCCATGGGCGTAACCGATTTCTTTCATCGCGGCCTCATACAGGTCGGCACGCATGACGCGTTTGGCGATGCCGTCGTAGTCGGGAGCGCCGGTCAGCATGCCCCAGCGGCGATACTGCGACATGAACCACTTGGCGTATTTGGCCTGCGGGTAGTTGCAGTTGCGTTTGCTGAAATGCATGGGGAACTCATCCTTCGCCTTGCGACCGTCGCCGTAGTCGAGATCGCCGAGGAGGCGGCCGAGGATGATCTTTTGGTCGCAATTGATATAGGTCGCCTTCGAGACGATCGCGCACTGTTCGGGGCGGTTGGCGTAGTCGTCGAGCCAGACGCTGGCCTCGTGGAGGGCCTTGAGGACCGCCTTGACGGTCTTGGGATTTTTTTCGGCAAACTCTTCGGTAAACGCGCACACCTTCTCGGGGTGGTCTTTCCAGATGTCCTGCGTGGTGACGGAGGTGAAGCCGATGTTGTCGGCGATGGCGCGGGCGTTCCACGGCTCGCCGACGCAGAAGCCGTCCATCTTGCCGATTTTCATATTGGCGACCATCTGGGCCGGAGGGACGGTAATGAGGCTGACGTCTTTGTCCGGGTCGACGCCGCCGGCACCGAGATAGTAGCGCATCCACATGGCGTGCGTGCCGGGTGGAAAGGTCATGGCAAAGGTCAGCGGCTCACCGAGTTTTTTGGCCTGATCGACGAAGGGTTTGATGAGCTTGGGGTCGGCGCCGACCTTGCCCTTCCACTCGCTCTTGAGGGAGATGGCTTGGCCGTTGCGGTTCATGAGCCAGGGAATGACCATCGGTTTCTTCGGGGAGCCGGCGAGGCCCATGGTGGAGGCGAGCGGCATGCCGATCAGCATGTGCGTCGCCTGGATCGAGCCGGAGGAGAGGTTGTCGCGGATAGCGGCCCAGTTGGCACCCTTCGTCACGGTGGAATTGATACCGTATTTCTTGAAGAGGCCCTTTTCGTGGGCGATGACGATGGGCGAGCAATCGGTGAGCGCGATGATGCCGAAGTTGAGGTTCGGCGATTCGGGCGCTTCCGAGGCGGAGCCGGCGGTGGCGGCCCAGCTGCGGTTGCCGAGAGCTGCGAAGAGTGCACTGGCCCCGACGCAGGCGGTGGTGCGGACAAGGAAGTCGCGGCGTTTGAGCGGGACGGTGGAGTGGTGGGACGGCGTCATAATGTAGTAGTTGATTGGTTACGTGGTCAGGCGGTGAAGGGAAAGGGAGCCGACGGCGGCGCGGTGGAGATCGGGGCGGAACAGGCGATTGGGCAGAGTGGTGTCGGCCGCGTGGAGGGCGGGTAAGAGGCCGGCTGCACCGAGGGAGCGCTGGAGCGCGGCGGCCTTGGCGGCGGTAGGGACGTTGGCGTCGTGCCGGTGGAATACGTGGAAGTCGGGAATGCTCTCCACTCGACCGTGGCCGCAATCGAACCGGCCGAGGAGCGCGGGCGAAATGATGCGGGCGGGGACATTGAGGTAGGCCGGCCCGGCGAGAAGTTGGGCGAGCGGTTCGCGGTTTTGCGGTTCGTCGCACCAAGCGCAGGCTTCGGCGAGGGCGGCGACGAGGGCGGCGTGTTGATCGGCGGAGCGTTCGGCAAAGCGTCGAGTAACCAGGAGCACTTTTTCGACCTGCCCCGGGGCGTGGGCGGCGCTCCACGTGGGGCACCATCCGATGTTTTCGCGGACGGCGAGGGTGTTCCAAGGCTCGCCGGCACAGTAGCCATCGATCGTGCCGGCCGCGAGGTTGCGGAACATCTGGGCGGGCGGGACAACGACGATACGGACGTCGCTCTCGGGGTTGAGGCCGGCGGCGAGCAACCAATCGCGGAGCATTAGGTGATGCGTCGAGAAATGGTAGACGATGCCGAACGTGAGTGGCTGGCGGGCGCGGCGCTCCTTTGCGATGGCGCGGATCGAAGCGGCGTCGCGGGCACCGGCATCCCATAGAGCGCGGGAAAAAGTGAGGGCGTTGCCGTGGAGGTTGAGAACGAGGGCGCTGAGGACCTCGGTGGCGGGGCAGCCAAGGCCAAGATGGGTAGACCACAACATCGGTGCGGGGGCGTGCGCAGCATCGAGTTCGCCGTAGATGATCTTTTCCCGAATGGTGGCCCAACCAATTTCGCGGCGGAGGTCGACGCGGAGCCCGTGTTTTGCGAACAGACCGAGGTGGGCGGCGACCGCGAGGGGAGCGGCGTCAGTGAGAGCGAGGAATCCGAGGCGAAGCGGGCGCGGGGCGGCGGTCGGACCGGAAGCAGGCGGAGTGGCGGCGGGTGCAGTGGTCGACATGGTGATGGTCAACGGAGTGAGCCGTCGCTGTGCCACGGCGCTGCGCTGGCGCAATTACTGCTGTTCAAACAATTCATCCCTAGAATGAACTTCGCTCATCCATGAAGCCGACGCTCGACAGCCGTCAGTTGCACGCGTTTGCCGCGCTCGCGCGGCGCGGGAGCTTCACGCTCGCGGCAAAGGATCTGTTTCTCACGCAGTCCGCGGTGAGCCACGCGATCAAGGCGCTTGAGGATGATTTGGGGACGCGGTTGCTGGACCGGGTGGGGCGGCGCGTGCTGCTCACGCAGTCGGGCGAGCAGTTCCTGCGACACACGGAAAAAATTCTCCGGGAGATGGAAGCGGCGCGGGCGGGTTTGGAGACGTTGTCGAAGTGGGGGCACGGGCGGCTGCGCGTGGGGGCAAGCACGACGGCTTGCCAGCACATCCTGCCGACGGTGTTGCGTGAATTTCGGGAGAGCTATCCGAAGTGCGTGATCCGGATCGAACCCGGCGACCACGGTCAGCAATTGGAACTATTGCGCGGGGGGCACATCGATCTCGCCATCGTGCTGGAGCCGCCGACGCCGACGGCGGGCGAGCTGACCTTTGTGCCGTTGTTTCAGGACGAGTTACGCTTTCTCGTGGCGCCGTTGCACCCGTGGGCGAAATCGGGGCGGGCACCGCGCGAGGAGATCGAGAGCGAGACACTCGTGCTCTACAACAAGTCGAGCCACACGTTTCGGCTGGTCAGCGAATATTTCCGCGAGGAGAAAATCGCGCTGAGCAATTTCATCGAGTTGGGCAGCATGGAGGCGATCAAGGAGCTGGTGAAAATCGGAATGGGGGCCGGTGTATTCGCTCCGTGGATTGCGAGGGCGGAATTGGAGAGCGGGTCGCTCGTGTCGTTGCCACTGGGCGTGCGCAAACTGCGGCGGCATTGGGGTGTGGCCCATCTCAAGGGCCGGCGGCTGGCGCTGGCCGAGGAAACGTTTGTTGGGCTCTGCGAATCGGCCACCGAAGCGCTGGGGCTCAGCGCGCCCCGCGCGGTCGCATGAAGCGCGGCGCGTCCCGCTCAAATATGCCACTCGGACGCCGCGGTGTCGGCCGGGGCGGAACTCGCGGATTGGTGGCCTGCGCCTTGACCCACCAGGGACTCGTTTTTGCGGCGGGAGCGCACGACGACGCTGTCGCCTTTGAAATAGGCGACCGAGTCGGCCGGGATCGATTTCATGAGCCAGACATTGGAACCGATGATCGAATGGGCGCCGACCGAGGTATCGCCGCCGAGAATCGTGGCGTGAGCGTAGATGGTGACGTGATCTCCAATATCGGGGTGGCGCTTCACGCCTTTGATGGGATTTCCCTCGGGATCGGTCTCGAAGGATTTCGCGCCGAGTGTGACGCCTTGGTAAAGTTTCACGTGGGAGCCGACGGTCGCGGTTTCACCGACGACGACACCGGTGCAGTGGTCGACAAAGAAGTGGCTGCCAATGCGGGCGCCCGGGTGGATATCGCATCCGGTGCGTTCGTGACCGTATTCGGTCAACATGCGCGGCAACAGCGGCACGCCGAGGTGATAGAGCACGTGGGCGAGGCGTTGGAGCGAGATCACGAGCACGCACGGATAGGCCACGATGATCTCCTCGACGCTGCGGGCGGCGGGGTCGCCCTGATATGCGGCGGTGACGTCGGTCTGGATGAGCTTTCGGAGCGCGGGCAACTCGCCGAGCATGGCGGTGGTGCGGGTGCGGGCGGCGATCGCGGCGTCGGGCACCTGGGCAAAGCGGAGGCACTTCTCGATTTCAGCGACGAGGCGCTCGTCGATTTGCCGCAGCAAGCGGGTGACATGCGCGGGCAAGGCGCTCTCGGTCAGGCCGGACTCTTCGAAGTAGCCCGGGAAAAGCAGATGCATGAGGTCGGCGGCGAGTTGGTTCACCGAGGCCTGCGAGGGCAGGTTGGTGCCGTCGACGTGGTTGATGCCGCCGTCACTGCGGTAGGAGTCGAGGAGGGCTTGTTTGATGTGGTCGAGGTGCATGGCGGCGCGAACCAGCGAGCGGTCAATAGACTCGGCCGACGGCACGCGAGCCTGAACCGTGGCATGCGTCCGGCAGAGGGAGGTCGGGTGGGCATGGCACGGGGAGAGGTGTTCGTTACAATCTCATGATTATCCCACGCGGCGACAAATCGGTCATCGACAAACCGGGGGAGCCGCTTTCAGTTATTCACAAGATATCCACACCGATGGAAAACCTGCGCGAGGCGACCGCCTCAAATTCGCGGCTGAAGACGTCAGCAAAGAAGGTGAAAACCTTCGTGCTCGATACGAACGTCCTGCTGCACGACCCGCAATCGATCTATAAATTCGAGGACAACAACCTCGCCATACCGGTGGAGGTGCTCGAGGAACTCGACTCCATCAAGGGCGAGCAGTCCACGGAGCGCGGGCGCAATGCGCGGCGCGTGCACCGGATTTTGCAGGAGCTGTTGCCGGATTCGCGCTCGATGCATGAAGGCGTGGAGCTGGCCAACGGCGGCACGCTCTCGATCATCATCAATCCCTACTTGCTCGAAGGCGGTCGGACTTCGGCGGCGATGGACCGGCTGCGAGCGATTTTGCCAGACCTCTCGAAAAAAGATAACCGGATCATCGCCGCGGCGCTCTTCGTGCAAGAGCGTTATGAGCCGCCGACGATCCTCGTGACGAAGGACGTCAACGTGCAGTTGAAGGCGCGGGCGGTCGGGCTCGAGTCGGAGGATTATCTCAACGACAAAGTTCCGGAGACAGACGAAGAGGCGAGTTACCGGGAGCTGCCGCTCAACATCTACGAGCTGCAGCGGTTTTGTTCGGAAGGGATGTTTGATCTCGGGGACGACGCGACGAAGCCGCTCTACCTCAACGAATACGTGCTGTTGCGCTCCGACGAAGGAAAGACGATGCCGGCCCGCTACTATGGCGACGGAATCGTGCGCCGGCTGAAGTTGCCGGATTTCGTGAAGGCTCCGGGCGGAATTCCGATCCGGGCGCGCAATCTGGAACAGCAGTTTTTCATGGATGCGCTGCTGGATGACAGCCTCCACATGATCACGTGTTTCGGAAAAGCCGGCACGGGCAAGACGTTGCTCTCCGTGGCGTGCGCGCTGCATCAGACGCATGACGATCACTCGCGCTACGACGGCGTTTCGATTTCCCGGCCCGTGATGGCGCTCGGCAAAGATATCGGGTTTTTGCCGGGAACGTTGGAGGAAAAGATGAAGCCGTGGCTGCAGCCTTACCACGACGCATTGGAAGTGCTGATCCCATCGAAGCCGCCGAAGGAGCCGCAATTCGCGGCGAAGAAAGTTTCGAAGAAGAAAAACAAGCACCGGGACGACCAATATACGGCGGCGATGAATGCGCCCCAGGCGAGCCACGCGAGCCACAACGGCGGGCACGGGCAGGCGGCGGTCGCGAAGCCTTATGAACGTTTGCTCAAGAGCGGGCTCGTGGAAATCGAGGCGTTGGCTTTCATCCGCGGCCGCTCGATCGCGCGGCGGTTCTTTATTCTCGATGAGGCGCAGCAGCTGACGCCGCACGAGGTGAAAACCGTGATCACCCGCATCTCCGAAGGTTCGAAAATCATCCTGATCGGCGACCCGGCTCAGATCGACAATCCCTACGTCGACGCACGCAGCAACGGTTTGGTCTACTGCCACAATCGCATGAAGGGTCAGGCCATCGCGGGCCACGTGAAGCTCATGAAGGGCGAGCGCTCGAAGCTCGCGGAGCTGGCGGCGGATTTGCTGTGAGCACAAGAAAGGCCGGTCCGGGACCGGCCTTCAGGAATCTGAGCGGGAAAGGGCGGACTGAAGTCCGCCTTACTTTTAGGCGGTCGCGCGTTTGGCGAGGAGGCTTTCGCGGCCGTTGCGCAGGGCGGCGTATTCCATCGCGACGACGAAGGCGCCGGTGAACACGAGATCGCTGACGAACGTGTTGCGGAAGAACCAAACGGTGGGCGGGAATTCGGGGTGGCCGACGGTCATGGCCTGCCACCAGCCGGCGACGTTGTGGGCATAGGCAACGTCGCCGATCCACGAGGCGGTGTTGGTGACGAGATAGAAAAACAGGGAGCCGCCGATCGTGCCGCTCAGGATGTTTAGCCAGGTGCGTTGGCGGGAGACCATCACGCCGAAACCGATCGCCGCTGCAAAGCAGGCGGCGCGGAGTGCGGCGCCGCCGATCGACCATTCGTAGTGCAGCGTCGTGGTGTAATAGTGGTCGATGTAGAGGTCCGAGAGCACGAGGGCGACGAACGGCACGAGCCAGAGGCGCTTGTCGCGGAAATAAACGGCCCCGCAAAAGGTGAGTGCCATGAGGGGCGCGAAGTTTGAGAGCGCCGGAATGTAGAGGGCCACGATCCGCCAAGCGATCGAGAGCACGATGAGAGCGATGGCTAAGGGCATGTCGGGTTGATAGTCAGATTGGGCGGGATGGACAGAAATTTTCGTGTGCACCGTGCAGTCGTCAGAGGCAATTTTGCGGACTAATAGTCGGTATGCGGTCGAATGGAACCGTGCAGGGTGGGCGCGTTTTATTGTTCGGCTGCGCGGGCGAGGAGCCAGAGCACGTCGGAGAGGCGGTTGACGTAGTGATGCACCAGCGGGCGCAGGTGTCGGCCGTGGGCGGCTAGCGTCACGAGCCGACGTTCGCCCCGGCGGGCGGCGACGCGGGCTGAGTCGAAGGCGGCGGCGAGGGCGTTGGCGCCCGGGGTGGCCCAGCCGTCGAATTTTAGGCCGCGCGACTCGAGCGCAGCAACGGCGGCGTCGAGGCGGGCGAGGTCGGCGTCGCCGATTTTCTCGAAGGTGGAATCGCGGTAGCGCCGGGCATCGCTCTCGGCGCAGGCCAATTCGCCCATAAGCGCGACGAGATTTTTCTGCACGGTCGTCAGCAACTCTCGGCTGGCGATGCCGTCGGTAGCGTCGCGAGGGAGCAGGGATTTCGCGGCGCCGAGGGCGACGTTGAGTTCGTCGAAGGCGCCGACGGCTTCGATTTGCGGGTGATCTTTGGGCACGCGTTGCCCGAAGAGCAGGCTGGTAGTGCCGTCGTCCCCGCGGCGCGTGGCGATCGAGGACATTGGCGGGGTCAGGCGATCTTGCGGGCGGCGAGTTGCGCGCGGAGGCAGAGTTCGGCGGCCTTGAAGGCGTGGGCTTGCGTCATGGCTTTCTCGGTGCGGTTGAGGCAGTCGAGGATGAGCTGGCCGAAGAACCGGAAGCCGACCTGGCCGGTGACGTTGAGGTGACGCTCGCCGGCATCGTCGACGATGTAGACGTTGTCGCCGGCTTTGTCGCGGGCGACGTCGAGATACTTGCGGAGCTCGATATAGCCCTTGGTGCCGAGGATGACGGTGCGGCCGTCGCCCCACGTGCCGAGACCTGCCGGGGTGAACCAATCGACGCGGATGTAGTTGGAGGTGCCGTTATCGCCGAGGAGAGATGCTTCGCCGAAGTCCTCGAACTCGGGTTTGTCGGGATTCGCGAAGTTGCCGACGGCGGCCTGCGTGACGGTGGCATCGGTGGCGCCCGTGTAGGTGAGAAATTGTTCGAACTGGTGGCTGCCGATGTCGGTGAGGATGCCGCCGAATTTCGCTTTTTCGAAGAACCAGGCGGGACGGCCGGCTTTACCGAGACGGTGCGGCCCGAGGCCGATGACTTGGATGACTTTGCCGATGGCACCGGCGGCGACGAGGTCGGTGGCATACATAGCGGACTCCACGTGGAGACGCTCGGAGAAGTAGACCATGTATTTGCGGCCGGTGCGCGCGACGACGGCTTTGGCCTGGTCGAGCTGCGTGAGCGAGGTGAACGGCGTCTTGTCGGTGAAGTAGTCTTTGCCGGCTTCCATGACGCGACAGCCAAGCGGGCCGCGGTCGCAAGGGACGGCGGCGGCAGCGACGAGTTGAATGGATGAGTCGGCGAGAATCTCGTCGAGGGAGCGGGCGACTTTGGCCTGGGGATATTTGGCGACGAAGGCTTCGACTTTCTTGGGGTCGGGATCGTAGACCCATTTCAGATCGGCGCCGGCTTCGAGGAGGCCGTTGCACTGGCCGTAGATATGGCCGTGGTCGAGGTGGGCGGCGGCGAAGGTGAATTCGCCGGCTTTGACCACCGGGCTGGGTTTGCCCTGGGGGGCGTAGTTCATGCCGTCGGCTTTTTGGCTCATGGAGAAGAAGGTGAGGGAGTTTTGGCGGCTTCGCGCGTGGCTTTGGCGAGGGTCTTGACGGCGTCGTCGACGGTGGAGCGGACTTTTTTGTCCATGCGGTCGATGAAGAGCACGCCGTTGAGGTGATCGGCTTCGTGCTGGATGCAGCGGGCGAAGAGGCCGTCGCACGACAAGGTATGCGGGACGCCGCGTTCGTCCTGGAATTTTACGGTGATGGCGTCGGGGCGCTCGATGTCGCCGCGGATTTTCGGAAAGGAGAGGCAGCCTTCCTCGTAGAGATATTTTTCGGTGCCGCGGGCGATGGTGATCTCGGGGTTGGCGAGCGTCATCGGCATGATGAGATCGAGCGGCGGGCGGGCGCCGTCGAGTTCCCACTTAAAATCGGGTTCCGCCTCGCGCAGATCGATGACGCAAAGCTGAATCGCGTGGCCTACCTGCTGAGCGGCGAGGCCGATGCCGGCGGCGGCGTGCATCGTGGCGACCATCTCCGTGACGAGTGTGCCGAGTGTGGCATCAAATACGGTGACGCGGGCACCTTTCTTTCGCAGAACGGGATCGTTGTAGTGAACAATTCGCAGTGGCATCGGGCGGTGTGTCTCGGGAGCGTGGATTTGCGGGCCGCGCCCGCAAACCAATACTTGGTTGTGATGCGCGGGTCTGGCGGTGAATTGGGCTGCGGGGGAGCCGCGGTTATGGACCATGGTCGGCGCGGGCGCCTACGAGGGAGCAGGCCGAGACTACGGTTTGGGGGCGGACTCGGCTTGAGAGGCGCGCAGGCGGGCGAGATTGTTGCGGGCGTCGGTGTAGTTTGGATTGAGACGCAGCGCCGTCTCGCAGTGGGCGATGGCGTCGGCGAGTCGGCCAAGCTGCGAATAGGCCACGGCGAGATTGTTGTGGGGATCGGGAAAGTTTGGGTTGAGTTCCACGGCTCGGAAGAACTCCTGCACGGCCTCAGCCGGTCGACCGGTTTGGAGGAACGCGATGCCGAGATTGTTACGGGCTTTGGGCTGCCGCGGGTCGATGCGGAGACTGATTTGGTAGCGTGGAATCGCATCCGCGGGGCGAGCCGTGTGGAGGAGGGCGTTGCCGAAATTGTATTGGGCGTTGGCGTAGGCGGGCTGGAGGCGGACGGCGGTTTCCAGATGCGGAATGGCATCGGCGGGTTGGCCCTGCTCGGTCAGGGCGTTGCCGAGGTTGGCGTGGGCGGAGGCGTAGTTGGGATCAACGGCGATGGCGGCGCGATAGCTCGCAATGGCCTCGGTGCGGCGGCCGGCGTAGTCGAGGGGCACACCAAGATTGTAGTGGGCGCGGGCGTTGCGGGGGACTTTGGCGGCGGTGTCGGCCCAGATGGAAATTTCGCTGGCAAAGTCGCGATTGCGCCCGGCTGTGGCCAGCCCGGCGACGACGGCGAGCAGTCCGCAGACGGCAAGCGTGGTGCGCCGGCTGGTGTAGCGATGCAGGGCAATCACCCCGAGAGCGACGACGGCGGCGAGCGGGAGATAGGGCCGGTTTTCGGCGATCGGTTGTTGGATCACGGGCACGACGCTCGAGGTCGGCGCGAGAATCACGAGAAACCACGCTCCGGCGAAACCGAGCAGCGGACGGGCGTAGAGGGCCCAGACGGTCGCGCCGAGAAGGGCGATCAGGCCGAGTGCGAACGGTGCCGCAGCCATTGTGCCCGGCACCAGCTCAACGCCGCGGTCAAAGATCAGCGGATACGGGACGAGTGCGAGTTTCAGGTAGAGCAGCACGGCTTTGCACTCGGTGAGCGCATAGTCGAACCAGCGGATGCCGAGGCCGTAGCCGACGCCGCGTTCGCCGACGCCGATCAGGAAATAGGCGAGCGGCAACCAGGTGGCCGCGAGTGCAGCGTAAAATTTTCCGCGGAGGCGCAGGGCCGCGGAGAATGAACCGGCGACGAATGTGCGATCATAGAGCAGGACCAACAGGGGCGCAGTGGCGATCACCTCCTTGCACATTACGCCGAGGAGACAGGCGGTGACCGCGAGCAGTCGCCAACGGCGGGGGTGCGCCCCGAAGCTGCGAATGGAGCAATAGAGCGTCAGCAGGTAAAACAGCGCCATCAGCGATTCGGTGCGTTGCGAGAGGTAAGTGACGACTTGCGCGCCGAGCGGATGCACGGCCCACAGCATCGCGACGGCGGCGGCCAACGGGAGCGCATGAGAGCCGCACGACGCACGGAGGGCGGGTTGCAACAATGTGCGGCGCAGCACGCCCAACAAGGCCAGTGCGGCAAGGCTGTGAGTGAGGATGTTGAGGAGGTGATGACCCCACGGTTGTAGTCCGCTGAGAGCGTAGCTGACCGCGAACGTGAAGTTGGCCAGAGGGCGTCCGCCCGTGCCCGATTCAGGCGGAGGCTGGAAGGCCGGACCGGGGGGCCATAGTTGTCGGATGCTGGCGTTTTCCGTGATCGAGGCCCGGTCGTCGTAAACCAATGCTCCGGAGAAACTGTTGGCGTAGACCAGCCAGACGGCAAAAACGACCAGCGTGCCGGCGACGACCACCGAGCGCACAGTGTCGGCATCGGTGGGAAGTGGCAGCGGTGACTTGGCGGTGCGTGAACTCACGAAAGGTTGGATGAAGGGAGGGCGGCGATGGCGACAAAAGAGCGCGTGGTGTCGCAACTGTCAGGCGTGTTTTGCGATGGGCGGACGGTCACGGGTGAGGGGCCTCGTTGACTTTGAGGGCGCGGAGTATCGCAAGGTTGCGATGCGCATCGGTGTAGTCGGGTTTGAGCCGCACGGCGATTTCGGCATGGGAAACCGCTTCGGTTAAACGCCCCAATTGCGCGAGCGCTACGGCGAGATTGTTGTGGGAATCGGGATGGTTGGGCAGCTGATCGATCGAACGTTGCAGATGACGGACCGCATCGGCGGCGCGGCCGGTTTGCAGCAACGCGATCCCCAGATTGTTGTGGGCGTGAGGTTGGCCGGGATCTAGCCGCAGGGTGGTTTCATAGAGCGGAATCGACACGGCATAGCGTTTCGCCGAATCATGGGTGACGGCCAAGTTGTAGTAAGCGCGGGGGTTTGCGGGGCGTTTCGTAACGGTGTCGTGCCAAACCGACGCTTCTGAGTTGTAAATCTGATTGCGCGAATGGGTCAAAAACAGGAGCAGCGCGATAAGCGGTCCGGCCAAGCAGGCGAGAATGCGGGGGCCGGCAGTGCGGTGGAGCCCGAGCACGAGCAGGGTGATGACAGCCGTCAGCGGAAGGTAGGCGCGGTTTTCAGCGATCGGTTGGAAGTTGATCGGCACGACGCTCGAAGTCGGGGCCAGCACGAGAAAAAAAACGGCTGCGGCGAAACCCAGCGCAGGCCGCCGAACCAAAGCCCACGCCGTGACTCCCAGTAACCCGGTCAAAAGCACCGCATAGGGCGCGGCGGCAGCAAATCCCGCGAGACGCTCGGGTCCGTAGTCAAAGACGAAAGGATCGGGCCAAACGGAGAGTTTCAGATAGAGCAGCACCGCTTTGCACTGGGTAAGCGGATACTCGATCCAACGGTGAGCGGAACCGAAGCCGACTCCGCGATGGCTGACATCCATCAGAAGAAAGCCCAAGGGAATCCAAGTGGCGGTGAGGGACAGGTAGTATTTCCAGCGGGCCTGCAGCGCGGAACGAAAATTTCCGCTTACGAACGTGCGATCATAGAGGAACACGAGCAGCGGGGCCGTCACGATAATCTCCTTGCAGAGGACGCCACAGAAACAGGCCGCCACGGAGACAAACAGCCAACCACCGGGACGGCTTTCGCTGCCGCGAACAAAGGCATAAAGCGTGAGCAGATAGAAGAGCGCCACGAGCGATTCCGTGCGTTGTGAAACATAGCTGACAACTTGGGTCGTCAGGGGATGCACTGCCCAATTTGCCGCGATCAACGCTGCGAGTGGCAGCGAATTGGCGCCAAACAAACTGCGCAGCTGCGATTGCAACAAGGTGCGGCGCACGACTCCGAACAGCGCGAGTGCGGCGAGCGCATGCGTCGCGATGTTGCCGAGGTGGTGTCCCCAAGGGGCAAGGCCGCTCATAGCATAGGTGAGGGCAAACGTGAGGTTGGCCAGCGGGCGTCCGCCGGTCGTCGCATCGGCAGGCGGCGAGAGCACCGCGCCGAGATTCCCAAGCTGCCGGATGCTCGGATTACTGACGATCGAGGCACGATCATCGTAAATCAGTTCGCCGTGGAGGCTGTTGAAATACGCGGCGACCGTCAGAAAAACGATCAGCGCGGCGGCGATTTGCGGCGAATATCGGGAGGGCCCCCCCGGGGCGTTGGCAGTTACACCCGAGTTTGTCGGATCGGCGGGAATCACGTGCGCAAAACGCGGTCGATAGATAGGACGCTCGGGTAGTCGAACCTCATGTCGCGGACCGGCGCGACAGAAGGCAAAGTGCGATGATCCGCCGTTGGGTCCTTGTCGAAAGGTGCGCGCACAGAGAGCCTGTCCACGCGCGTTTTGGGTGGCGATCCGGTTGAGCGTCGGAGGGTTGGGTAAGGCTTCCCATCGCGCGAAGGTAGTCTGTGCGGTCAGGGCGGCAAGGTTGGCTCGCGCAGAATTCTGATCGGGAGATTTTCGCGTGCGGTTTCAACGTCGGGTGGCGGGCGGCACGGCGAACGCGAACGAAGGCCGCTCGGCGAAGACGGTAGTGCCGGTGTTGTTGGTGGTGAGATCGACTATTTATTGGTCATTTTTGAAAAGCGACCTAGCTTTCGCGCAACCATGAGCAGTCCGGCTCCCACGCCCGTCGCCCTCGCCAAACCACACGCATTTGCCACCGTGTTCGCGTTGCTTTCGCCACATATGGCGGAGCTGGATCGGTTCTTGCGCGGTCAACTCGCCGCGTTTGAACCGGAGATTCGGGCGATGGCTGACTATTGCATTGATACGTCGGGCAAGCGGATCCGGCCGGCGCTCGTGTTTCTCAGCGGATGGCGCGGACCGACGGAAATCGCGCCGGATTTGGTGCGCGTGGCGGCGGTCGTGGAACTCGTCCATCTCGCGACGCTCGTGCACGATGATATCATGGACGAGGCGGATGTGCGGCGCAGCCGGCGCACGGCGTCGCGCGAATACGGTGCGACCGCGGCGGTGTTGTTGGGCGATGCGCTGTTTGCCCACGCCCTGCACCTGGCGACGCAATTCCCGACGACCGAGATTTGCGCGGCCGTGTCCGATTCCACGCGCAAAGTGTGCGCCGGTGAGATTGTGCAGACGCTGCGCCGGCGTTCGACAAACATTACCCGGGCGGACTACCAGCGCATCGTCGATCTGAAGACGGCGGAACTTTTCCGGGTGTCGTGTTTTCTCGGAGCGCGCTTGGCCGGGTCTGAGGACGGGTATGTCGAGGCGGCCAGCCGCTTCGGGCGCCACCTCGGGATTGCCTACCAAATCTACGACGACCTCGTCGATTTCTTCGGGGACGAATCCCGAATCGGCAAAACCCTCGGCACCGATCTTGCGAGTGGAAAGCTCACACTTCCGCTGCTGGCGCTGATGGAGCGTCTGCCGGCGGAGGAGCGGGCGTCGCTAATCGCCGAACTGGGCGGTGAGCAACCGCCGCAACTCGCGCTGCGCCTGCGACAGATGCGGGACCTCGGTATATTCGCGATCGTGGCGGAGGCGGTGGACGCCGAGGTGAAAGCCGCGACGACGGCGCTTGAGGCGTGGCCCGGCTATGTGTCGACGCCGCTGCTCTTGGGCTTGTGCGACGTGTTGAAGGCGCAGGTCGCCTCGTTGCGGCCGTCGGCCTGAGAAAATCCCGGTTGTCCCGAAAATCCGTTTGCTCCGGGGCGCCCGCGGGATTTCTTCTCACGCCATGGACGCCGCCAAAGCAATTGTCACGAAGACGCTCGTCGCGTCTCCGGAGCGGCAATTGGAGGCTGATTCCGACATTGAGATCGTCCGGCAAGTGCAGGCGGGGGACGTGGCGGCGTTTGATCGGCTGATCCTCAAGTATCGCGAGCGGCTCTACGGGATCATTTATCACATGACCTCGAACCGTGAGGATGCGGCGGATCTTTCTCAGGAGGCATTCATCAAGACGTTTCAGTCCATCAACCGCTTTGGGGGCCAGTGCTCGTTCTTCACTTGGCTCTACCGAATCGCGGTGAATTCGACGCTCAGCCACCTGCGCAAAGCCCGTTTGCGGGCGTTTTTCAGCTTGGAACGGATCGACGGGGAGGAGCCGGTTGCGAAGGAAATAATTGATGCTCTTACGGATAAATCGGGCGCCGACCGGGATACTTACGTGCACGAGCTTCAGGAAAAATTGAACGATGCGATGCAAAAGTTGTCTATCAAGCATCGCACCGTGGTAACTCTTTTTGAAATCGATGGCCTCAGCCATCAGGAAATTGCCGAAGTCATGGACTGCTCTGTGGGCACCGTGCGCTCGCGTCTGCACTACGCGAAGCAGCTGCTCCAGTCCGAACTTCAGCCGTATATGCGCAAATGATGAATCACGATCGCAAGCGCCCCGTCAGTCTTGAAGACCTCCTGCAATTGAAGCGCGCCGAGCGCCCATCGGTCGAATTCTGGGCTCAATACGAGCGTGAGCTGCGCGCGAAACAACTCGCGGCACTCGTTGAGAAACGTCCGTGGTGGCAGACCCTTTCGTTGGCGCGTGTTTTCGTCGGTTTTCGTCGATATCAGCTGCCTCTCGGTGCCGCGGCGGTGCTCGCCGTTACGGTCCTCTCGATGCGTGACTACGCGCCTCGCTCCAAGGTGGGTATCCCCGAGCCGGTGCCGGCTCACGCGGCGGTGAATTCCTCCGAAGTTCAGACTGTCCAGCCGACGCATGCTGTCGTCGCGGTTACGATGGAGGCTCCGAGTGCTCCGCTGGCCGTTAACGTGACCGCAGTCGCAGAGAATCCCGTGCCGATGTCGGCGGTCGCGGCCACGCCGGTTGATTCTGTCGCGGTGGCGGAGTCGTCGAGCTCCCCTGCGGCATCGCTTTTGACTGCGGCGCCGTTGATGGCGGAGGAATCTAACTCGCCGGCTCCTGTTTCCCTTTTGGTCGCCGATACGTTTGGCTCGCCGCAAGGCGCCGATACGTTGCTCTCGCGGCACCTCCTGAATCCGGCCCAAGGATTTGAGTCACGCGCGATGCCGGCCAAACCGAAGCCGGTCGAGCCGTTGTCGCAGATCAAGATCTCAACCACCTCCCGTCGCTCCAACTTGATTGCTTCCGCAACGCTGGCATCGACGACGTCGCCGGTTTTGGCGAGTGAGCGTTCGGCGCGCGGGCTCTCGGACGAGCGGCTCTACGATAACGTCAGCCGGATCAACGCCCGCGGGGCCGGGGTTCTGGTGAAATTCTGAGGATCGCCCCCAGCGTTCCCACTCATCGGCGGGCCGTGCCCGCCTTTTTTTGCGCCCGCTACCGTGCCTGTTCATCAAGCCACCTTCAGCCTCCGATTACCCGGGGCCGGGATGCACGAAATCACGGACGCGGTGGTGCGCGAACTTCAGCGCAGCGGCTTGAATCGGGGTGTGGTGACGGTCTTTTGCCAGCACACGAGTTGCAGTCTGGTGATCATGGAAAATGCCGATCCCTCGGCGCGTCGGGATCTGGAGGCTTGGCTCGATCGATTGGTGCCGGAAGGCGATGCGGAGTTTGAGCATACGCTGGAGGGGCCGGACGACATGCCGAGCCATATCAAAATGGCACTGACGCGGACGAGTGAGACGATTCCGTTTTCGTCGGGCCGGCTCATGCTCGGCACGTGGCAGGGGATTATTGCCTGGGAGCATCGTCGCGCGCCGCATACCCGCACGTTTGTCGTAACGGTTTTGGGCGACTGAACCCCTTGACTGTGCAACCAAAGGCGGGCGTTCGCGTCTCGCGCTGGATGCATGCATTGCTGCGCAAGGTTTCGGCGATTGTCGGTTTGTGGGCCTGTTTCCCGTCTGCGCAGGGCGCTGCGGGCGATCCTGAGCCGGGACAAGAACTGCGGAAGACTCGGCTTGTCGCGATCGGCGGGGACGGCGCGTTGCGCTATGCGCCTTACACCGGGCAGGGGGACGTCTTGCCGGATTTTTCCCACTGTGGTTTCGGTGGCGGCGGGATGGCGCTGCCTGATGCACCGGTAAGGGAAACACTTTCGCCGGCAACCGACGCGGGCTCCGACGATACGCCGCGAATTCAAGCCGCACTCGAGCGGGTGGCCAAACTTCCGCCCGGTCCCGATGGAATGCGCGGGGCGGTTTTGCTCCGACGGGGAATTTACCGTTGCGCGGGCGTGCTACGGATCACGGCGAGTGGTGTGGTGTTGCGTGGAGAAGGTGCCGGCGAAACTGAAACGGTGATTTCGGCGACTGCCCGGAAGCAGCAGCCCTTGATTCAGATCGACGGTGCGCCTCCGCGGGAGGATGCGAAGACGGCGCGAGAGATTGCCGATGTTTACGTGCCGGTGGGGGCGAGGAGTTTTTCCGTGGTCGATGCCGCGGGGCTCGCGGTGGGGCAGACGGTGTTCGTGATTCGTCGGGGTAATGCCGCTTGGATCACCGAGATCGGCATGGATAAAATCGTGCCGCGGGCCTCCGATCCGGCGTCGACCAAACAGTGGGCTCCGTTCGATTTGCGCTTTGATCGTGTGATCACGGCGGTCGAGGGGAACCGCATCACGGTCGACGCGCCGATCGCCTGCGCGATTGAGCGTCGGTGGGGCGGCGGCGCGCTGGTCCGCTATCGCGATGACGGACGCATTGAGCGTTGTGGGGTCGAATCGTTGCGCGCGGTCGCGGTGTTTGATGCGAAAAAAACCGAGCGGGTGAACGGCGTGGCGACGATGGTCGACGAAGACCATGCGACGCATCTGGTGGCGTTCGGCGCGGTGAAAAATGCGTGGGCGCGCAATCTGACGAGCGTCCATTTCTACCACGGACCGGCGGCGATTGGGCGCGCCGCCAAATGGATCACCGTGGAGGATTGCCGGTCGCTCGCACCGGTTTCCAAAATCACGGGAGGGCGGCGTTATCCCTACGCGATCGACGGACAATTGGCGCTGGTGCAACGATGCTACTCTGACCATGCGCGGCACGCGTTTGTCTTCGGTTCGCGCGTGGCCGGGCCGAATGTGTTTCGCGAATGCCGATCCGAAAACGATCATGCCTCCAGCGAGCCGCATCACCGCTGGTCAGTCGGCGGCCTCTACGATAATGTCGAGGCGCAGTTGGCGATCCAGGACCGCCAGGCGATGGGCAGCGGTCACGGTTGGGCTGGCGCCAACTACGTCGTGTGGAATTCGCGCGGCTCGCTCATCTGCCAAAAGCCCCCGACGGCGCAGAACTTCGCGATTGGGTTTGTCGGCCAGCGCGGTAACGGCGTCTATCCGCGCGCAGCCGGTTGGTGGGAAAGCGAAGGCGCACCCGTGGAGCCGCGCAGTCTTTACGACGCGCAGCTCAAAGTGCGGTTGGCAAAGTAGCGCGGGCGGGCACCCGTCCGGAGCACGGTTGGGTCATTTGTCGCCGACGCAGATACCGCAGACGTCGAAGAAAAAGTCGTGGCCCTTGTCGTCGACGAGGATGAACGCGGGGAAGTTTTCCACTTCGATACGCCACACGGCCTCCATGCCGAGTTCGGGATACTCGAGGACTTCGACTTTCTTGATGTTGTCCTGCGCGAGGATCGCGGCCGGTCCGCCGATGCTGCCGAGGTAGAAGCCGCCGTGCTTTTTGCAGGCGTCGGTGACGCCTTTGCTGCGGTTGCCTTTCGCGAGCATCACGAGCGAGCCGCCGTGCGATTGGAAAAGATCCACGTAGCTGTCCATGCGGCCGGCGGTCGTGGGGCCGAACGAGCCCGACGCGTAGCCGACGGGCGTTTTCGCGGGGCCGGCGTAGTAGACCGGGTGATTCTTGATGTAGTCGGGCAGGCCTTGGCCGGCGTCGATGCGCTCCTTCAGTTTCGCGTGGGCGATATCGCGGGCGACGATCATCGGGCCGGTCAGAAGAACACGGGTGGTGACGGGATATTTGGATAGAGTCGCCCGGATCTCCGCCATCGGGCGCGTGAGATCGATGGCCACCGAACTGTCGTCCTTGAAGGTGCGGAGCGACTCGGGAATGAAGCGACCGGGATTGGACTCCATCTTTTCGAGGAAGACGCCGTCCTTGGTGATCTTGGCTTTGATGTTGCGGTCGGCGCTGCACGAAACGCCCATGCCGACGGGACAACTGGCGCCGTGGCGCGGGAGGCGCACGACGCGCACATCGAGCGCGAAATATTTCCCGCCGAACTGCGCGCCGACTTTCGACTGCTGCGCGATCTTCAGGACCTTGGCCTCCATCTCGAGGTCGCGGAAAGCGCGGCCATGTTCGTTGCCGGTGGTCGGGAGCGCGTCGAGATACTTGGTGGTGGCGAGCTTCAGGATCTTCATGCACGCATCGGCGCTCGTGCCGCCGATCACGAAGACGAGGTGATAGGGCGGGCACGCGGAGGTGCCGAGGAGCTGCATCTTGTCGCCGAAGAATTTTTCGAGGCTCTTCGGATTGAGCAGGGCTTTCGTCTCCTGGAAGAGAAACAGTTTGTTGGCGGAGCCGCCGCCCTTAGCGACAAAGAGGAATTCGTATTTGGAACCTTCGGCGGCGTGGAGGTCGATCTGGGCGGGGAGATTGGTGCCCGTGTTTACTTCTTTGAAGAGATCGAGCGGGGCGACTTGGGAGTAGCGGAGATTTTCTTTGGTGTAGGCTTCGTAGACGCCTTTGGAGAGATACTCGGCGTCGTTGGCGTCGGTCCAAACCTGTTGGCCTTTCTTGGCGAAGATCGAGCAGGTGCCCGTGTCCTGGCACATCGGGAGAATGCCGCGCGCGGCGATCTCGGCGTTTTTCAGCAACGTGTGCGCGACGTAGCGGTCGTTGTTGGAAGCCTCGGGGTCTTGGAGGATGGCGGCGACCTGTTCGAGGTGCTTCGTGCGCAGGAAGAAATTGGTGTCGTGAAACGCTTCGCGGGCGAGGAAGGCGAGGGTCTCGGGCGCAACCTTCAGGATTTCGCGACCTTCGAACGTCGCGGTGCTGACGCCCTCTTTCGAGAGCAAGCGATACTCGGTGTCATCGGCGCCGAGCGGGAGAGGATCTTGGTAGACGAAGGGAGGCGTAGGCATGGCGGGGAAAAAATGGGAGGGAAAACGCAGACTGTAAAGGGAGGCAGCCTGCCTCCCTTTGTAAGTAGAGGAGCGAGTCCGCGCCTGAAGGAGGACTGAAGGTTGGGCCTATTTGCCGGCCATCGTCCGAACGGTGTCGCGGAAGCGCGCGAGGTCGGCGGGAGTGGCGACGTCGCCGGTGCTGCGGCCCCAGCCGTTGGGGCCGGGCCAAACACCGCGAGTGAGGAAGGTTTCGTGGGCGGCGGCCATACTCGCAACGTGGAGATAATCTTTCTGTTCTTTTTCGTCGCGGGTTCCCGAGACGAGCTCGGCGGGAATCGGAGCGATGCGGGCGCTGGAGACGTGGGCGAGATTGTTGAGCGCGACGAACGGGCGGGAGTCCACGAGGGTGGTTGCAGGTCGGAGCGTTTCGCCGCGGAGAAAGGCGTAGTAGTCGCGGTGGTTTTCGACGAGCGCGTCCACGGGATCGAGGGCGATGCGCTCGATGCGGCCGTCGTTCCAGCGGATCTCGATCTGGCGGCCGACGGTGTAGCGAATGACGGCTTTGTCGCAGAGCACCATTTCGAGGTGGGTGCTGGCGCCGGCACAGGCGTGCGAGAGGGCGAAACGCATGGTGATGCCGGACGTGGTGTCGGCCTCCACGAAAAAGGTGTCGGCGCCCTCGATCGCATGGGCACGGTAGAGCTCGGCACGCACGGCGGCGAGTTGGGCCCAGCTGAAGAGTTCGGGACCGCCAGCCCAAAAGAGAATGTTGTGGACGAAGTGCGCCATCGCGTTGCCGAGGCAGGAATCGAGGACGATGCGGTCGTCGATCATCAGTCGGCCTGCCCAGTCGTTGCGGGAGAAGTAACTCGCGGGCCGGGGCCAGAGCGCGCTGAGGGTGGAGCCGCGCACGCACCCAAACTCACCGGACAAGATGCGCTGCTTCAGCGCGAGGCGCGGCTTTTCGATGATGAAATTGAATCCGACGACGGAGGCTTTGCGGGCGCGGGCATCGGCGACGATCATCTGCTCGAGCTCCGCGTGATCGAGCGTCGGCGGTTTTTCGAGATAGGCGGGCAGGCCGAGCGCGGTCGCGGCGGCGTGCATCTCAGCGTGGAGATTGATGGGCGTCGGGATAACGACGAGGTCGAGACCGCGGTGGCAGGCATCGAGCATCGCACGGTAATCGGGGAAAACGCCGACGCCGCGTTGGACGAAGCGCCACGTTTCCTGCTCCTTGGCGAAGGCGGCCGGGCGAGGGTCGCAGGTGCAGACAAGTTTGGCCTGGCCGTCGGCTTCGAGCCGGGCGACGGCGTTGTGATGGGAGCCGGCGAACCCGCCCATGCCAACGATGCCGATGCGGATTGGGTTACTCACACGATTTTGAGTTTAGGGAGATCTTGTCCGTCGATCAGGCCGACGGGTTTGCCGCTCGCGTTGACGACGATGAGGTCGTCGATCTTGTGCGCCTCGAAGAGGCGGAGCGCATCCACGCCGAGGGCGTCGTCGCGGATCGTCTTGGGCGAGCGGGTCATGAATACAGACACGGGTTTCTGCAGAAAATCGGGACCGGTCAGCGCGCTTCGGCGAAAATCACCGTCGGTGAGAATGCCGGAGAGCCGGCCGGACTTGGGGGCGATCAGCGCGATGCTGCCGCTCTTGGCTTTGGTCATCGCGAGTATGGCGTCCTGCGTGGTGACGGTGTCCGGGGCGACGGGAAGACGATCGGCGGTGCGCATGATATCACGCACGCGCAACAGCAGGACGCGGCCCAAATTGCCCGCGGGATGATATTTGGCGAAATCGTCGCGGGTGAGTCCGCGCGATTCGAGGAGCACCATCGCGAGCGCGTCGCCGAGCGCGAGGGCGGCCGTCGTGCTCGCGGTGGGCGCGAGTTTCAGCGGGCAGGCTTCGCGCGGCACGCGGTAGAGGAGCCGGAGGTCGGCGCTGCGCGCGAGATCGGAATCGGGACTGCTCGTGAAGGCGACGATGCGCGCGCCGAAGCGTTTGAGGACCGGGAGCAGGCGCAGAATTTCTTCGGACTGGCCGCTGTTGCTGAGGAGAAACGCGAGGTCGCCTTCGGCGCAGAGACCGAGATCGCCGTGGAGCGCCTGCGTGGCGTCGAGGAAACAGGAGGCAACGCCGGTGCTGTTGAAGGTGGCGGCGATTTTCTGGGCGATATGGGCGGATTTGCCGACGCCGCTGAAGATCAGTTTGCCGCCGGCGGCATTGACACCTTCGACGGCGCGGGCGGTGGCGACAAATTCCTCTCCCAGACCTTTCGCGGTCTCGGCGAGCGCAGTGTTTTCGATGCGGATGCAGGCACGCGCGCGCGCGAGGGCGTTTTTAGGATGCAGGGCCATTTATTGTTTGAGTCGCAGAAGGTGGACGCGGAATTTACGGCGAAGGTTCGTCCATTCAATCCCTTTCACCTCTCGATGTCCGCTCGTCCCAAATTCACCGTCCTCCTCGCGCTCGGCGCGTTGCTCTGCGGCGCGGGCTGTGGTGGCGACAGTCTCGCGACGTCGGCCGAGACGGAAGACCCGCTCTACCAGCAAAGCCTGTTACTCAAGAAACAGGGGCGCAGCTCCGAGGCGCTCACGGGTTTGTTGAAAGTTATCGAGCGGCGCGGCGAACAGGCTTCGCCGGAGTCGCATTTGGATGCGGGCCTGATCTACCTCGAACACATCAAGGATCCGGTCGAGGCGATCCATCACTTCAAAAAATACCTCGATCTCGCGCCGAATTCCACGAAGGCCGCACTGGTGCGGCAGCGGATCGATCTGGCTCGGCGCGAACTGTTTCGCTCGATGCCGGGCCGGCCGGGCGACGATCAGGTCGGGCGGGTCGGCGGGCAGGAGCTCATCGAGCGCCTGCAACGTGAGAACGAGGATTTGCGGGCGGAGCTGGGCCGGCAACGCGGCAGCGGCCCCGCGCCGTTTGTGCGCACGACGCGCGGGCCGGTGGAGCTGCCGGAGCCGACGCAAGCGGCGGTTTTGGCGGGCATGGCCCCGCTGAAAATTGCGCCGATGCCGCCGGACTTTGCGCCGCCGTCGCAAGGGGTTTCCCTTTCCCCGGCGCCCGCACCGCAGAGTTACGCGGCGCGTCCGGCGCAGCCGCAACCGAAGCCGGCGGGCGGATCGGGCCGCCCACCCGCGGCCGGCACCGTGGCGGGCAAGCGCCACTCCGTCGCGCAGGGAGAGACTCTTTTTGCCATCGGCCGGAAATACGGGGTGAAACCCGAGGCGATCGTCGCGGTGAACCGCGACCGTTTGCCTGCGGGCATGAACTCAAAGCTGAGTCCGGGGATGGAACTGAAGATTCCCTGAACCATGCCCCGCACCTCGCGCCGCACTGCCGTCTTCACCGAATCGTTGATCCGCGAGATGTCGCGCGTGGCGGCCCGCCACGGCGCCATCAATCTCTCGCAGGGATTTCCCGACTGGGATCCGCCGGCGGAACTGGTGCAGGCGGCGAAGGACGCGATGGATGCGCACCGTCACCAATATGCGGTGACGTGGGGCTCGAACGAACTTCGCGCGGCGCTCGGTGCGAAGATCGCGCGATGCATGGGTGTGCCCGTGGATGCAGACCGCGAGCTCGTGGTCACGTGCGGTGCCACCGAGGCGATGATGGTGGCGATGATGACGGTGTGCGATCCGGGCGACAAAGTGGGTTTGTTTTCGCCGTTCTACGAAAACTACAATGCCGACGCGATTCTCACGGGGGCGCAGGCGATCCATGTGCCGCTGCATCCGCCGCACTATCGCTTCGACCCGGACGAGCTGAGGAAAGTGTTTGCGAGCGGCTTGAAGGCCTTCGTGCTCTGCAATCCGTCGAATCCGTGCGGACGGGTGTTTACCCGCGAAGAATTGCTCCAAATCGCGGCGCTGGCGGAGGAGTTCGACGTGTTTGTGCTCACGGACGAAGTCTACGAACACATCGTTTACGCGCCGCACCGGCACACGTATTTCGCGACGCTGCCGGGAATGGCGAAGCGCACGCTGATGTGTTCGTCGCTTTCGAAGACGTTTTCGATCACGGGCTGGCGGCTCGGCTATGTGCACGCGGCGCCGGAGATCATCGCGCAGGCGCGCAAGGTCCACGATTTCCTCACGGTGGGCGCAGCCGCGCCGCTTCAACACGCGGTGGTGACGGCGCTCAATTTTCCGCCGAGCTACTACGACGGACTCGCGGCGGAGTATGCGGCCTCACGCGATGTGTTGCTCGGTTACCTCGACCGGACGGGGCTGCACTACACGCGGCCCGAGGGCGCCTACTTCGTGATGGTGGACATCTCGCCGTTTGGCTATGCGAGCGACGTGGAATTTGCGCACTGGATGGCGAAGGAGATCGGCGTCGCACCGGTGCCGGGATCGAGCTTTTTCGCGAACGGGGAAAACCGCTACATCCGGCTGAATTTCGCAAAGCGCCCTGAGACGCTGCACGCGGCAGGCGAGCGGCTGCTGAAGATGGCGAGGTGACGTGGCGGCGGTTTTCGGCCGCCGTCACGTCATGCCGGAAGGGTCCCGATTACACCCGCCAGCTTTGGAGGATGCGGATGTAGTTGGCGCGCTCGTGGGCGGCGGGGTCGGGGCAGCGTTTCAAGTTCATCGCGCCGCGGACTTCGTCGATCGCGGTATATTCGTGTTCGACCATCCACGTGCGGAGTCCGTTGAGGAGGACGGTGAGGAAGGACGGACCGTGCTTGAGGAGCGCGGAGACGACTTGCACGCCGTGGGCGCCGGCGAGGATCGCTTTGATGGCGTCTTCGGCCGTGTGCACGCCGCCGCTGCACGCGAGCGACGATTTCGCATGGGGCGAGATGATCGAGAGCCAACGGAGGCGCAGGAGGAGTTCGGAGGAATCGGAGAGCTTCAGGTGCGGGACGACCTCGAGGTCCTCGATGTTGAAATCGGGCTGGTAGAAACGGTTGAAAAGCACGAGGCCGGCGGCGCCGCTTTGTTCGAGGGCGAGCGCGAAGTTGGTCGTCGTGGTGTGGAACGGCGAGAGCTTCACGGCGACCGGAATTTTTACCGAGGCGACGACGGTGCGCACGATGTGCAGCATCTCCACTTCGACTTGATCGGCGTCGAGATCGGGCGACGTGGCGAGCTGGTAGAGGTTGAGCTCGATGGCATCGGCGCCGGCGTCTTCGAACTGCTGGGCGCAGCCGACCCACGAGCCGAGTTCGCGGCCGTTGAGCGACGGGATGACGGGGATTTTGAGCAGCTTCTTCAGCGTCTTAATGCGGCGCAGATACTGGTCGGGGCCGAGCTGGTATTCCTCGTAGCGCGGGAAATACGAGGTGGCTTCGGCGTAGCTCTCGCCGGGCGTCTCGGTGTGGTGCACGAGGGCGCGCTGCTCGAGTTCGAACTGTTCCGCGAAGAGCGAGCGCAGCACGATGGCGGAGGCGCCGGCTTCCTCGAGCGCGGCGCACGAGGTGAGGTTGTCGCTGAACGGCGAGGCGCCGACGATGAACGGATTGCGCAGCTCAAGACCGAGGTAGCGCGTGGTCAGATTGGGAATCATGGCGTGGCAGGTTTGGAGGCGGGAGCTTTGTCGGCGGCGGCGGGGGCGGCGTTGGTGCCGGGCGCGGCGGCGAGCGATTCGTAGAAGGCGAAACGACGGCGGACGTCGGACTGCGCCTGGATGGCGAGTTCCTCGGCGCGCTCGGGATCGACGTTCTTAAGGATGCCGAAGCGCGTCTCGTTCGCGGTGAAGCGATCGAGGCCGATCTTGGGTGCGGCGGAGTCGAGGCGGAGCGGATTTACGCCGGTGGCGGCGAGTTTCGGATCGCGGCGGAAGAGCGGCCAGTAGCCGGAATCGACGGCGAGTTTCTGCTGCTCGGCTCCGAGGTGGAGCGGGAAGCCATGCGCGATACACGGGCTGTAGGCGATGATGAGCGACGGGCCTTGGTGCGCTTCGGCTTCGCGGAACGCGAGGAGCGTCTGCGAATCTTTCGCGCCCATCGCGATGCGGGCGACGTAGACGTGGCCGTATTGCATGGCCATAAGCGCGAGGTCCTTTTTCGCGATCGGTTTGCCGCCGGAGGCGAACTTGGCGACGGCGCCCATCGGCGTGGATTTCGAGGACTGACCGCCGGTGTTGGAGTAGACCTCGGTGTCGAGCACGAGGATCTTCACGTTGGCACCGGTGGAGAGCACGTGGTCGAGGCCGCCGTAACCGATATCGTAGGCCCAGCCATCACCGCCGATGATCCAGACGGATTTGTTGACGAGGTGATCGGCGAGCGGGGCGAGGCGGGCGGCGACGGGATTGTCGGTGAGGAGCGCGAGCTTCTCACGGAGCACGTTGACGAGGGTGCGCTGGAGAGCGACGCCGGCCTCGGTGGTCTGATCGGTGGCGAGCATCTCGGTGACAAAAGTCTCGCCGAGCTGCGGGGCGAGGCGTTGGAGAAGTTCGCGGGCGGCGGCGGCGTGGCGGTCGGTGGCGAGGCGCATGCCGAGACCGAACTCGGCGTTGTCCTCGAAGAGCGAGTTCGCCCAGGCGGGACCGCGGCCGGCGCTGTTTTGGCAGTAGGGTGTGGTCGGGAGATTGCCGCCGTAGATCGAGGAACAGCCGGTGGCGTTGGCGACGAGGAGACGGTCGCCGACGAGCTGCGTAAGGAGTTTCAGATACGGCGTCTCACCGCAGCCGGCACAGGCGCCCGAGAACTCGATGAGCGGGCGCAGGAACTGCGAGGACTTGAGCTCGCCGGTCTTGAGCGTGGTGCGGTCCGGATCGGGCAGGGCGAGGAAGAAGTCCCAGTTGGCGCGTTCGGCGGCGAGCAGGGGAGCCTGCGGCGCCATGTCGATGGCCTTGTGGCGGGGGTTGGTCTTGTCCTTCGCGGGGCAGACCTGGACGCAGAGTGAGCAGCCGGTGCAATCCTCGGGTGCGACTTGGAGGAGGTAACGCTGATTTGGGAAATCGTTCGAACGGAACGGCGCGGATTTGAGCTCGGCGGGAGCGCCGGCGAGGGCGGCGGGTTCGCAGAATTTCGCGCGGATGGCGGCGTGCGGGCAGATGAGCACGCACTTGTTACATTGGATACAGATGGACGGGTCCCATTGCGGGATATCGAGGGCGATGTTGCGTTTCTCGAAGCGGCTCGTGGCGGTGGGCCAGCAGCCATCGGCGGGAAGGGCGCTGACGGGGAGCAGATCGCCTTCGCCGGCGAGGAGGCGCGCGGTGATGCGTTGGACGAAGTCGGGCGCGCCGGCGTAGCGCGGAGGGAGTCCGGCGGGCGGCGCGAACTCGGCAAGCTCGGGGCTCGCGACGGGCGTGAGCTCCTGGAGACCGGCGAGCGCGGCGTCGACGGCGGCGTAGTTCATCGCGACGATGGAATCGCCCTTCTTACCGTAGGTTTTCTTGATCGTGGCCTTGATCTGCGAGATCGCCTCGTCGCGGGGGAGCACACCGGAGAGGGCGAAGAAGCAGGTCTGGAGAACGGTGTTGGTGCGACGGCCCATGCCGGCGGTTTGGGAGACCTGGGTGGCGTTGATCGCGTAGACGCGGAGTTTTTTCGCGAGGATGGTGCGCTGCCAATCGCGCGGGAGTTTTTGCCAGGTTTCCTCGGGCGAGTAGGGCGAGTTGAGGAGGACGGTGGCGCCGGGGCGGGTGAAGCCGAGGACATCGGTCTGACCGACGAAGGCGAACTGGCTGCACGCCACGAAGTCGGCCTGGCGGATGAGATAGGGCGCGTTGATCGGACGCGGGCCGAAACGGAGATGCGACGTCGTCATCGAGCCCGACTTCTTCGAGTCGTAAACGAAGTAGCCCTGCGCGTAGAGCGGCGTTTGCTCGCCGATGATCTTGATGGAATTCTTGTTCGCACCGACGGTGCCGTCAGCGCCGAGGCCGATGAAGACGCAGCGGCGGACGTCGGACGCTTCGAGATCGAAGTCGGCGTCGTAGGAGAGCGAGGAACGGGTGACGTCGTCGTTGATGCCGATGGTGAAGCGGTGGCGGGGTTCCGCGGAATTCAGGTTGTCGAAGATCGCGCGGACCATGCCGGGCGTGAATTCTTTCGAGCCGAGACCGTAACGGCCGCCGACGACGCGGGCGGAGCCGGCGAGAGGCGAACGGGCTTCGGAGAGCGCGGCGACGACGTTGAGGAAGAGCGGTTCACCGAGGGAGCCGGGCTCCTTGGTGCGGTCGAGGACGGAGATGGCTTTCGTGGTCTTCGGCAGTGCGGCGGCGAAGGCTTTCGTGTAGAACGGATGGAAGAGGCGGACGGAAATGACGCCGACTTTTTCACCTGGGCCGACGAGCCAATCGACGGTCTCGCTGACCGTCTCGATGCCGCTGCCCATGACGACGACGACGCGCTCGGCTTCGGGGTGACCGTGGTAGTCGAAAAGATGATATTGGCGGCCGGTGAGAGCGGCGAAGCGGTCCATCGTGGCCTGCACGATGCCGGGGAGCTCCTCGTAGTTGCGGTTCACGGACTCGCGGCCCTGGAAGTAGACGTCGGGATTCTGCGCGGTGCCGCGGATGGTGGGGCGGTCGGGCGTAAGGGCGCGGGCGCGGAAGGCGGCGATGTCGTTTTCGTCGACCATGTCGCGAAGGACGCCGTCGCCGAGCGTAGTGATTTTCTGGATTTCGTGCGAAGTGCGGAAGCCGTCGAAGAAATGGATGAACGGCAGCCGGGCGCGGAGGGAAGCGATGTGGGCAATCAGGGCGAAGTCGTGGGCCTCCTGAACGGATTTGGAGGCGAGGAGGACGCAGCCGGTGGCGCGGCAGGCCATGACGTCGGCGTGGTCACCGAAGATCGAGAGGCCTTGGGCGGCGAGGGCGCGGGCGCTCACGTGCAAGGTCAGCGGCATGAGCTCGCCGGCGATCTTGTAGAGGTTGGGGATCATCAGCAGGAGGCCCTGCGAGGCGGTGAACGTGGTGGTGAGTGCGCCCGTGAGGAGCGAGCCGTGCACGGCTCCGGCGGCGCCGCCCTCGGACTGCATTTCCATGACGCGCGGGACCTCGCCCCAGAGGTTGGGTTTGCCGGCGGCGGACCATTCATCGCACGACTCGGCCATGGCCGAGGACGGGGTGATCGGGTAGATCGCGATAACCTCGTTGAGCCGGTAGGCGACGGAGGCGACGGCTTCGTTGGCGTCGAGCGTGGCGAAGGTGGGAGCGGGCTTGGGAGAACTCATGAGATGAAAAATTGGGCGGCCGAAAGGCCTAATGGGGCCCATAATGGCAAGAAACGCGCATCCTGACTGTGCATACGTTGGCATTCGCCGCGCACGATTTGCGGAAGGCGGGTGCGCGCGCGCGGCGGCGCCCAATGCACGCGTGCGCGGTGCGTCGATGCGGACGAAGTGTCGCGCGCGGGGACACGCGCGCACGGAAACGGCGCGGGCGTTATCGGCCGAGTGTGCCGCGCAGCGCGCGGGCCTCGTGCAGGAGTTCGCGGGCGGCGGCGAGCGTGTCGGCGGATGGCGCCGAGGCGACGGCGACGGTGGTGGAAACGGAGGCTGGGTTCGCGTGGTGCTCGTCGGGGTCACCGAGGCCGGTCGCGCGAAAGATGCGGAGACGTTCGAGAATGAGGTCGCGAATCTCGGTCGCGTTTTCGACGCTGTGAAACATAGCGGTGTGGAGCGAATCGCCGGCGCCGTGGGCTTGTCCCGCTGAGGCGCCGCTGCCGCCGCCCGCGGACTGCACGTGCACATCGGCGAGCCCGAGGAGGCGTTGCACGGGGCCTTGCGAGACGACGACTTGTTGGAGGTTGGCGAAGCTCATGGTGAGCTCTTGGACCTGCCATACGCCGGTGCGGATGCGGAGACTGCGGTCGGTGACGACATACCAGCGCATTTCGAAATCGAGGCGGCGAATCGCGTAGGTAAGCGGGATCTGCACGAGGTAGAGGAGAAGACCGCCGATTTTGAAGACCCAGATCAAGGGAAAGGTCCACGTGGGGAGCCGCAGGGCGAAATTGACCAACAGTTTCTTGAACGACTCCAAGTCGTTGATGCGAACGCGCGGTTTGGTCGATTTGCCTTTGGTCGTGGTCGGCGGATTGGCCGACGGCGGCGCAACTTCCGCGAGGGCCTCGCGAAAACTTGTCGGAGAGGGTGTTTTGGGCGCATGGGCGCGGGCGACGCGTTGCTCGCGGACGGTGCTCTCGACATCGATAAAAAGTGCGGTCCAGAAAACAATACCGCCCAACGCCACGAGCTGCGCGCCGGCCCAGCCGAGCAGGCGGAGGTTAAAGTAGTTTTTTCCGGCGCGAAAAACCCGCAACGAGGATGGGGCGCCGGCGGGCGGATGCGGCTCGGGCGGGACCTTGAGCCAGTGGAGAATGAAGGCGCGGCAGACCGAATACATGGGGGCGGTGGGCTCAGGCGGAGGGACGTCGAGCGAGTTCTTCGCGCAACGCGCGGAGCTCGGCGGCGGTTTCGCGGAGGGCGGCGGCGAGTTCGTCGGGATGCGGCGGAGTCGCTGGGGTGGACGAAGCCACAGCGGAGGCGGAGGACGGAGCGGGGTGGTCTTTCACGCCGCGCATGCGGGAGTAGAGAAAGTCGCGCAGGGCTTCGAATTCGCGGATGCCCTCGATGGTCAGTTCGGCGGTGGCGTTGCCGCTGGCGGTTTGCACGAGGACGCGGGCGAGGCCGAGCCAGCGTTCGACGAAATTGGAGCGGAGATGGATATCCTGGATACGCGCGTAGTTCACGATGACTTCGCGGCGGAAGAGGATCCCCCAGCTCATCGAAATGCCCTCGGGCGTAAACTTGTAGCGCATCGTGTGGTAGCGGAACCACAGGGGTAAAATAAGGAATGGAAACAGCGGCGGGATCACGAGGGCGGTCAGGACGTAGTAGGTCCGGAGATTCGCGTGCGGGCGCTCGATGGCGAAGATCGCGGAGTCGTGGGCTGGCGGATTCACGGCGCGAAGTTGAGAGTGGACTGCCGGGCGGGCAAGCGCTCCGGCGGCGTGGGCGGCGGGCGTGGTTGCGGCCGGAAGGGGCGAGGAGTGGCGAGGGTTGGTAGGGAGCGAGGGTTTTCGAGGAGTGGCGGGCACTGGGGACTTGCGGGGTAATAATTATCAGGAATGCTCGCGTCATGAGTATGCCGACCGACTACCGCCGGGTGTATCGCCGGGGATTTCTGTTTTCCGTGATGGTGGCGGTGGCGACTGCAGTCGTCTCTGCGCAAACGCCTACGGCGCCCAAAACGCCGCGGCCGCCGGAGGTGACGCCGGTGACGCTGCCGGGGGCGGAAACGCGCGTGTTTCGCGAGGCGAAGCCGGAGGCGCTGCGTTTGCATGTGTTCAAGCCGAAGGACTGGAAGGCGGGCGACCGGCGGCCGGTGTTCATGTGGTTTTTCGGCGGCGGATGGACACGTGGCACGCCGGCGAATGCGGCGACGTGGGCGAAGTGGGCGGCGGAGCAAGGCTTCGTGGGCGTGGCGCCGGACTACCGCGTGAAGGACCGCTTCGGCACTTCGCCGCTGGAGTCGGTGGCGGATGCGCGGGCGGCGTTGCGCTGGGTGCAGGATCACGCGGCGGAGTTGGGCGTGGATGCGAACCGCGTGGTGGTGGGCGGCAATTCCGCCGGCGGACACGTGGCGCTGTGGACGGCGATCACGGGGACGCCGCCGGGCTCGGCTAAGGAGGAGGCGCCGTTGGCGAAGCCGGTGGCGCTCGTGCTCACGAGTGCGGTATCGGACACGTCGAAGTTGAAAGGTTACACGCCGACGCGGTTTGGCGAACATGCGGAGGCGTTGTCACCGCTGCACCAGCTCGACGCGCAGATGCCGGCGATGCTCGTGTTTCACGGCGATGCCGATTCAACCGTGCCGCAGGCGCAGTCGCTGGCGTTGCGCGACAAATTGATGGCGACGGGAAATGTCGTGGAATTCGTGAGCGTGCCGGGCGGCTCGCACAACTTCGGCGGGGAGCTGCCGGAGTGGAAAGAGAAGACGCGGACGATGATCGCGGCGTTTTTGACGAAGCAGAAGCTGCTGCCGGTGACGGTGAAGTGATCTGCTACGCACGGGCGATCGCTCGTTAAAGCGAGCGGCTAAACGGGCCGGAATAGGGCGATGCGGAACGAGCGGAGCTGAGACGAAAAAGCCGCACGTTAACACGTGCGGCTACACGAAACGGAGGCTGCGTGCGCGGCTCAGTGCTTCTTCGCGTCGGCGTGGACGCCGCCCATCATGATCCGGTCGGTCCAGGCGAGGACGAGCGCAGAGATGAGGAAGATGACGTGAATGCCGACCTGCCACGCGATGGCTTCATTGACGATTTTGAAGGTGGGCTCGCGGACCTGAATGAACGTTTTCAAGAGGTGGATTGACGAGATGCTGATGAGCGCGGTGCCGAGCTTGATCTTCAGGACGCCGGCGTTGACGTGGCTGAGCCACTCGGGTTTGTCGGCTTTGCCGTCGAGATCGAGACGGGAGACGAAGGTTTCGTAGCCACCGATGACGACCATGATGACGAGGTTGGCGACCATGACGACGTCGATCAGGCCGAGAATGCCGATCATGATGTGGGTGCTGACGGCTTCGACTTCGCCGCCGGCCAGGAAGACGTGAACCATGTGCCACAATTCGGCGAAGAACTGGCAAACATAGACCATTTGGGCGACGATCAGGCCGAGGTAGAGGGGGGCCTGCAGCCAGCGACTGGAGAAGATAGAGCCTTCGACGAAGCGCTCGACCAGCGAAGGGCTGTGGGCAGCGCCCTCGGATTCGGGGGACGGTGGATGGGAATGGGAGGACATGGATAGGAGAGGTGGGCTCGCGCGAAGGCGCGAAAGGTGGACAAAGAGCCGTTGCCCGGCGGGCGGGCAAGAAAAAGCTGCGCCCGTCACTGGGCTGTGACGGGCGCGAGAGTGGACGGGGGACGAGCGGTCAGATCGCGCCGATGGCTTCGTCGAGGACGGCGAGGAGGAAGTCGGCGTCGGCTTTCGTAATCGTCATCGGCGGGGCGAAGCGGATGGTCTGGCCCCAGAGGCCGCCTTTGCCGAGGAGGAGGCCGAGTTCGCGGGCGTTTTCGACGGCTTTCGCGCATTCTTCGCGGCCGGGTGTCTTGGTGACGTGGTCTTTCACGAATTCGATGCCGAGCATGAGGCCGCGGCCGCGGACGTCGCCAATGACTTTGTGTTTGGCTTTCAGTTTTTCGAGGCCGGCGAGGATGTAGGCGCCGAGTTCGAGGCAGTTTTGCTGGGTCTTCTCGTGGTCGATGACTTCGAGGACGGCTTTGCCGATGGCGCTGACGACGGGGTTGCCGCCGAAGGTGTTGAAGTGCGTTTTCTGCGCCATGACGGCGGCGATCTTCGGTGTGGTGACGACGGCGGCGAGCGGGGCGCCGTTGCCGATGCCTTTGGCGAGGGTGACGATGTCGGGGATGACGCCTTGGGTCTCGAAACCCCAGTAATGGGTGCCGGTGCGGCCGAAGCCGGTCTGAACCTCGTCGGCGATGCAGACGCCGCCCGCGGCGCGCACGTGTTCGTAGGCGTGCATGAGATAGCCGGAAGGGAACTCAACGAAACCGCCGACGCCCTGGATGGATTCGGCGATGAAGCCGGCGACTTTGCCGGGGGTGGCGTAGGCGATGAGGTCTTTGACATCGTCGGCGTATTTGCGGCCGGCGTCGGGGTCGTCGTAACCGAAGTGCCCGCGATACGGATACGGCGACTGGGCGTGGTGGACGCCGAAGGAATGCGGGGTGTTGAACTTCCAGGTGCTGTGGGCGGTGACGGCCATGCCGGAGGCGTTGCCGCCGTGGTAGGCGTTGCGGAGGGCGATGACGTCGTAGTTGCCCGTGTAGAGGCGCGCCATGAGGAGCGCGAGGTCGTTGGCCTCGGAGCCGGAGTTGACGAAGTAGCAGACCTTGAGATCGCCGGGAAATTTGGAGGCGAGCTTTTCGGCGAAGGCGCCGATGTTCGGATTGAGGTAGATCGTGGTGGAGTGCTGGAGGAGGGCGTTCTGGGCGTTGGCGGCGGCGATGACGTGCGGGTGGCAGTGGCCGACGCTGACGGTCACGATGCCGCCGAGACCGTCGAGGTAGCGTTTGCCGGTGTCGTCCCAGACATACTGCATTTTGCCCTCCACGATCATGATGGGTTGTTTGTAGTAGAGGAAGAGTCCGGGGTTGAGGTATTGCTTACGCTGCGCGAGCACGGCGGCGGCGGACGGGCCGGTGTAGGGTGCGGGCGTGTGCGCGGTGGGCGGGAGCGGGATGGATTTCATGGGAGGAGAGGAGCGTGAGATGGGTCGGAGTTTTTAACCACGGATCGCACGGATTAACACGGATAAAGGCAGGGACGGAAAAGTGAGCGGGGGATTTGGTCGGTTCAGCTGTTGGGGCCGAGTTTGCGGAGTGCGATGTAGAGGGCGAAGGAAATGCCGAAGCCGACGAACCAGGCGTAGCTGTAGAGAGAGACGAGGAACGGGGCGACGTGGGTGGCGTCGATGACTTTGATGTTGGCGAGGAAGCCGGGGAGGCTGGGCAAGATGCCAGCGAGGAGTGCGGCGAGGGCGACGTAACTGATGCCGTTGCGGTAGGCGTAGTCGCCCTCGGGATTGTAGAGGCCGAGGACGTTGAGCCAGCGTCCGCGGATGACAAAGTAGTCGGCGATCATGATACCGCCGATGGGGCCGAGGAGGGCGCTGTAGCCGACGAGCCACGTGAAGATGTAGCCACTGGGATCGGCGAGGAGTTTCCAGGGCATCATCAGAATGCCGATGAGGCCGGTGATGAGACCGCCGATACGGAAGGTGATTTTCTTTGGCGCGACATGGGCGAAGTCGTTGGCGGGCGAGACGACGTTGGCGGCAATGTTGGTGGCGAGGGTCGCGATGCAGAGGGCGACGAGGGAGCCGACGAGGACGAAGGGATTTTTGAAACGCGTGATGACGTCGATCGGGTCCCAGAGGGTTTTGCCGTAGATGATCGTGGTGGCGGAGGTGACGGCGACGCCGATGAAGGAGTAGAGCGCCATCGTGGCCGGGAGGCCGAGGGCTTGGCCGACGGCTTGGGCGCGTTGGGATTTGGCGTAACGGGAGAAATCGGGGATGTTGAGCGAGAGCGTGGCCCAGAAGCCGATCATGCCGGTGAGCGAGGGGACGAAGACGGACCAGAATTGGCCGGCCTTGGGTTGGCCGATGTCGAAGGCGGAGGGTTGCGAGAGAATCGGGCCGAAGCCGCCGGCGGCCTGGTAAGCCCACGCGAGGAGGAGGAGGCCGAGGGCGATGAGGAGCGGGGCTTTGAGATTGAGGAGGACGCGGATCGTATCGATACCCCGCCAGATGACCCACATGTTAATTCCCCAGAAAAACAGGAAACACGCGAAGTGGGTGGCCGTAATGCCGAGCACGGGGAGGGGCGTGCCGCTGGTGATCGCGGGCGCGAAGACGCCGAGGATTTTGTAGATGGCGTCGCCGCCGATCCACGTCTGGATGCCGAACCACCCGCAGGCGACGAGGGCGCGGAGGAGGGCGGGGACGTTGGCGCCGACGGTGCCGAAGGAGGCGCGGCAGAGGACGGGAAACGGAATGCCGTAGCGCGTGCCGGCGTGGGCGTTGAGGATCATCGGGATGACGACGATCACGTTGCCGAGGAAGATCGTGAAGACGGCCTGCGACCAATTCATGCCGCTGCCGATGAGGCCGGAAGCGAGCATGTAGGTGGGGATGCACGCGGACATCGAGATCCAGAGGGCGGCGATGGAGGCGGTGCCCCACTTGCGGCCCGAGGTCGGGACGGGAGCTAGGTCGGCGTTGTAGAGAGCCGAGTGCTGGATGACGGAGAGGTCGAGCTCGACGTCAGGAGCGTTGTCGCGGAGGCCGGGATCGAGGGGCATGGGAGGGAAAACTGGTAGCGGAGCGAGTGAGCTTTTCGCGAAAGCCCCACGGCTTCCGCTACGAGGCGTGTTTAGAAGTGACTCGGCTTGCGTTGGAGGAATTGGCCGCGGCCGAGGGTTCCGGTGAAGCGGCCGTCGCGGGCGGCGACTTGCCCGCGGACGGTGACGACACTCGGGCGGCCTTCGATGGGCCAGCCTTCGAAGGCGCTGTAGTCGACGGCCATGTGCTGCGTCTTGGCGGAGATGGTGCCGCGATAGTTTGGATCGAAGACGACGAGGTCGGCGTCGGCGCCGGGTTGGATCGCGCCTTTGCGCGGGAAGAGGTCGAACTGTTTGGCGACGGCGGTGCTCGCGACGTTGACGAATGTATGGAGGTCGAGGCGGCCGCGGGCGACGCCGTAGGTGTAGAGAAGATTGATGCGCTCTTCGAGGGAAGGGATGCCGTTGGGGATTTTCGTGAAATCGTCTTTGCCCATCGGCTTTTGCGAGGCGAAGTCGAACGGGGCGTGGTCGGTGGCGACGGTGTTGATGAGGCCATCGCGGAGGCCGTGCCACAGAGTGGACTGATTGCGGGCGTCGCGGAGCGGGGGCGACATCACGTATTTCGCGCCCTCGAAGTTCGGGAGTTCGGCGTAGGATTTGTCGAGGACGAGATATTGAATGAGCGTTTCGATGCCGACGCGCACGCCGCGCTGGCGGGCGGCGATGGCTTGGTCGAGGGCTTCTTTGCAGGAGAGGTGGACGATGTAGGTCGCGGCGCCGGTGAGTTCGGCAAACGTGAGGAGGTGATGGACGCCCTCGGCTTCGACGAGGGGCGGGCGGCTCTCGTGATGCTGGGCAGGGTCGGTCTTGCCGGCGGCGAGGAGTTCGCGGCAACGCTCGGAGACGAGCGTCTCGTTTTCACAGTGGGCGGTGACGACGACGCCGAGTTCTTTGGCGAGTTTGAGCGTCCGGTAGAGTTCGGTGTCGTCGATGCCGAAGGCGCCTTTGTAGGCGAGGAAGATTTTGAAAGAGGAGATGCCGCGGGCGACGATTTCGCGGAGGTGGGCTTCGGTGGTGGCGTCGAATTTGGTGACGCCCATGTGGAAGGTGAAATCGCAGGCGGATTTACCGGCGGCCTGCGCGTGCCAGAGTTCGAAGGAGGCGAGCGCGTCGTCTTTGCGCGCGGGGCAGCACATTTCGATGAGCGTCGTCGTGCCGCCGACGAGGGCGGCCTGCGAGCCGGTGACGTAGGTGTCCTTGGAAAACGTGCCCATGAAGGGCAGGTAGATGTGGACGTGGGGATCGATGAAGCCGGGGAAGACGTATTTGCCCTTGGCATCGATGACCTCAGCGCCGGCTGGGGCGGGGAGGTTCCGGCCGATCTGGGTGATGGTTTCGTTCTCGCAGAAGATGTCGGCGGAGTAGCGGGAGTCGGCGGTGATGATTTCACCGTTTTTGATGAGGAGGCTCATGGGGGATGGTTCCAGAATCTTCCCGCGGATTACGCGGATCGGCACGGATGTTTTAGGAGTGGGAATTTATCTGCGTTCATCCGCGTCATCCGCGGGAAGGATTGATTCTTATTTTTTCCACACGTCGCCGACGTCGCCGCCGAACCAGCGGGAACTGACGACTTTTTGTTGGGTGTAGAACTGGATGCTTTCCTTTCCCTGGATGTGGAGGTCGCCGTAGAAGGAGTCGTCCCAGCCGGTGAAGGGGAACATGGCCATCGTGGCGGGGACGCCGACGTTCACGCCGACCATGCCGGCTTTCACGCGCATCGTGAACTCGCGGGCGGCGCGGCCGTTGTTGGTGAAGATGGCGGCGCCGTTGCCGAAGGCGGATTTGTTCGCCTGCTCGATGGCGGCGTCGAGATCGTCCATGCGCATGACGTTGAGGACGGGGCCGAAGACTTCCTCGCGGGCGAGGGTCATGTTGTTTTGCACGCCGTCGACGATGGTGGCTCCAAGGTAAAAGCCGCGCGGTGCGTCGGGGATTTTCACGCCGCGGCCATCGGCAATGAGTTTGGCCCCTTCCTGTTCGCCGGTGGCGAGGAGGCTGAGGACGCGGTCGCGATGGGCGGCGGTGATGACGGGGCCCATGTCGGGCTGCGTGGCGCGGTCGGTAGGGCCGACTTTGATGGCGTTGGCGGCCTTGATGAGATCGGGGAGCACGCGATCGGCGGCGGCGCCGACGGTGATGGCGGTGGAGCCGGCCATGCAGCGCTCGCCGGCACAACCGAAGGCGGCGGTGGTGAGGTTTTCGACGGTCTTGGCGATGTCGGCGTCGGGCATGACGACGATGTAGTTCTTGGCGCCGCCGTTGGCCTGGACACGTTTGCCGTGCTTGATGCCGGTTTCGTAGATGTATTTCGCGATTGGCGTGGAACCGACGAAGGAGACCGCCTTCACCTTCGGGTGCATGAGGAGGCCATCGACGACCGCGCGGCCGCCGTGGACGATGTTGAAGACGCCCTTGGGCAGGCCGGCCTGCTCGAGGAGTTGACCGAGGAGAATGGCGCTGAGCGGGACTTTTTCGCTCGGCTTGAGGATGAAGGTATTGCCGCAGGCGAGGGCGGTCGGGAACATCCAGAGCGGGACCATCGCGGGGAAGTTGAACGGCGTAATGCCGACGCAGACGCCGAGGGGCAGGTTGATCGTCTCGCAGTCCACGCCGCGCGCGATGTTCTTGAGGGAATCGCCGAAGAGCAGCGTGGGGATGCCGCAAGCGTATTCGACATTTTCAAGGCCGCGGAAGATGGAGCCGCGGGCCTCGGCGAGGGTCTTGCCGTGCTCGCGGGAGACGGTCTGGCAGAGCTGCTCGAAATTCTGCTCGATAAGCTGACGGTAGCGGAAGAAAACGCGGGCGCGCTCGATCGGCGGCGTGTCACGCCACGCGGGAAAGGCGGCGTGCGCGGCCTCGACGGCGGCGTTGACCTCGGCGGTGCCGCCGGCGGGGCACTCGGCGATGACGTCGCCGGTGGAAGGATTGAAAACGGGCGTGGTCGCGCCGGAAGGCGTCTGCCATTCGCCGGCGATGTAGTTGGGGCAGGGTGTGAGGGAACTCATGAAATCAGGGGTGGGGTGGGATCGGCGGCATTTCGCCTTTGGCGAGTTTTTCCTGGTAGTTACTCCACGTCATCGGGGGCTGACCGTTTTCGATCACGGTCATGGTGATGCAGTCGTCGACGGGGCAGACGAGGGAGCAGAGGTTGCAGCCGACGCAGTCGTCTTCGCGGACTTTCGGGACGGGCTTGTGGGGGACTCGGCCGGGGCCGAGGCCGACGCGGAGTTCGTCGGGATCTTTTAGATCGATGCACTGGTGGGCGCCGTCTTCGCAGGCGATGTAGCAGAGGTTGCAGCCGATGCATTTGTCGTAGTCGATCCGGGCAACGCGCTGGTAATTGAGGTTTAGGTTTTCCCACTTGTTGAGACTGGGGACGGCGCGCCCGATGAGTTCGTTGACGGACTTCATGCCCTTGCTTTCGAGGTAGGCGCTGAGGCCTTCGTGCATGTCTTCGACGATGCGGAAGCCGTAGTGCATGATCGCGGTGCACACTTGGAGGCTCGTCGAGCCGAGGGCGATGAACTCGGCGGCGTCGCGCCAGTTGGCGATGCCACCGATGCCGGAAATAGGCAGGCCGACGTCGGGATCGGCGGCGCAGGACTGGACCATGTTGAGCGCGATGGGCTTCACGGCGGGGCCGCAATAGCCGCCGTGGGAGCTTTGGTGGCCGACGGCGGGCTCGGGGACGAACGTATCCAGATTTACGTTCGTGATGGAGTTGATCGTGTTGATCAGCGAGATGGCGTTGGCACCGGCGCGGCGGGCGGCGCGAGCGGTGGCGGTGATGTCGGTGACGTTGGGCGTGAGTTTGACGATCACGGGGATGGTCGCGACCTCCATGACCCAGCCAGTAATTTTTTCGGCGACGGCGGGCTGCTGGCCAACGGCGGAGCCCATGCCGCGTTCGCACATGCCGTGGGGACAGCCGAAGTTGAGCTCGATGCCATCGGCACCGGCGTCGGCGGAGCGTTTGACGAATTCGTGCCAGCGCTCGCGGGTGTCGACCATGAGTGACGCGATGACGGCATGGTGGGGCCAGCGTTTTTTGACCTCGGCGATTTCGCGGAAATTGGTTTCGGGGGAACGGTCGCTGATGAGCTCGATGTTGTTGAAGCCGATCATGCGGTTCGGACCGTAGTTCAGCGCGGAGTAGCGGGAGGAGACGTTGACGATGGGATCGCCGATGGTTTTCCAGACGACGCCGCCCCAGCCGGCGTCGAAGGCGCGATGGGCTTGGTAACCGGTGTTGGCGGGCGGACCGGAGGCGACCCAGAAGGGGTTGGGGGATTTGATGCCGGCGAGGTTGGTCGATAGATCAGCCATAAGGAGCAGGGGACAGATTTTTGAACCGCTAATCTTCGCTAATTGACGCTAATCAATCAGCGGAGATTAGCGTGGATTGGCGGTTAGTTCGGTTCGGAGGATTGGCTGAGCGCGGCTTCGAGTTCGTGGGCGCGGATGGGGGTGAGGAGGCCGGAGCCGGTGGGGCCGGATTTGGCGCCGAGGCGGGAGGGTTGGACGGGGGGCGTGGCGGCGGTGCCGGTGAGGAACGCGTGGATGCCGTGGGCGGCTTTCTTGCCTTCGCCGACGGCGTTGACGACTTCGCGGCCGCCGTTGGCGCAGTCACCGCCCGTGAAGACGTGCGGGAGATTCGTGGCGCCGGTGAGCGGGTCGCGGAGGATGGCGCCGCGTTCGTCGAGTGCGAGGGAGGGGAAGAGATCGTGCAGGAGAGAAGTTTGTTTCTCCTGCCCGACGGCTTTGAGGACGAGGTCGCAGGGCTCGATCCATTCGGTGCCGGGGACGAACTCCATGCGGCCGGTGGAGGTGGCGCGAGTTTGGACGAGCTTGAGGCCGGTGACGTGACCGCCGGTGGAGAGCACTTCGACGGGGGCGGCGTGGAAGATGAACTCGGTGTTGTCGTCTTTGGCGTGCTGATACTCGAAGGCGTAGGCGGACATGTCGGCCTCGCTGCGCCGGTAGATGATCACGGCACGGTCGGCGCCAAGGCGTTTGGCCTGCGTGGCGGCGTCGATGGCGGTGTTGCCGGCGCCGATCACGGCGACGTTGAGGCCGGTGGAAATCTGGTCGTGGGGATGCGTGTGGAGCACGGAAATGAACTCGAGGGCGTCCATCACCTCGGGCAGATCTTCGCCGGGGATGCGTAGGCGGGCGGCGCTGCCGAGGCCGAGCCCGACGAAAAGGGCGGCGTAGTCGCGCTCGAGATCGGCGACGGCGAGATCGCGGCCGACGGTGACACCGCAGCGGATCTCGACGCCGAGCGATTTCACGAGCTCGACTTCGGCGAGGCTGACCTCGGGCTTCATCTTGTAGTAGGCGATGCCGTAAGTGTTGAGGCCGCCGGCCTGAGGTTGGCGTTCGAAAACGGTGACGCGGTGGCCGAGCAGGGCGAGTTCGGCGGCGCAGGCAAGGCCTGCGGGGCCGGCGCCGAGGACCGCGACCTGTTTGCCGGTGGGCGCCGCGGGCGCCGGCAGGACGCGGAGGCCGCGCTGCTCGACGAAGTCGGTGGCGTAGCGTTGCAGGCGACCGATCTGGATGGGCTGCTCGTCGCGGTCGTCGAGCACGCAGGCGCCTTCGCAGAGGACGGCCGTGGGGCAGACGCGGGCGCAGGAGGCGCCGAGGATATTGGCCGTAAGAATGGTGCGGGCGGCGCCAACCTCATTACCATGCGCGAGTTTCTTGATGAACGCGGGGATATCGATGCCCGACGGGCAAGCCATGATGCACGGCGCATCGAAACAGTAGAGGCAGCGGCTGGCCTCCACGCGGGATTCCTGCGGGCGGAGGGGTGGCTTGAGCTCGGCGAAGTTTGCTGCGAGGGCCGGGGCGGGGAGCAACGGTTGGAGCGGCATAGGATGGGGATACCTAGCAGATGGCGTGCGCGGGGTGAGCGGGAATTTGCCAGCGATTCGCGTAACGCGCTGCGTAGAATTACGACTAAGCGGTTACGATTGCTCCATTGAAGGTGCCCTTGCTCCGCCTACTTTCCAAGCCGCAAAGCAGACTAGCCCCGGATGCAGAGCTTACTTCAAACAAAGGAAATCAGGGCGGAACGAAATCTCCGCGGGGCGGCAGCATCGGCGAAAACGGCCGAGGAAAGCAGACTGCGTTGAACACGATCGTGGAGCCGGGGCGCGTGGTCGCCGATCTCAGGGAATTGCGGGAATTTTCGGCGGATGAAAACGGCGCGCAGCGGGTGGCGTTTACGCCGCTGTGGGTGAAGACGCGCGCGTGGTTGAAGGCCAAAATCGTAGCGATACCATGCGTGGAGACGCACACGGACGCGGCCGGAAATTTTTGGGCGACATTGCGCGGCGAGAGTGAACGCGAGCTGCTGATCGGCGGCCACATGGACTCGGTGCCGAACGGCGGATGGCTGGACGGTTGCCTCAATGTGTTGGCGGGCGTGGAAATTTTGCGGTGCGTGCAGGCGCAATACGCGGGGAAGCCGCCGGTGACGGTGCGGGTGGTCGACTGGGCGGACGAGGAGGGCGCACGGTTTGGGAAGAGCCTGTTCGGGTCGTCGGCGTGTGCGGGAACGCTGGATATGGCGGAGGCGCGGGGGCTGAAAGATCGCGCGGGCGTGGTATTGCCGGATGCGTTGCGCGAAGTGGGCGTGGATTTCGAGCGGGTCAAAGAGAGCGGAAGCGAGCTGAAGAACGCCGCGGCCTATTTGGAACTGCATATCGAACAAGGACCGGTGTTGCTGGATTTGGGTTTGGCGCTCGGAGCGGTGTTGGGGACTTTCGGCGTGGAGCGGCATGCGATCACGTTTCGCGGGCAGGCGGCGCACTCGGGGAGCACGCCGATGAACCGACGCAAGGATGCGCTGCTCGCAGCGGCGAAGATGAGTTTGGAAATTTACGAAATCGCGGCGCGCAGCGGCGGCGGGGTGTGCACGATCGGGTCCTGCACGACGAAGCCGGGCATCGTGACGAGTGTCGTCGAGGAGTGCCGCATCACGCTCGACCAGCGGCATCTCGATCCGGCGGCGCTGGCGCGGATGTATGCGGAGGCGACGGCGGCGAGCGAACGGTTTGCGCAGGAGGGTAACGTGAGCGTCACGTGGGAGCGGTTGTGGCACATCGCGCCGCGGCCGTTTCATCCCGAGTTGATCGCGCTGTGCGATGAGGCGATCCGGGTAACGTGCGGCACGTCGCACCGGTTGCCGTCGGGGCCGTTGCACGACGCGGCGGAAGTGGCGGGCGCGGGCGTGCCGACCGTGATGCTGTTTGTGCAGAGCCTCCACGGGATCAGCCATAACAAGATCGAGGATACGCGGGAGGAGCACCTGGAGATGAGCGTGCGGGCGCTGGACCGGCTGGCAGATGCGACGATAGCGTGGATCGCCCAGCGAAACTAAGCGCCGATGAATCACTGCACGTTCACACGGTTTTTGGCGCAGGCGTCCACGCCGTTGTTGGACGAACTGAGCGTGGCCGCGGCGGTGCTGTTGACGATCGCGGGGATCGCGTTGCACCTGTATCGACCGGGTCACCGGATGTCGGTGGAGGAACGCGTCAAGGACAGCCGCATCACGGAGGAAGAGGCGCGGCGGCAGATCGAATTTTTGCGTTTGTGGGCGCCTCTGGTGACCCTGCTGGGCGTCGCGATGCTAGCGCTGGCGGTCTATGACCTGATGCGGTGAGGATCAGGTGGCGGTCGGGGCGGAGCGTGCGGGCGTAGAGGCCAGAGCACGTTCGATATCATCGCAGGCGCCGATCACACCGGATTCATGGCGCAACCGGTCGGCGATGCGCGCGGCGGCAGACGCCGTAGCGGAATCGGCGAGCAGGACCGAGAGCGCCGCGGCGCAGGTGGTGGGCGAATAGCGGCGGCGCGAGAGGGTCCGGCCGACGCCGAGGCGCACGATGCGGGCAGCGTTGTCGAATTGATCGTGGGCAAACGGCACGATCAGCATTGGTCGGCCGGCACGCAGGGCCTGCGCCGTGGTGCCCACGCCACCCTGGTGAACGATTGCGGCGGCGTGCGGAAAAATGGCGGCATAGGGGAGATAGTCCCACGCGAGGATGGTCGGAGGGAGATCGGGCGGGGGAGGGTTTTTCCCGAGCAGCAAGATCGCGCGGCGGCCGAGTTGTCGGGCGGCTTGCGCGCTGTGGTGATAGAAATTTTCGGCGAGTTGCACGGCGGCGGAGCCGAGGGTGAAGACGAGCGGAGCCGGACCGGCGGCGAGGAAGGCTGCTACGGCCGCGGGCAACGGCGGAGGCGGTGCGGCGGCGGCGGTGGGCTCGTCGAAAAAGCAGAAGCCGGGTTGGCGCGTGTGCGCGGGCCAATCGGGCTGCGGGGCTTGGAGGAGCGGGGAGAACAGCGCGAAATTGAGATGCGGCGAGTATTTGCCGGCGAAGAGGGGCGAAGGCGCCGGCGGCAGGCCGAGGTCGCGGCGGAGTGCCCGGAGCGGCGCCCACCAGGAGTGGGAGGCGGCTTGGGCGAGGCGGAGAATCATCCGGTTGGCGAAAGGACCGAGCTGTTGGAGGCGGTGGATGAAGGCGGGGCCGGGCAGGACCACGGGATCGAACACGGAGAAAAAGGAAATGGGCGAGAGCGCGAAAAACGCCCACGGCAAACGGAGTCGGTCAGCCACGAGCGGGGCGGCGCAGACGAGTTCACTGGCGAGCAGAAAATCGGCGCCGGTGCAGGCGGACAGGAGGTCGGCATACATGTCGCGGATGTTGGGATACACCAATTCGCGCATGAGGTATTCCGAGCCGCGCTGGCCGTCCATCACGCGGGCGACGAGTTCGGGGTTGTCTAGGGAAAGGTCGGGTCGGACGGGGGCAAACGGCAGGCCGAGTGCGGTGACTTTTGCGCGGTAGGGCTCGCTCGTGGCGATGACGGCCTCGTGGCCGCGGCGGCGGAGCTCGAGTGCGACGGCGAGCGTGGGATGCAGGTCGCCCAACGAGCCGAAGGTGGCGAGAATGATGCGGGCCATGCGGGCGCGGTGAGGACGACGACGTGGAGGGCGGGTCGGAGACCTCGCCCTACTTTAGGCGGACGGGGGTGCCCGGGCGGGCGGGAGTAAGTTGCGTGGCGCGGATGACCGGAACGCCGTTCACGATCACGTCGGAGAAGCCGACGGCGTGATGGTGCGGGTCCTCGTAGGTGGAGGGATCGCTGACGGTGGCGGGATCGAAGATCACGACATCGGCGACGGCGCCTGGGCGAAGTTCGCCGCGGTCGCGGAGACGGAAGGTCTGGGCGGGGAGCGAAGTCATTTTGCGCACGGCGTCTTCGAGGGTGATGACTTTCTCGTCGCGCACGTAGCGGCCGAGGACGCGGGCGTTGTTGCCGTAGCCGCGCGGGTGGGGGACGGAGTCGTTGAACTTTCGCGGGCCGGCGTCGGAGGCGATCATCGTGAGCGGATGGGCGAGGAAAATCTTGAGGTCGGCTTCGCTCATGCCGTGGAACACGCCTTGCGCACCGCCGCGGGCTTCGATGTCGAGGATGGTCTCGATCTGATCGTCGAGGGTATCGGCCCCGCGGAGAATTTTGGCGGCTTGCGCGATGTTTTTTCCGTTGAGGCGTTTGTCGGCGCGGAAGTTGGCGATGACGGCGTAGGAGTAGTCGCCGCGTTTTCCTTTCACGATGAAGTCCTTCATGTCCGCGACCATTGCGGCTTTGGTGGCGGCGTCGGCGAGGCGTTCGCGGTAGCGTTTGGCGCCGCCTTCGCGAAAGCGGGCGTCGATGAGATTGGAGCCGATACCGGTGCTGGAGGCGGTGTAGACGTATTGGTCCTGGGTGATGCCGATGCCCTGGGCGCGGAGACCGTCGAGGTAGGAGAGAATTTCGTCGGCGCGACCCCACGCGGTGGGACCGGAGAGTTTGATGTGGGAAACGTCGGCGCGAATTTTCGCCTCGCGGGCGATCGTGACGACCTCGTCGAGAGCATCGCGGATTTGCGAGTTCTCGTGGCGCATGTGACTCACGTAGATGCCGTCGTGGGCGGCGGCGGCTTTGGCGAGGGCGACGATCTCATCGGTTTTCGCGAAGGTGCCGGGCAGATAAAGCAGGCCGGTGCTGAGGCCGACGGCGCCGTCTTTCATGGCTTGATCGACGTGCGCACACATTTTCGCGAGTTCCTCTGAGGTGGGCGGTCGGGCGAAACTGCCGCCCATGACCTGGCCGCGCACGGTGTTGTGGCCGATGAGAGTGGCGACGTTAACGGCGACTTTGGTTTTGACGATGTCGGCAAAGAATTCGGCGACGTGGAGTTTCGAGCCGCCGCAGTTGCCGGTGATGATCGTGGTCACGCCCATGCGGAGAAAATTTTCGGCAATGGGAATCTCGGTGATGTCTTCGGAGTGCGTGTGAACGTCGATAAAGCCGGGGGCGACGGCGCGGCCGGCGGCGTCAATCTCGGTCTTGGCAGTGGAGCCGGCAGGGAGTTGGCCGACGGCGACGATGCGGTCGCCGCGAATGGCGAGGTCGCCGGAGTAGGCGGGTTTGCCAGTGCCGTCGATGAGGGAGGCGCGGCGTATGATGAGGTCGTAAGAATCGGCGCGGGCGAGGGTGGCGAGGAGAAAGCAGCAGGGCAGGACCGAGAGAAGACGGCGCATGATGGAGGCGAAGCGTGCAGGAAACGGGGGAAAAGAAAAGGGCCGGTCGTGAGACCGGCCCGGAATCCGAATCATGCCGGCTGGAAGCCGGCGCTACTTTGCGGCGGCGAGTTCGGCGGCGAGGAGTTCGCGGGTGCGGGACTTCGCGTCGGCGAGGGTGATCTCGCCTTTGTCGAGTTTCGCAAGGAAGGCCTTTTGCGCGAGGTAGTCCTTGTTGGCGACGCCGGCTTTGCTTTGGAGCATACGCCACGCTTTGCGGCGTTCGACGGCGAAGAGGACCATCTGGCGCGAGACCGAGTAGTAGTTCGTTTTGCCGTGTTCCTCGGCCTTGATGTAGCTGCCGAAGTTCGCGACGAACGAGCGGTGCTTCGGATCGAAGAAGCGGCGCTGCACAACGTCGTCCTGCGTGATGAACGCGAGTTGGTCGTCGAGGAGGGTGAGCTTGGCGGCGTCTTCGGCCTTGATGGATTTCACGTGCTTCCGGAAGCGGACTTCGGAAATCGCCCAGTGGGCGACGGTGAAATTATACTCGGTGCCATCGGTGTATTTCGTGCGCCACCAGTCGCGATCGAGCGTCGGGTTGCCCTTGAGGTCGAAGGCTTCCTGCGCGGTTTCGCCGCGGCGCGGATTGAACGTGAACTCGGGCATGCCGCGGGCGTCGCGCACGAGTTTCGCCTGATCGGCGCTCATGTTGTCGCCCACGCCGTGCTCGGGTTGGCAGGTCGTGTAGGCCTGGAAGAACGCGGTGCCGCGATACTCGAGGCCGTCGAGGAGGGCTTTGTAGAGTTTCGCGGAGTTGGCCATCGAGACCTGGGCAACGTAGGGCGAGCCGTGGCCGCCGGTGAGGATCT
>CALRZR010000007.1:0-68169 GCA_943372705.1 Opitutus sp. GAS368 | reverse complement strand
AGATCGTGCGCGAGGGAGGGATTGCTCATGGCGAAGGGAGACGACTGACGAAGTTAACAGAAATGAAACAAAGCGGCGGACCGCGGAAGTGGATAGGAGGCGATTCCGACACGCCGCCGAAAAAGGCCGCGCAACGGATCAATGGGTGGAGTGGGTTTTGGGAAGAAAACGACTACGGGAACAACGGAGGAACCGACGAAACGACGACGCGAATACAGTGGGGTTTACAGATCGTCGTCGTGGGCGACGTTCAACGAGGACGACTTTTGATATTCGGTCACACGACCCTCGAAGAAGTTCTGCTCCTTCTTGATGTCCATCATCTCAGCGAGCCACGGCAGCGGGTTCTTTACGCCGGGCGCGAGCGGAGCCAGACCGCAGCCTTCGAGGCGCCGGTCGGCGATGTAGTCGATATAGGTCAGAAATTCGTCGATCGCGAGACCGACGGCATTCACCGGCAGACAGTCCTTGATAAATTCCTTCTCGAGCGTGATCGCCTCGCGCATGAGACCGCGGAGCTCCTCTTTGAAATCGGAGGTCCAGATCTCGCGGTTCTCTTCGATGAGATCCATGAACAGATTCCGGAAGACCTCGATGTGGTTCGACTCATCGCGGAGGGTGTAGCGGAACATCTGGCCGATCCCAGGGAACTTGTTCTGGCGGTAAAGCGAAAGCACCATGCCGAAGAGGCCGTAAAACTGGGTGCCCTCCATGCACTGGCCGAAAATGAAGATATTCTTCGCGAGCAGCTTCTTGTTTTCCGCCAAAGTCAGGTCGAGGTCGCGGCGGAGGTCGTGGGAGGTCTTCGTGACAAACTCGTTCTTCCGCACGATGGTCGGAATGTCTTCGAACATCGCCTCGCACTCGTGGGGGTTGATGCCCAAGGACGCGATCATGTAGAGCAGCGAATCGGCGTGGATGTTTTCCTCGTGCGCATGGCGGCCGAGGACGAGCTTCAACTCCGGCGCCGTGACCAATTCACGGACGACGTGCTGGATATTGTCGCCGACGATGCCTTCCGCGGCCGAAAAGTAGCCAATCCCCATGCGGATGATCCAGCGCTCGACCTCGGACACGGCTTTTTCGTCGCGCCACTGCTCGATATCCTTGCCCATCGGGATGTCCTCGGGCTCCCAGTGGTTGGCCTTCATCTTCCGATAAAGATCGTAGGCCCACTGGTATTTCAGGGGCAAAAGATTGAAGGTCATGGTCGCTCGACCGTTGATGACTTTCTTGGCCGCAAACGCGGCCTCCGCCTTGTCCTGATCGAGGACGAAGGTCTTGGCGCCAACTTGGAAGGTCTTTTGCATGAAACCGAAAGGAAAGGGAGGTGAAAACGGGTGGAAAAGCGGGTGTTTTTCGCTGCACGGAGGCCGCTGGCGACAACAAGTTATTGGAACTTATTGACGCCTTGCTAACCACAACCGGCTGTGGTCCCCCCTCGCAACGACCACAACCGATGGGACTCGCCAACTTTCCCGTCAATAGGTTTGTCGCGAGAAATGTGTTAATTTTCCGGCCATTTTTAGCTTGCGGGAATTTTCCGAAATTGGCCCCGAGGGAGAAATCGTCGCGGCTCGCGCCAAGGCCTGCGTTTTACCTCTGAAATCGGCCCAAATGTCGCATGCCGACATCTTCGAAAACCTCCCCTCCCGGCCGCATTTCGGACGGCAAATCGGTGTGTAGTGGCGGCATCGCGACACCCCCTTTCGCCACCTCTGAAACCCGCGTCACCAAAGTCAGGAGACAGGAAAATCAGACGGTCAGAACACCGAAGTCATTCCGGGATTGGAATCCGCCGTTCTGTGGGGTTTCTAAAGCGACCAAGGGTGAAAACCAATCCGTCCACCGCGCGCCCGCGCCCTTTGCCCAGCTCTTTTCCGATAAATCCCACGCTGCTGGGCGGCAGCCTCCTGGTCGTCGCGGTCTTCGCCGCGTATGCCCACACACTCGCGGCGCCCTTCGTCTACGACGACGGACCGGCCATTCTCGACAATCTTACGATCCGACGGCTCTGGCCCTTAACCGACGTTCTGCTGCCGCAAGCCGAGGGCGGACTCACCGTCAGTGGACGCCCGGTGTTGAATCTGTCCTTTGCGCTCAACTACGCGATCAGCGGCCACGCTGTGTGGAGCTACCACGCGGCCAACATTCTGATCCACGCCGCCTCAGCCCTGCTCCTCTTCGGGCTCGTGCGCCGCACGCTCACCCGGGGGGCAACCGCGCCGGAGGCCGCCGAGACATCGCCGAGCGCGCATGCGCAGCCCATCGCCGTCGCGATCGCCGGTCTCTGGGCGCTCCATCCCCTGCAAACCCAGGCCGTGACCTACACCGTGCAACGCGCGGAATCGCTCATGGGATTTTTCTATCTGCTGACCCTTTACGCGTTCGCCCGTGGTGTCGGCGTCTCCCTCGAAGCCACGAACCGCCCCCGCTTCGGTCGGCGTAGTTGGTTTGGCCTGACGGTCGCCGCGTGCGCACTCGGCATGGGCACGAAGGAGGTGATGGCCACCGCACCGCTCCTCGTGTTGCTCTACGACCGCACCTTCGTCGCGGGTTCGTTCCGCGCGGCGTGGCGCGAGCGTCGCGGCTTTTATTGCGCGCTCGCGGCCACGTGGCTCCTCCTCGGTGCCCTCGTGCTCAGCACCGGCGGCAACCGCGGCGGCACCGTCGGCCTCGGGGTCGGCGTGCCGCTCTGGGCGTATCCGCTAACCCAATTCCAAGCGATCGCGCGCTACCTCGGGCTCGCCGTCTGGCCGGACCCGCTCGTGTTCGAATACGGCACCTTTTGGGTCGAGCGCGCGGGCGACGTCCTGCCGTTTTCCGCCATCGTGCTGCCGCTGCTTGCCGGCACGGTATTCGCTCTCTGGCGACGTCCGGCGCTCGGTTTCCTCGGGGCGTGGTTCTTTGCCATTCTCGCCCCCACGTCGCTCGCGCCCGGCACGATCCAAATGATCGTCGAGCACCGGATGTATCTCCCGCTGGCGGCCGTCGTGACTCTGGTCGTTTTCGGCCTCCACCGCTGGCTCGGGCCGCGCGCCTCCTACCTCCTGGGTCTGGCCGCCGTGGGCTGCGCCCTCTTGACGGCGCTGCGCAACCACGACTACCGCAGCCACCTCGCCCTCTGGGGCAAGACCGTTGCGCAACGCCCCGACAATCCCCGCGCCCGTGAAGGCCTCGCGGAAGCTTATGCGGCACTCGGCCGGCTCGACGAAGCCATCGCGCAACACACCGTCGCGGTGCGCCTCCTCCCCGACGAGTCGACCTACCGCTACAACCTCGCCCTCGCGCTCGTCCGCGCGGACCGAGCCGAGGAAGCGGTCGTCCATTATCGCCACTCCCTGCGTCTCAATCCCCGCGAGGCCAAGACCCACAACAACCTCGCGATCGCCCTCGGTCGCATCGGCCAATCCGCCGCCGCTTTACCGCACTATGCCGAAGCCGAGCGTCTGAACCCGCGCGAGCCGCAGTTCGCTTACAACCACGGCGTGGCCCTGTTCCGCCTCGGCCGCACGGCCGAAGCCATCGCCCGCTACGAAACCGCGCTCCGCCTCCGCCCTGCGTATCCGGATGCCCACTTCAATCTCGCCTCCGCCCTCGCCACCACGGGACGCCTCCGCGAGGCCGTCAAACTTTACCGCGCCGCCGTCAACGCGCGCCCCACCGATGCCGAGTATCGCACCACGCTGGCCGGCGCGCTGCTGGTTTCCGGCGATGCCTCCGCCGCACTCGTCGAGTATCGCGCGGTGCTCGCCGCGCATCCCGATCACGCGCCGGCGCACTTCGGACTGGGCAATGCCTTGGCGGCGACGCGCCAATTGCCCGCCGCCATCGCCAGCTACGAAGCGGCGCTGCGCCTCGCCCCCGACAGCGCCAACACTCACTTCAAACTCGGCAACGCCCTGATCGACTCCGACCGCGTATCCGCGGCGCTGACTCACTACGAAACGGCCGTGCGCCTGAATCCCGCCGATGCCGAGGCCCAGCACAATCTTGGCATCGCTTATGCGCGCCTCGACCGTTTCGCGGAGGCGGGCCGGGCCTTCGAAGCCGCGCTGCGAATCCGCCCCGACTACGCCGACGCCCAACGCCATTTGGCGCAGGTGCGGGCGGTGCTCGGCCGCTGAGGCCCCGCCACCCGGCATCAACGTGCCGGTAACGCGCGCAACTCCGCGAGTGCCTGCCGCGTTTCGGCATCGCCAGGCTCCGCGCGCACCACCGCCTCATAGTGCTGCATCGCCTCCTGCCGCCGCCCGAGCTTCGCTAACGCAAAACCCAACGCACGGCGGCTAGCGAGTCCCGCGGGATTGATCCGCAACGCTTCCTCCAAGTGAGGAATCGCCTCTGCCCAGCGCTCCAAGTCCAACAACGCCGAGGCGAGGTTGAATCGGGCCGCCACCAAACCGGGTTTCAAGGCGACCGCGCGCTCGTAACTGGCCACCGCATCCTTCGGGCGGTTCAACTGCAGCAGCGCGTTCCCCGCGTTGACGTGAGCGTCGGCGTAGTCGGGCCGAATCGCGATCGCCTCACGGTATTTCTCCAATGCCTCCGGCATCCGTCCCAGGGCCGCATGAGCATTTCCCAAGTTGTAGAGTCCATCCGCAGATCCGGGTTTCAGCTCCCGTGCCCGCGCAAATTTCGCGAGCGATTCCTCGGCCCGGCCCAACTGCAACAGGGCGTTGCCCCAATTGCCGTGTGCCTCGGCAAACTCCGGATCCTGCCGCAACGCTTCCGCGTAATGCCGCAACGCATCTTCCACGCGCCCGACTTTGACCAGCGTATTGGCGAAGTTGTTATGCGCGGCGGGATAAACCGGCTGGAGTTTCAAGGCCGCCTCGTAGTGCGCAATCGCCTCAGCCGGCGAGTCGAGGCGGGCAAACGCGACACCCAGGTTGTAGTGCGTCTCCGGATAGTTGGGTTGCAGACGCAGCGCCGCTTGGTAACTCGCCACCGCTTCCTTGATTCGACCGGCCCGGAAAAGCGCCTGGCCGAGGTTGTTGTGCGCACGAGCGTTCGCAGGATTTTTCTCCGCGGTATCGCTCCAAATCGAGAGGTCGCTCTCGTAGGCGGTGTTGCGCGCGACCGTGGCCCAGCCCAAGGCGATCGCGACGGTCCCACCCAACCAAAAAATTCGCCGGCCCAGCCACGCATACGCACCCAACACCCCGAGCGCGGACACGGCGGCGAGCGGCAGATACATGCGATGTTCCGCCATCGTCTGCGTGACGATCGGCACGAAGCTGGAGCTCGGGGCCAACAGCGCAAAAAACCACGCCCCCGCGAAACCCACCGCCGGGCGTCGCCACAGCCCCAACCCCGTTGCCGCGAGCAAGGCCAGCACCACCAGTGCTTGCGGCCAAACGGCGGCCAGCCCGCGCGCCGTGCCAAGTCCGTAATCGAATACCAAATGGCCGGGCCAGACGCTCAGTCCAAGATACGTGACAATCGCCCGGCATTGGGTGAGCGCATAGGTCCAAGGCGAAACAGCCGCGCCGAATCCCGCCGTCCCACCGCGCCCCGCCGTGCCCACGACGAGAACAATTAACAGCAGCCACGTCGACGCGAGTGCGAGGTGCCAGCGCCCGCGCGCGTTCCATGCCGCCCGCCAGTTTCCGCCGAGGAACGTGCGGTCGTAGAACAGCACGATGATCGGCGCCGACACCATCACCTCCTTCGTGGCCATGCCCATTGCACACGCCACAACGGCCCCAATCCGCCAATGCCGCCCGCCCGTGGACTCGGCACCGCGGATGAAGCAATAGAGCGTCAGCAAATAGAGAAGCCCCACCAGCGACTCCGCTCGCTGAACAACATAGGTGACCGACTCGGTTTGCAGCGGGTGCACCATCCAGATCGCCGCGACGATCCAGGCAAGCGGCAGCGCGGCCACTCCAAATTTCGTCCGCAAATGCTCGCTCCGCAACGTGCGGCGCACACACCCGAAAAGCGCGAGCGCCGCGGCGAGATGAATCGCCAGATTCACGACATGGTAACTCCATACGGCATAGCCGCTCACCGCGTAGTTGATTGCCAACGACAGATTGACCACCGGCCGCCCACTCGTGGTGACGCCTCCGTGCATGCCCGGAGCCAACACGTCGCCCAGTGGCCAAAGCTTCCGAATCGAGGCGTTTTCGACGATCGCCGGGAGGTCGTCGAAGACGAAGGGTCCGGAGAAACTGTTGTGATACGCCGCCAGCCCCGCCGCCACCAATCCAACTGCCGCACCTACAATTCGACGCATCGACGCGTCGGCGGAAGGCGGGGTCGCGGGCGACATTTGGCCGGAGGCTCTCACGTCGAGAAGGCTCCGTCGGAAACCGGTCCGAGGTCAACGCACCGCACCGCTCGCGCACAAAAAAGGCGGCTGCGTTTCCGCAGCCGCCTTGGAAGATCGGGATTCGCGCGGGGCGCGTTCCTTAGAACTTAATCGTGATGCCCAACTTCGCCTGCCAGCGGGAGGTCGAGGTGTCGTCGGCGACCTTCGGCAGGCCGTCGAGCGTCTGACCGTTGAAGACGTAGCCGTATTGGTTGGTCACCGGATCGAAGATCGCACCTGCAACGGTGCGGCGGTAGGTGAACGGCACTTCTTCAACAATACCCCACTCATCATTGATGAGGTTGGCAAAGTTGATGACCTGGAGGTAGAGTTCAGCCTTCGAATTGCGCCAGCCAAATGGAATCGCTTGGCGCACCGTGAGGTCGACCGTCTGCGTCCATGGCGAGTGCTCGCTGTTACGCGGAACGATCTTGCCGGCGTATTTGCTCAAACCGTTCTTGCCCGCGAAGTCGAAGAAGGCATCGCGCTCGGCAGTGTTGATCCAGCGCACCTTCGGATCGGTCGGGCCGCTGGGCATGTAGAAGAGGTCGTTGCCGGTGAAGCCGTCGCCGTTGGCGTCGCCCTCAAAGACCCAGCTGTAGGTGCGGCCGGTGCGGCCTTCATAGGTGAGACCGAGCGTGGTGGGCCAGTTCTTCACGAAATCAAACTGCTTCGTGTAGCGAGCAACGATCTTGTCCGCGGTCTGGGTGTTGGAGGTCGAATCGACATCCTCGTTGGGATTCACGATCGCACGGGTGGTGAACAGCGAACCGGCCGTCGACGAGGTCATCGGGCTCACTTCGGTGGCGCGGCCACGGGTCCATGAAACGCCAGCCGCCCACTTGTTCTTCCAAGGGCGATTAACCGAGAGCGTGACATCTTCGGAATGTCCCTTGTCGGAATTGGTGATGCGGTAGACATCGCCGTAGGTCGCGATGCGGCGGCGACCGTTGGTGTTCGTCTGCGGGAAGGTCGTCGTGTTGTTCGGAGTCGCGCTGGTGTTGAAGCCAGGGGTGACGTTACCGGCGTAGCGGATGCGGCCGTCGGGCAACGTGGTCGCACCAGTCGCGGGAGTTTGGAAGTTCAGGAACTCGATAAAGAGGCCCTGGTGCACCTTCGTCGCGGTGAACTCAAGCGATCCGACCAAACCGCCGAAGGGGAGTTGGTGATCGAGGGCGATATTGCCCTTCCACAGAGTCGGGTTCTTGAAGTCCGGATCCGTGAGATTGATGTTCGGGATCGGGGGCGTGCCGGCCGGGATCGGCTGCTTCGTCACGTCGGGCTGGAACTGCAACGCCGGCTGATTGTTGCCGTTGACGTTGGCCGTGATCGTGTAGGCCGTGCCGGCGTTTTGGTAGGCATTGCCAAGCCAAACACTGGGCGTGCGACCGGCGAAGAGACCGATACCGCCGCGCACTTCCGTCTTACGATCGGTGGGCACGCGGTAGTTGAAGCCGACACGAGGCGAGATGGTGTAGTTGCCGTCGTTGGTCGCGTCGTTGCGGACGCCAAACGCGTTCGAGAAACCGGCATTGTAGGGAGGGGGGTTGCTGGCCGTCGGGTAGTCGAGACGCAGACCGCCGACCACCGTGAGCGCCTTGTTCGGGCGCCACGTATCTTGCAGCAAGCCCGCGTAACCCTTGTAGGTCCACTTCGCGAAGACTTGGTCGATCGTATTGCCAGGGAAGGGCTGGGCGTTCGTGTAGGCGGTCGGAGTGCCGTTGAGGAAATTCTCGACACCGGTGCGCGCCGGCGTGGTGCCGAACGCCGTGCTATTGTTGAAGGTGTAGCTACCGTAGTAGGCCTGAAGGAAACGGTTGTCGTAGCTGATCTCGTTCAGTTCCGCGCCAACGGTGAAGGTATGGTCACCGATCGAGTATTCGCCGCTCACCTTGTAGAGTTTTTCCTTCGTATTGAGGAAGTTCAACTGTCGGGAGAATTCGGTGCCGAAGTTCAGGAACCCCGTCGCGGTCGCACCGGTATCGGTGCGTGTGCCGGTCAGGCCGCCGATGCCGATCGCCGGGAACGGCGCGCCACGATTCTTCGGCGAGGCTTCGTAGGTGGAATAGTTGTAGGAAGCTTCCGTGCGGAAATCCGGAGTCCACTGGCTGTTCAACTGCGCCGTGTAGCTCTCGGTGTTACGGGGCTGGTCATACCAGTATTTGCTCAGCGAAGTGCCAGTCGTGCTGGTGACGCCCGCGAAGATCGGCGAGGAGCCTTCGTTTTGGCGATAGGTTACGGCAAGGCGGTGGGAGTCGGAGATGTTCCAGTCGATCTTGCCGAGGTAAGTCTTCTGGAAGGCGACGTTGCCACCGGCGGGCTCTAGGGAACCGGCGTCGTAACCGAGCGCTTTCGCCCGCGCGATCACTTGGTTCACGAGCGCAAGGGAAGCCGCATTAAAGACAAAACCCGCGGTCGGAGAAACTGACTCACGTTCGGTGTCTTCGTAGCTGAAAGCGAAGAACAGGCGGTCCTTGAGAATCGGTCCGCTGAGGCTGTAAACGTAACGACGCTCCGAGAAAATTTCTTCGGCACCCGTGTTCGGGTTCTTGCCACGGTAGCTCTCGTTGGAGGTCTCATAGGTCGCGGAACCGGAGAAGGTGTTGCTACCGCTCTTGGTGACCGCGTTGATGAGGGCTCCGGTGAAATTCGAACGACGCACGTCATAGGGATTCAACTCGATGCTGAGAGCCGCGAGGGCTTCCAACGGAATCGGACCGCGCAGCGAGGACACACCGTTACTGTTGAGACCGAAGGGATCGTTCGCTTCGACACCGTCGATCAGGAACGAGTTGAAACGGAAATTCTGGCCCTGCGCGCTCAGCTGACCGCCCTGATCGAGCGAGTTCAACGTGAGACGGGAGTCGAGACGGGCGATGTCCTGCACGTCATTGCGGATCGAGGCGATGCTCTGGATATCCGAGTCGTTGAAATTCGAACCGGCGCTCATGCGGGCCGCGTCGAACGTCGAGTCACGCTCACCCGTGATCTTAAACGCATCCATCTGCACCACATCGGAGCCAAGCGGGATGTTCAGCTCCAAGCTTTGGCCGAGCTCCAAAAACACCCCTTTGCGGGTGTCGGTCTGCAGCCCCTGCGCCGCGGTCGTAACCGTGTAGGGTCCGCCAACGCGGAGACCCGAAAGATTGAACTGACCGTTCGGACGGGAGACCGCCGTAGCCCGCGTGCCGGAAGGCTCGTGCACCACAGACACCGAGGCGCCGGAGACAGCTTTCCCCTGCTTGTCGACCACATAGCCGCTCATCGCAGACGTCGTGATACCCTGTCCAAACAGAGTCGTCACGGTTGCCAAACAGAGCGCGAACACCGCGCCCAGCAATCGTTTCATGTTCATGGTTAATTTCATATTCAGTTGTCGGTTGTTCGTATGAATCAGTCGCCGCCTCAAAAGCTGCGCACTGATGCTTGGTGAGAGATTCAGGCAAGACCCCGCCAAAAAACCAGTCAAGCACCGAGCAGGCAACTTCCCGGCGTCACCAAAAAGTCACGTGCCGCATCCCGTGCGCTTCGCAAGCCGCACTGCCGCATCTCGTGCAACCTGCACGGCCACCGCGCCGCAACCGCGGGGTATCTGCCACGCCCAAAAATCTTAATTTACTGCGAGCTGACGACTTAGGCCGAACCACGACATCCGTGGCACGTGCCAAGGTAAGGAAACGCCGCCTCCTCGTTCTCAACCCGGCTCTCCTCGCAACATCATGTCGTCCTCCACCCCTCACGCCACCCCTGCCCGCCCCGGCCCTGCGCATACCTCTGCTGAGCGCTCCGCCCTTTCCAAAGCCGAAGCCGCCTATGACGCCGACTTGATCCGCCGCTTCCACGCCGGCGACGAATCCGCCTTCGTCGAAATCATGCAGCGCCACCGCGAAAAAATCTACGGACTCACCTTTGCGTTGCTCCGCAACCGCGGCGATGCCGAGGAAATCACCCAGGACACCTTTATCCGCGCCCACCGCGGCCTCGCCAACTTCCGCGGCGATTCCTCCCTCGCCACCTGGCTCAACCGCATCGCCGTCAACCTCGCGCGCAACCGCTACTGGTATTTCTTCCGCCGCCGTCGCCACGCCACCCTTTCGCTCGATTGTCCGTTGGGAGAGGACTCTGACGCCACCTTCACCGACCTCGTCGCGACCGATACGCCCGATCCCGCCCGCGAAACCGCCAATGCCGAATTCGCCGCCCTCTTGGCCTCGTGCCTCGAAAAGCTCGACCCCCGGCACCGGGAGATCCTCACGCTCCGCAGCATCCTCCACCGCTCCTACGACGAAATCGCCGCCACCCTGGGCCTCAACGTCGGCACGGTGAAAAGCCGCATCGCCCGCGCCCGCGAAAACCTCCGCGCACTGCTCGCGGAGGCCTGCCCCGAGTTCGCGCCCGACGACGAACCGGCGTCGTGGTTCGAACTCTCCCGCCCGTCCGGTCGCCTCACGCTCGCCTGCGCCTGACAGCCCGCTTCGTTTTGTGAACAACTAAAATTTGCCGGTCCCACCCGCGCCGCGATTGCTCGGCGTCGTGCCCGCACCCGTTCTCCGCCTCGCCGGAATCATCTTATCACTCTTCACGCTCGCCGCCTGCGAACGCCCCACGGCGCGCGTCGCCGACACACCCTTGCCTCGCGAGGTCTACGTCTGGCAGCGCACGCATCACCCCGCCGTCGCGTCCGCCCTCCGTGCGCACGCCGCCGAATTCGCCACTGTCGTCGTGCTCGCCGCCGAGGTGTCGTGGGGGAAACCAACTCCCTCCACGCCCGCGCGCGCCCCCCACATCAACCGCGTGCCGCTCGATTGGCCCGCGCTCGCGATCGCCCGACAAGTCGGGCTCGCCCTTCGTCTCAACTCTTTCGCGGGCCCGTTCGCGCGCGACGATGCCTCGACCCGCGCCCTCATCAGCCTCGCCCGTGAACTCCTCGCCGACGCCGCCGAACACCACGTCGCCATCGCCGAACTGCAGATCGATTTCGACGCCGCCACCGCGAAACTTGCCGGCTACCGCGAGTGGCTCATTGCCCTCCGCACCGCCGTCACCCCCGTCCCGCTCACGTTCACGGCGCTGCCGACCTGGCTGAACTCGCCCGATTTCCCCGCCCTCGCCCGCGCCGCCGATCACTATGTGCTCCAAGTCCACTCGGTCGAGCGTCCGTCTCGCGCCGATACGCCCGCCACACTCTGTGATCCCCTCGCCGCCCGCGCCGCCATCGAACGCGCCGCCCGCGTGGGCGTCCCGTTCCACGTAGCGCTGCCGACCTATGGCTACACGCTCGCCTTTGATCGCCACGGCGGCCGTTTCGTCGCGCTTTCCGCCGAAGGCCCCGCCCCCGTGTGGCGCGACGACCCCGCCTACCTCGTGCGCGAACTCTCCGCCGAACCCTCCGCGCTCGCCGCTCTCGTGCGCTCGCTCCACGCCGACCGCCCGGCCGCCCTCACCGGCGTCATCTGGTATCGCCTGCCCGTCGACGGCGACCGCCTGAACTGGTCGTGGCCCACCCTCGCCGCCGTCGCCGCCGGCCGCACTCCCGCGCCACACCTCGTCGTCGAGTCGCACACCACCGACTCCGGCCTCGCCGAAATTTCCCTCGTCAACCGCGGCGACGGCGACTTCGCCGGCTCCGTTCGCCTCGCCGCCTCGTGGCGCGATGCCCATCGCCTCGGCGCCGATGCGCTCGGTCACTTCGCCATCACCGCCGAGACCGCGCGTTCCCTCCTCCTCACCGCCCCCGCGCTCCGCCTCGCCGCCGGCCAACGCCACCCTGCCGGTTGGCTTCGCCTCTCCCCGCCCGACACCACCACCGCCGCCCACGTCCATGTCGCTCTCGAAAACTGATCGCACTCCGCGACGCATCCCGCGCTCTCGCGTCGCCCTCGCACTCCTCGCGCTCGCCGCGCCCGCGCTCGCTTGCGGACCGTTTTTTCCTGCCACGATTATCAACCGCGCCGAAGCCCTGCTCGCCGCGCCCTTCATCCGCTTCACCGCCTCGCTCGCCCGAATCCCCGCGCCGCCCGCGGCCCACCGCGCCGTTCCTCCCGCCGCCGAGCAATCGCTGCCCGATCACACGCTCGCGGCCGAACTCGCCGATCTCGCCTCGGCCGGCGTCGCCCCCGCGATCATCGCGCAACACCGCGCGCGCCGCCTCGCACTCGCCGAACTCGACGTCCCCGCCTCCGGCCGCCCCGTCCCACCCGAATTCGCGCGCACCGACGGCCTGCCCCCCGAATTCGCCCTCTACCACGCCGGCGCCGTCGCGTTCGCTCAAAACGCCCCCGCCCTCGCCGCCGAATTTTGGCAACGCCTCCTCGCCCTGCCGCCCGCCGAGCGCCCCTACAAATCCACTTGGGCCGCCTACATGCTCGGCCGCCTCCACCAAACCAGCGCGCCCGCCACCGCCCTCGCCTATTTCCGGCAAACCCGTACACTCGCCCGTGCCGGATTTTCCGATACGCTCGGGCTCGCGGCCGCAAGTCTCGGTTGGGAAGCGAAACTCGCCTTCGACGCCGATGATTTTCCCCGCGCCGCCGAACTCTATCTTGAGCAACTCGCCACCGGCGACCGCACTGCCGCCAACTCCCTCCGCTTCCTCGCCGCGCGCCTCCTCGCCCGCGGTTCCCCCGCCCAACTCGACGCCTTCGCCGCCGACGCCCGCCTGCGCGAGCTCCCCACCGCCGCACTGCTCGCGTGGCGCGAGGACGACTCCGACATCCCGCTCGGCGACGGCGCCACCGTCCGCTGGCTCGCCGCCCTCGAGCACGCCGCCGTTCACGCTGCCCCGCAAGCCGCCCGCCTCGCGCTCGCCGCCTACCGCGCCGCCCAGTTTCCCGCCTGTGCCCGCTGGCTCCGTCTCGCCGGACCCGACGACCCGCTGGCGCTCTGGCTCCGCGCCAAACTCGCCCTCCGCGCCGGCGAGATTACGCAGGCCTCCGCCGTCCTCTCGCACCTCGTGCGCCGCTCCGCCCAAACCGCCGCGCTCTTCGCCGACCTCGGCGTATCCGAAAATCCCTACGACACCCCGATCCCCGCCGCCACGCAGCTCCGTGGTGAACTCGCCGCCCTCAAGCTCGCGTCGCGCGACTACGCCGAAGCCCTCGCGCTCCTCCTCGCCGGCGGCTTCTGGGAAGACGCCGCCTACGTGGCCGAGCGCGTCCTCACCGTCGACGAATTGAAACACTTCGTCCTCACCCAAGCATACTCCGCCGAACTCCGGCACCTCCTCGCACGCCGCCTCGTGCGCCACCATCGTCTCGCCGAAGCCCGCCTGTTTTTCCCCGCTGCCCACCTCCCGGTCTTTGATCGCTACGCCACGCTCCTGCGGGTGGGCCGCGATTCCACCCGTCCCGCCGCCACGCGCGCCGCCGCCCTCTTCGCCGCCGCGCGGGCCCTCCGCTCGGCGGGCATGGAACTCCGCGGCACGGAGCTCGGCCCCGATTTTTCGATCTGGGCCGGCGCCTACACCGGCGGCTCCCTGCTCGCCGAACGCGCCGATCTCCCCGCGCCGCTTCGCCCCACGCGCGACGAATTTTGGCGCGCCTCCGCGCAAGACGCCGGCCTCGGCCAGCGCTTTCACTACCGCTACCTCGCCGCCGATCTCGCCTGGGAAGCCCTCGCCCTCCTGCCCGATGAGTCCGACGCCACCGCCCGCGCTCTTGTCGAAGCCGGCGGCTGGTTGAAAGACCGCGATCCCCGCGCGGCCAACCGTTTTTACCGCGCACTCGTGCAACGCTGCGGCACCACCGCACTCGGCCGCGCGGCCGCCGCGCGCCGGTGGTTTCCGCCCGACTCTCCGTAGGATTGCCGCGCCGGCGGCGAGCCCGCGACCGCCTGCGGCCCCGCGCGCTCAGCTGCACCGCGCGCTCAGCTGCCCCGCGAGAGCGCCCGGGCCAAATCGGCCTCGGTCAACGCACGCAGCTGCTCGCGCAATCCGTCGCGCGTGATCAGCGAAATCCCGTGCTCCTGCGCGTAGTCCCGCGCCTCCGCGGAGAATCCGGCCATGCCGACATACCACGCCATGCCCACGCCCTCGATGGTGATGGTGCCGAAGAGTTCCCGCACCCGCTTCGCCGACACCGGTCCCGACGCCGCCGGCGCACACATCACGATCACACTCGGCTGCATTTCGCCGGTCCGCGTCAGCGCCAGATCGCCGTCCGAGCCGCCCGCGCGTTTCCGCACTTCGTAGCCGTCCGCTTCCGCCACCACGCCCACCACTCCGCAAACGTGAAAATGCGACCACTCCGCCATCTCCAGCGTGGAGGGCAGCCCGCTGGCCGCATCGGCCACGCGCTCCGCCGCGGTGCTATTGTGCGCCACGACCAGACTCTTGCGGCGCCAAAACAACCAGATCATCAGCACCACCAAAACCGAGCCGCCCCCGAGCCCCCAGGCCAACGCCGAACCCGCGCGCGACAACGACGACGACGCAGCCGCCAGTGCGCTCGACCCACCCGGCGCCACCGCCTCGCGCGACTCCACCGGCGGCTCCGCGCCGCCGGCTTTGGCCTTCGCCGCCCTTGCCAGTGCGCCGGCCGCACCGCCGCCCGGGACCGGGCCGAGCGCATCGCGGGCCTCGCGCACCGCCGCGATCACCTGCGCGCGGTAGGAATCGCCCGGCCGCGGCTTCGCCAGATCGACCTTCGTGGCCAACGTCCCGTCCGGCTGCATCAACACCAACGCCGGATACGTCGTGACCTCAAACCGCTCGCGCAGCTCCGCGTTCTGATCGCGCAGCACTTTTTGCTGCACCGCCCGCGTCGGAAAATCCAATTTCACCAACACAAAGCTCCCGAGCACCGCCGTCAGGAACTCCGGAGCCTCCGCCACGTCCGTCAAAAACAACCGGCTCGGCGGCGACCAATCCGAACCGACGAACAACGTCAAAATCCTCACGCCCCGCCGCTGCGCCTCTTTCACCGCGTCCGGCCAGCTCGTGAACCACGATTCCCCCGGCCCGGCCGCCGTCGGCACCGCCGCCGCACCCGGATTGCCCGGCCGCGGACGCGGCGCCGGCCACGGCGTCTTTAACGTGAAGTCCACCACCTCGACGCGCCCTTTGTCCAAAACCACGCGCCCCTGTGGATAAATCAAAATTTCCTTCGCACCCGCCTGCGACAACCCCGTCGGCCAGCCATACGCGTCCAACACATCCTCTTTCGTCGCGCCTGGCCCCACGACCGGCCGCGAATCCGCCGCCATCACCGCGCCCAGCAGCAGCCAACCGATCAGCCCGCGCCAACACCACCGCAACGCTGCCGCATGGCGCGTCCAGTCCGGGGAATTGGTCAACGAAAGCATCCCCTCTCCATCGGCCAGCCCCCTGCACTTGGCAACGCCAAGCTGCATCGTCCCCGCATGAAAAATTCCTAAAGTTTTTCGTCCTCGTGCCGCCGGCGCGCATCCCGAGCCCGCTTACAGGAGGCTCAACTGCTCCGCCTTCCGTTCGCGTTCGCACGGCCAGCGCGCCGGCGGCGGCACCACCGCACACTGCGCGCGCACGCTCTCCTGAAACGCCCGCGCCAGCGCCGGCGCCCGCGCATCGTCCGGATGGTGCGTGAAGAAATACGGCGTGCGTCCCTCCTCGATCCAGCGCGCCACCACCGCCGCCCACTCTGCGAAAACCGCGGTATTTTTCGCCACGTCCGGATCGCCCACGAAACGCACAAACGGCCGGCGCCCCGTCGCCGTGAACCGCACCGGCACGCGCGGCTTTTTCCGCTGCGCATCCCGCGTCACGTCGTCGGTGGCCTCCGCGAGAAACAGCCCGCGTGTATCAAAAATCACGCGGTCCATCCCGAGTTCACCGAGCAACTCGTCGAGCGCCCGCTCCTTCGCCGCTCCGTCGAAAAAATCCCGGTGCCGCACTTCCACCGCATACGCGCGCTCCTTCGGCAGACCGCGCAGAAACGCCGCCAGCACCGGGAGTTTTTCCGCGCCGAAGCTCTGGTGGAGCTGCAGGAAAAACGGCCCGAGCTTCTCCCCCAGCGGCGCCATCCGCTCCAGAAAGCGCCGCGTCTCCTCTGCCGCCGTCGGCCCCGCGAGCGCGTGGTCGTGCGTGACGACGCGCGGAAATTTCAGACAAAATCGAAACGTCTCCGGCGCCTCCGCCGCCCACCGCGCCACCGTCTCCGCCGAGGGCAACCCGTAGAAGGTCGCGTTCCCCTCCGCCGTATCGAACACGCTCGCATACTGCGGCAGAAACTCCTCCCGCCGCGCGTCCGCCGTGAAGAAATTCCCACGCCACGGCGCATGCGCCCACACCGGACACCCGAGGTAAAGTCGACCCGTCATTGCCGCCGCGTTCATCGCATGGTCATCAACGCCGCATAGGTCTCGATGCCGTCCCAGAGGAACTGCACCTTCACGTTTTCGTTTTCCGCGTGCTGGTTGTTGTCCGCATTCACGATCGGCACCGTGAGCAGTTTCGTGCCGAGCATTTCTTCGATCACAATCAGCGGCAGCGTGCCCCCGAGCGACGGCATTTGCACCACCGGATAGTCCACCGTCGATTGCACCGCCGCGACGACACTCTGCGCGATTGGCAGCGCCAGCGGTGTGCGTTGCGGATTGGTGCCGCGCGATTTCGTCTCCACGCGGATGATCCGCGCGTGCTCCGCGCGCTCCGCCTCGGTCGGATCGCGATCGAGCACGAGCCAGCCCCGGGACCGGATGTGGTCGACCACCTTCGCGACCTGTCGCGTGGCGTCGTTCCCCGGCACCAACCGCAGATCGAGCGTCGCCTGCGCGACCGAGGGAATGATATTCGCCGCCAACGGCCCGACATTCGCCGCCTGGATGCCGTTGATATTGAGCGTCGGGAGATTGAAGCCCTCGAACAGCGTGCGCCCCGGCACTTCCGCCCGCGCGAGTCCGAGCTCACGTTTCAACGCCTCCTCCACCGAAGGAATCGCCGCCACCGCCTGCTGCTCCGCCGAGGTCAGCGGAATCAGGTCGTCGTAAAACCCCTTCACCAACACGCGCCCGTCATCGTCCTTCATCGACGCGAGCAGGTTCACCAACGCCTGCGCGGGATTCGGCGCCCAGTTGCCGTAGTTGCCGCTGTGCAGCGGACGCTTCGCGCCGAAGACGGTCAGGTGCACGTTCACGTCGCCGCGCACGCCGAAAACCACCACTTTTTTGCCCGACGGATGCGTCGGCCCGTCGAGGATCACCCAAAGGTCCGCCCGCAGCAGCTCGCGATTCGCCGCAATCGTCGCCCGCAAATTCGGCGACCCCAGCTCCTCCTCGCCGTCGAAGAAAAACTTCAGATTCGCCGTCGGCACCGCACCTGACGCCACGAGCGCCGAGTAAGCATTGAGCAACGCCATCACGCCCGCCTTGTCGTCCGCGCTCCCGCGTCCCGTCAGCCGCCACGCGGGATCGACGCGGTCGCCTGATTTCCAGCCTTCGACAATCTTGCCGCCCTGCTCCACCGGCCCGGTCGCAAACTTTGGCGCAAACGGCTCCCATCCCGGCGCCCACTGCGCGGGATTCACCGGTTGCCCGTCGAAATGGGCATACAGCATGAGCGTGCGCGTCGCCCCCGGCACCTTCACTTCGCCGAAGACCACCGGGTTCACGTTCTGCGCCGCCGACGTGAGCAACCGCGCCTCGATTCCGCGGCGCTTCATCATCGCGACAATGAAGTCCGCGTTGCGGCGGATGTTCGCACGATCGACCGTCATATTCGGAATCGCGACAAACTCACGAAACTCGTCGATCAGCCGGCTCTCCTCCGCGATGCGCCACGCGCGCACTTTCTCCTGCAACGGCGTCGCGCCCCACGCTGTCGCGACGAGGCCTAACGCGAGTCCCACTCCGGCGAAGCGATGAATCATCATGGCGCGTCTCTTGCACGCCCACCGCCGCGAGCCAAGGCCGGAAAATTTTCCGTGCGCTTCCGACCCGCGCCCGCCTAAGTCCTCCGGCTCATGCCCGCCTCGTCAGAACTCGCCGCGCTCCTGCAGCGCACCTTCGGCTACTCGACGTTTCGCCCTCTCCAGCGCGATATCATCGATGCCACGCTCGCGGGCCACGACGTGTTCGCGCTCCTCCCCCCTGGCGGCGGCAAATCCCTCTGTTTCCAACTCCCCGCCCTCGCCCGCTCCGGCCTCACCGTCGTCGTCTCGCCCCTCATCGCGTTGATGAAAGACCAGGTCGACCAGCTCCAGGCCAGCGGTGTCGCCGCCACGTTTCTGAATTCCACGCTCGGCGAAAAGGAAGCCCGCTCCCGCCTCGCCGGTCTCCACCGCGGTCAATACAAACTCCTCTACGCCGCCCCCGAGCGCCTCATGCTCGACGGCTGGGTGGAAAACCTGAAGTCGTGGAACGTCGTGTGCATCGCCATCGACGAGGCCCACTGCGTCTCGGAGTGGGGCCACGATTTCCGCCCCGAGTATCGCCAGCTCGCGAAACTCCGCACCGCCCTCCCCGGCATCCCGATGATGGCGCTCACCGCCACGGCCACCGGCCGCGTCCGCACCGACATCATCAAGCACCTGAAGCTGCATAACCCGCGGACCTTCGTCGCCAGCTTCAACCGCCCGAACCTCACCTACCGCGTCGTCCCGAAGGATCAGCCCGCGAAACAAATCATCGATTTTGTCCGCAAGCGCGAACACGAGAGCGGCATCATCTACTGCGCCAGCCGCGCCACCGCCGAACGCGTCGCCGAATCCCTCGCCGGCCGCGGCTTTTCCGCCCGCCCCTACCACGCCGGTCTCACCGCCGCCGAGCGCGCCGAAAACCAGGAGCAGTTTCTCCGCGACGATACCCGCATCATCTGCGCCACGATCGCCTTCGGCATGGGCATCAACAAACCCAACGTCCGCTGGGTCATCCACCACGACCTCCCGAAAAACATCGAGGGTTACTACCAGGAAACCGGCCGCGCCGGTCGCGACGGCCTCCCCGGCGATTGCCTGCTGCTCTTCAGCGCCGGCGACATCGCGAAGCAGACGCACTTTCTCGACGAGATCACGAATGCGCAGGAGCAGGAAATCGCCCGCGCCCAGCTCCGCCAGATCGTCCACTACGCCGAGAGCGCCGGCTGCCGCCGCGCCGAGCTCCTCGCCTACTTCGGCGAAAAATTCCCGCTCGATAACTGCGCCGCCTGCGACAACTGCTCCGAGCCCCGCGAGACCTACGACGGCACGCTCCTCGCGCAAAAATTCCTCTCCTGCGTCTACCGCATCCGCCAAAACAGCCGCTTCGGCGTCGGCCTGAACCACGTCGTCGAAGTCCTCGTCGGCGCCGACACCGAGAAAATCACGCGTTGGGGCCACCACCAGCTTTCCACCTACGGCATCGGCAAAGACGTCGCGCGCCCCACTTGGGCCGCCGTCGGCCGCGAGCTCATGCGCATCGGCTACGTCGGCGTCGACGAAGGTGAATACGCCACCCTCAACGTCACCGAAGCCGGCATGGCCGTCCTCCGCGCCCGCACGCCGATCACGCTCACGAAGCCGCTCGACCTCCCGAAAGCGAAACGCGTCACCCGCCGCGAAGGCGACGTCGAGTGCGACGAAATCCTCTTCGAGCGCCTCCGCACCCTCCGCCGCAAACTCGCCGACGAACGCAGCGTCCCCGCCTATGTCATCTTCGGCGACACGACCCTCCGCGCGATGGCGCGCCATTATCCCGACCGCGTCGAGCGCATGGAAGGCATCCCCGGCATGGGCGAAAAGAAACGCGCCGAATTCGGCGCCCTCTTCGCCAACGAAATCTTCCTCTTCCTCCAGACCAACTCGAAGCAGGCGTTCGAGTGACAGCCACGGCTCCGACCGACGAGTCAATCGCGTGCCCTACGGATGCAGTGGAATCGGTCTCAACTCCGCTCCGGCATCAACAACGGTAGCGGCTCGCGCCCAAACCTTCGGTAAACCGGAAAATCCCGAAAATCCACCGTCAGAATTCTCGCCTTCGGAAAACGCTCGGAAAGCAACACCAGCGATCCGTCACCCACATCCATCTGCGGATATTTCGTTATCAACGGTTCCAATCGTTCAGAGCCATCCGTCACGGCGGGCAAAACGTGAACCACGCCTTCCGTCACCGCCACGAGCAGTTCGCGCGCAGCCGGAGAATTCTCGCCCAAGTTCAAGGCTGTTTCCGTCACCACCGCCTCACTCGTCCAAAATGAGTCGTCGATCGTCTCAAAGGTCTGTGCGGCCCACCCATGCCACGCGTCGGCGCGGTTGAACACCGCCACCAGCGGCCCCGTGTCCACCAAGTATCTAACGTCCGAATCCTTCACGGCTCGAAAGATCGCGTGGTCCTTCCATCATGCCACCGATTCGCTTCGCCCATGCCGACACACTCGGACGCAGACGTTTCACAGCGGTTTTTGCACGTGAGCTTTTTCGCACAACCTGAGGAGCTTTCAGTTTCACTCCTGAAGACCTGCCGAGCCCGCCCCACGGCGTCAATAAACCGCTCCACGTCGAATGTAGCCGATTCAACGCCCCCCAGCCCGCCCCGGTAAATCTACCCACCAACTTGTGCTCGTTCTGCTTAAGGAGAACCGTCACCGTGCCGACACTCCTTTGATGAAGACGACCCTCCTCGGCTGGACCGCAGCGTCCGGCTGGCAACTCCCTCCCTCCCAGTGGCCCGCCCGGCCGGGGCTCGTGCTTTATTTTGGCGCCACCGCCCTGCTCGAGGCGGGCAGCGCGCCGCTGGCCGAACTTCGCGAACACTTTCCCGACGCCGTCCTCGCCGGGTGCAGCACCGCCGGGGAAATTTTCGGCGCCACCGTGCGCGACGATTCCCTTTCGGCACTGTGCATCGAGTTTGCCTCCACCCAGGTGCGCGCGGAAGCCATCGTCGTCACCGCCGCAGACGAGAGCTCCGCGGCCGCCACTGAACTCGGCCGACGCCTGGCTGCGCCCGATCTCCGCCACGTGCTCGTCCTGTCCGACGGTCTCTCGGTGAACGGCACCACCCTCACGAGCGGCTTTCGCACCGCGCTCCCCGCCGACGTTTCGGTGACGGGCGGCCTCGCCGGCGACGGCGCCGCGTTCAAACGCACCCTCGTCGGCCTCGGCGCCGACATCGGCCCGCAACGCATCGTCGCCATCGGATTCTACGGGCCGCAACTCCACGTGAGCTACGGCTCGGCGGGCGGGTGGGAACCGTTTGGTCCGCGCCGCCTCGTCACGCGGTCGACCGGCAACGTCCTCTACGAACTCGACGGCCAGCCGGCGCTGACTCTCTACAAACGCTACCTCGGCGACCGCGCCGCCGGCCTGCCCGCCACCGGTCTTTTGTTTCCGCTCAGCCTGCTCGCCAGCCGCGAATCCGAGTGCGGCCTCGTGCGCACGATCTTGGCCGTCGACGAATCCCGGCAGTCACTCACCTTTGCCGGCGATATCCCGGTCGGCTCCTATGTCCGTCTCATGAAAGCCGGCTGCGATGCCCTCGTGGACGGCGCCCAATCCGCCGCGCGCGACGCCGGCCAGCCGGCCGCCCAGGGCTTCGCCGTGCTCGTGAGCTGTGTCGGCCGCAAGCTCGTCATGGGCCAGCGCGTGGAGGAGGAAGTCGAGACCGTGCTCGCGCAGCTTGGGCCGCAGATCGCCGCGGCCGGGTTCTATTCCTACGGAGAAATTTGCCCGAGCGGTGCCCAGCACAGTTGCGATCTGCACAACCAGACCATGACGCTCACGATCTTCACCGAGTCCGCCCCGTCGCCGTGAACCCGCTGCTCGCCCGCCAAATCCGCAAGTTTCTCCCGCACGTCGATCCGAATGCGGAAGCGTGGCGCAGCTTTTTCAAAGCCGTCAGTTCCGCCTACACCGAGTTGGAGCAAGACCGCGATTTCCTCGAACACACGCTCGAGGTCACCTCCGACGAGCTCACCGAGGCCAACGAAAAACTCCGTCGCGAATCCGAACGCCGGCTCGCCTCCGTCAGCCGCTACTACGAGCAGACGCTCGATCTCCAGCAGGGCATGATCCTGTGTCTCGACAAAACTCCGGAAGGTTTTCGCTACACCCTCTGCCGCGGCCAACTCCTGCAACGCCTCGGCTACACCTCGCCCTCCGAAATCGAGGGCAAATACGTCAACGATGCCGCCGGCCCGGCCCAAGCGATCCTCCTCAACGAGGCGTTTCAACGCGTGTGGGAAGGCGCCAACGTTTCGCTCAGCTTCGCCACCGTCGGCGGCATCGAGCTTTTCACGCTCATGCGCCCGCGCATCGAGCACGGCGTGGTGCGCGAGATCGTTGCCGCGTGCATGGAGGTTACCGCCCTCAAGGACGCCGAACGCGAACTCCGCGCCGCGAAAGAACGCGCCGAGGCCGCCGACCGCGCCAAGAGCGAATTCCTCGCCGTCATGAGCCACGAAATCCGCACGCCGCTCAATGCCGTGCTCGGTTTCGCCGAAATGCTGAAAGACTCGCCGCTCAGCGCCGAGCAACAGGATTGGGCGGCCACCATCTGCACCTCCGGCGAGTCGCTCCTCGCCCTCATGGGCGATATTCTCGAATACTCCAAGATCGAGGCCGGACGCCTTGTGCTCCACCCCGAGCCCATCTCGCTGCCGTCGCTGCTCGAGGCCGTGGTGCACATCTTCCGCCCGCGCGCCGCGGCCAAACAAGTTACGCTCACCGCCGCGATCGATCCCGCAGTGCCCGTTTACATCAGCATCGACGCCCTCCGCCTCCGCCAAATCCTCGTCAATCTCATCGGCAATGCGGTGAAATTCACGCCGCGCGGCTCCATCGAGATCGCCGTCACCCTCGCGGCGCCCGCCGCCGCGCCCGGCGAGCCGTGCGTGTTGCGATTTGCCGTCACCGACTCGGGCATCGGCATTCCGGCCGAGCGCCGCGAGCGCCTCTTCAAAGCCTTCAGCCAAGTCGACTCCTCCTCCACGCGCCAATACGGCGGCACCGGTCTCGGCCTCGCCATCAGCCATCGGCTCGCCCACCTGTTCGGCGGCGAGATCGGCGTCGACACCGAGCCGGGCCGCGGCTCGACGTTCTACTTCACGGTGCGCGCCCCCATCGTCACCCTCACCCGCGGCTCCGCGCCCGCCACCCCGGCAACCGCCGCGAAGTAGTTCAACCCTAGCCGCACGGCTGGACAACGATGTCTGACTGTAGCGGCGGTCTATGACCGCCGTGCGCACGCCCCGGCTATTTCAACTGCGGCTCCACCGGCCGCACCGTCGCACGATGCGCGGCGACCGCCGCCGCGATCCGCGCCAACACGTCGCTCTGTTCGGCCGCGACATCGTATTTCTCCGACGGATCGTGCGGCAGACGAAATAACAGCGGCGGCGTGTGGTCGTCGGCCTTCGGTTGCCCGTAGCCGCTCTGCGTGCGGAAGTGAGCCTTCCACTCGCCCAACCGGCAGGCAAACAGCTCCGTGCCGCGGTAGAAAAAATACGGCCGCTCCGGCAGCGCGCGTCGCTCCGCGAGCAGCGGCATGAGATCGAGGCCGTCCAACGCGACGCCGGCCGGCACCGGCGCACCCGCGAGCGCGAGCGCCGTCGGATAAAGGTCGAGCGAACTCGCCGGCTCGCTCGTCACACCGGGCTGCAGCCGCCCCGGCATCCACGCGATGCCGGGCACGCGCATGCCGCCTTCCCACGTGCTGCCCTTGCCTTCGCGCAGCGGCCCCGCACTGCCGCCCTGCGCGCCTTCCGTGAGCCATGGTCCGTTGTCGCTCGTGAAAAATACGAACGTGTTTTCGGCGATCCCCGCGCGGCGCAGTGCGGCGAGTATTTCGCCCGTGCTCCAGTCGAGCTCCTCGATCACGTCGCCGTAGATGCCGCGGCGGCTCTTGCCCTTGAAGGCCGGCGACGCAAACAGCGGCGTGTGCGGCATCGAATGCGCGAGGTAGATGAAGAAGGGCTTCTCCTTGTTGGCCCCGATCACGCGCAGGGCTTCCTCGGTGTAGCGTTTCGTCAGGGTCGTCTGGTCCGCGGGGCGCTCGACCACCTCGCCGTTGCGCATGAGCGCGACGTTCCAGCCGTCGGCCGGCGGTGTCGGGCTGAAGCGGTCTTTGGCGGTGATGCCCTTGCGCGCGTCCATGTCGTTCGAATACGGGAGGCCGAAGGTCGAATCGAACCCCTGGTCCTGCGGACGCGAACCCGCGTGAATGCCGAGGTGCCACTTGCCGATGTGCGCCGTCGTGTAGCCGCGGGCCTTGAGTGCCTCAGGGAGCGTCACCTCGGCGGGCGGCAATCCGCCGGCGGAGTTGGGAAACAACACGCGGCGATTTCCCGCCATGCCGCTGCGCAGCGGGTAGCGCCCCGTGAGCAGCGCCGCACGGCTCGGCGTGCAGACTTCCGCGCCCGAGTAGAAATCTGTGAACCGCACACCCTCCGCCGCCATTCGGTCAATGTTCGGCGTGCGGATCGTGGGACTGCCGTAGCAACCGAGGTCGCCGTAGCCTTGGTCGTCCGTGAGGATGACGATGATGTTGGGCCGCGCGGTGGGCGCCGCAGCCGACGCACCGGCGGCAACGATCACGACCGCGAGCACCGCAGCAAAAAATCGAGAGAGCATGGCGGGAGCAGTGGGTTTCATTTTTTGTTTTTCTTTTTGGCTGCGGCGGGCGCGTCCACCGGCGGCGTGAGTCCGTCGGTCGGTTGATTCCAGAGTCGCCACGGGTCGTTTAGACGGCGCATTTCCGCGAGCAGCAACGCCTCCATCTCGGCGAGTTTCGCCGCGTGACGCGGGTCGCCGGCGAGATTGCGCTGGTGAGCGGCGGGCTTCACGCCGGTCAGCGCCACGACGGCGGGAGCGTGATGTTGTTCGAGAAACTCGTGCGGATTTTCGCGGAGATTGAAGAGCTGTGTCTCGCGCACGGTGCCGCCCATGACGTCGAACTTCACGAGCTTCCAATCACCCTGTTTCACGCTGCGCATGCCGGGCTTCGTGCCGCCGTTGTAGGCGCCGAAGAGCACGTCGCGCACCGCGGGCTTCTTGCCTTCGAGCACCGGACGGAAGCTCATGCCTTCGTTGCTCGCCGGCGCGGCGATGCCGGCGAAATCGCAGAGCGTGGCCAGCACATCGAGCAGGTAGACATTTCCCTCGGCGCGGGTGCCGGGCTTGATGCCGGGGCCCTTCGCGATGAAGGGCACGCGCCACGTGTGTTGGTAGAGATTCTGTTTTCCCTGCAAACCGTGGCGGCCGATCGCCATACCGTGGTCGGCGGTGTAGAAGATGTAGGTGTTGTCGAGTTCGCCCATCGCTGCGAGCTTCGCGAGCACGCGCTCGATCTGGATGTCGATCGCCTCGCTGCACGCAAACTGACGCCCGAGCTCGTTGCGGATCGTGCGCTCGTCGCGACGCTCCCACACGCCGCTCACGGCGACCTCGTCACGCAGCCCCGGATGACCGTGGGGAAACGGGTGCGCCGGCAGATAGTTTTCCGACAACGCGGGCTGCTTCGGGTGCGCTGGCGGCGGCTCCGCGGGGTCGGTGTGATTCGTGGCGCCATAGTGCGCGAGGATCTCCGGCTTGCCGTCGCGCGTGTCGTGCGGGTGGGAGAAACCAAAGTAGATCAGAAACGGATCGCGGTCCTTGGTCGCCTCGCGGTTTTGCAGATACGCGAGCACCTGCTCGCCGTGCCACGCGCTGCCGGATTCGTCGGTGCCGCCACGCTTGGTGGCGTCTTTGCGCACGGTGAAAAGGCGGTTCGCCGCTTCATAGCTGTTGCCCACTTTGCACGTGCGCATCGTGTCGTAGCCGGCGCGGTTGAACACCGCCGGGATCGTCTGCTGCTCGAGATTCGGCGGGCAATGCGCCGTCGCGCCCGGCCCGATCGGCAAATGCCACAGCGTGCGCCCGCTCATGATCATGTGCCGCGAAGGCGTGCACACACCGCCGATGAACGCGCCCATGTGATAGGCCCCGTCGAGCACCATGCCCTGAGCCGCCAGCCGATCGAGCGTCGGCGTGCGTAGCGGGGATTTCGGGTTGTAGGCTTTGAGATCAAACGGCGACTGATCGTCGACGAGGATGAAGAGCAAATTGGGCCGGCGGCTTTCCGCGGCCATCGCGGTCGAAACACACAGCACGGCGAGCACGCACAAACGAAGGAAGGGCATAGGGTGAAGGGGCGCCGCGCAGGGAAATTTTGAGCGACGCGCGCCACGCTACGCACGCGCCGACGCTTGCCAAGGCCGACGATGAGGGAATCGCGCGGCGCCAGCGTGATCCGGCTTGGCGCAGGTCCCGGCAACCTGCTACGGCTCGACGCATGAAACCATTCCCCTGGGTGAAAGCGGCGTTGTGGACGATGTGGTGCGGCGCGATCGCCGCGTGGGCCGCCGAGCCGGTGCCCGTTTATTTCGGCACGGGCGGCCCGGGCGCCAAGGGCATCTACCGCGCGACGTTCGACGCCGCCAAAGGCAAACTCACCGCCGCCGAACTCGTGGCGGAAGTCGGCTCGCCCGGCTTCCTCGCGCTGCACCCAGCCGGCGACAAACTCTACGCCGTCGCAAATTTCACAGGCGGCCCCGGCGCGATCGGCTACAAGATCGGCGCCAAGGGCGAGCTCACGGTCATCAACTCGTCCCCGATCGGCGACGGCGGCGGTGCGCACATCGCCGTGCACCCGAGCGGAAAATTTCTCCTCACCGCCCAATACGGCGGCGGCTCCACGGCACTCTTCCCGCTCGATACGGACGGCCGGCTCGGCGCCGCGCAGCTCGTCAAACACACCGGCGGGTCCGGCGTCGTGAAACCCGTGCAGGAAAAACCGCACGCGCACTGGGCGGGCTTTTCACCCGACGGCCGTTTCGCGCTCGTGCCCGATCTCGGTCTCGACGGCATCGTGATCTACAGGATCGACCTCGCAAAGCCCGCCATCGAACGCCACGGCTTCGCCGCCTCGGTGCCCGGCGGCGGCCCGCGCCACATGCGGTTCTCGCCCGACGGAAAATTCATCTACCTCCTCAACGAGCTTTCGCTCTCCGTCACGACCTTCGCGTGGGACGCCGCGGCGGGCACGGCGCAAAAACTCGCCGACGTCACGACACTCAGCGCCGAAGTGAAAGCGAGGGAAGCCATGAACGCCGCCGCCGAAATCCTCGTGCACGCCAGCGGGCGCTTCGTCTACGCCTCGAACCGCGGCAACGACACCGTGACCGTCTACCGTGCCGACCTGGCCACCTCTGCGCTCAACGTGATCCAGGTGCAGCCCGTGCGCGGCGCGTTTCCGCGCAATATCAACCTCTCGCCCGACGGTGGCTGGCTCCTCGCCGCCGGCGCCGACTCCAACACCGTCGCCGTCCATAAAGTGAACCCGACCACGGGTGAGCTCACCTACCAGACCAAAGGCGTGATCAACGTCCCCGCGCCGATCTGCATCCTGTTCGTGCCGCGCTGAGAGGGCGTCGAAGCAGAGATATTTTTCCGGTAGCGGAAGCCGTGAGGCTTTCGTGACTGGGCCTCGCATCGCCGGACGAAACACTCACGCGTTCCGCTACGTCGGAAACCTCTCTCGCTCTCTTTTCTCAAGAGCCGAGGCGAAATCGCTTTCAAGCTAAGACCAATGAGGTCGGGAGGTAGGAGCCTGCTCGCAGGCGATTCAGGACGTGAGGATCGCCTGCAAGCAGGCTTCTACCGCCAAGTCCGCGAGACTCAGTTTGAGACCGATTTGGAATGAAGAGCAGCGGCAGAATTTACGGCAGCTGCGGGCGCAGCGCGGCGCCGCCGGTTTTCTCCACGGGATAAACGGCGGCGTGCTTTTCGAGGGAAGCGATCAAACTTTGCATCATGCGGCGGAGTTCGGCGGGCTCGGTCGCGGCGAGGTTCTTCTGCTCGAAGGGATCACGACCGAGGTGGAAGAGCTGGTAGTGGGAATTCTCGGACGCCGCGGACGGGAAGTAGTGATAGATGACCTTCCACTCGCCGTCGCGGTAGCTCGTCCAGTAGTCGCTGCGGTGCGGTGCGTGCGGGTAGTGCATCAGAAACGTCTCGGCGCGCCGCGGATCGCGACGACCCGCGAGCAGGGTATCGAGGCGCGCGCCGTCGACGACGTGCGTGCGCGGTGTGTTGGCTCCGGCGAGTGCGAGGACCGTGGGAAAAATATCCGTGACGGCGGCCTGCTGGGTTTGGATCGTGCCCACCGAAATCGGCAGACGTTGCTGGTGGGCGTTGGCGGCGGCGGGTTTCGCCCACGCGGCGATGAACGGCACGCGCATGCCGCCTTCGTAGTGCGAACCCTTCTTGCCGCGCAGCGGAGCGGCGCAGGCGACCGCGTGCTCGTGACCGAGCGGCGCATCGGAGCCGTTGTCGCCGAGGAAAAAGATCAGGGTGTTCTCCGCGATGCCGAGGGCTTCGAGGTGGTCGAGGAGATCGCCGAGGGATTTGTCCATCCCCTCGACGAGTGTGGCGAAGGCCTGCGCGTTGGCGGCTTTACCGGAGTCTTTGTAGTGGTCGGCATAGCGCGGGTCGGACTCGAAGGGTGCGTGCACGGCATAGTGGGCGAAGTTTAGGAAGAATGGCTGCTGCTTTTTCGCGGCATCGGCGACGAGCGCCTTGGCCTCGAGGGTCAGCGCTTCGGTGAGGAAAAGATCCGTGCCGTGGTATTTCTCCAAGTGGGGCACGGCGTGGTTGGGGGCACCAGCCTTGGCCTTGGCTTTGGCGGATTTCGTGCGGTCGAAATTGTTTTTCGCGTAGTAGCTGCCGGGTGCACCGATCGAGGCGCCGGCAATGTTGCGGTCGAAGCCAAGCTTCAGCGGATCGGAGCCCGGGAGTGCGCGCGGACCGAAGTGGCCTTTGCCGACGTGCATTGTGAGATAACCGGCTTCGCGGAGCAGTCCGGGGAGTGTGACGTCGCCGGGCTTGAGGCCGGCCCAATTCCAATCGGGCGGACCGCTCGGGCCGCGGTTGTCCTGGTCGGGATTGATCCAGTTGGTGGCGCGGTGGCGCGCGGCGTTCTGGCCGGTCATGATCGCGATGCGCGTGGGCGAGCAGACGCTCATCGCGCAGAACTGGTTGAAACGGATACCGCGCGCCGCGAGCCGCTCCATGTTGGGCGTGCGATAATAATCGTTGAGCGGGTAGCGTTTCGCCTTGCCGGTAGCGTCGGTGAGAAACGGCAGCGACGTGTCCATCACGCCCATGTCGTCGACGAGGAAGACAACGATGTTGGGACGCGCAGCCGGCGCGGCGGCTCCGGCGGTGAGGGCGAAGCAGGACGTGAGCAACAGAGCAGTGAGGAATCGCTTCATGGGATGATCGTGGAAAACGTGAACGTGGGAGCGGAGTTTACTGCGGAATCGGATCGCTGCGGCGGACGGTCGTGCCCTCCCAGACGGCTTCATCGGTTTTGCGGTCATAGGTGAGCACGCGATTGGCGCTGTTTGGCGCGGGGGCGCGGTCGACCTTCGGGAGCCATTCTTTGTGCTCGGCGATCACGGCGATGTGCTCCGGCTTGCCGGCGAGATTGGTCCACTCGTTGGGGTCGTTCTGCATGTCGTAGAGTTCCTCGGTATCGTCGGCGTAGCGGATGTAACGCCAGCGCTCGCTGCGGATGCCGTGGTTGCCCTGATTGTGGCTCGTGATCGCGGGGCGCGCGCGCTTCGTCGCGCCGTTTTTCAACTGCGGCACGAGACTGAGGCCCTCGAGGTCGGAGCGCGGAGGGAGCCCGGCGAGTTCGACCAAGGTCGGGTAAATATCGAGGAGTTCGGCGGGCTGTAGCGTGCGCTGGCCGCCCTTCACGCCGGGGCCGGCGAAGATGAGCGGGACTTTCGTGCCGCGGTCCCAGAGCGTGTTTTTTCCGGTGATGCCTTTTTCGCCGAGGTGCCAGCCGTGATCGCCCCAGAGAACGACGATGGTGTTGTCCGCGATGCCGGCTTCATCGAGCGCGGTGAGCAGGCGGCCGACCTGCGCATCCACGAAACTGGTGCACGCGAGGTAACTGCGGACGAGGTTGCGCCACTGGTTGTTTTCTTTGACCCATTTGAGCCGCGGTTCGGGCAGACTCCAGTGGAGATACCACGAGAAACGCGGTGTGTCGGCGCGGTCGTTTTCCAAAATTTTCGGCAGCACGCTGTCGTCGTCGGGATAGAGATCGAACCACTTCTGGGTCGCGTAGCACGGCACGTGCGGGAGGAAAAATCCGGCGGCGAGGAAGAACGGCTGATCCTTCGGCGCAGACTTGATCTGCTCCACGGTCCAGCTCGCGACTTTGTAGTCACCCTTCTCGGTGTCGTCGTTGTCGAGCGGCCACACGCCCCAATCCACGAGCGGGTTGTTGCCCATGGGCGTGTCGGAAACGAGTTTCTTCGGCGGCCGTGGACCGACGCCGCCGTAGGGAGCGGTCACTTGAAACTCGGGGCGCACCGGCGCGCCGTCGGCCGCGGTCGCTTTCGCCTTGGCTTTGCCTTTGCCGGCGGCGCCACCACCACCGCCAGTGCCGCCGTGGTAGATCTTGCCGGTCGCGGCGGTGCGGTAACCGTTGTCCGCGAAATGCTGCGGGAGCGCCACGCGGTCTTTCCACTCGGGCAACGTGCGAAACCAAGGCGAGAGTCCGTAGATGCCGGTGGTGGTCGGGCGCAGGCCGAGCAGGAGGCTGGTGCGCGAGGGATTGCAGAGCGGGGCGTTGCAGTGGGCGTTGAGAAACGAGGTGCCGCGCGCCGCGAGCTTGTCGAGGTTCGGCGTCTTGGCCATCGGGTGGCCGCCGAGGTGGCCGATCCAGTCGTTCTGATCGTCGATGGCGATGAAGAGCACGTTGGGCTTTTTCGCGGCAGCGGCGCAGAGCGTGGTGGGCGACGCGAAGCCGACGCAGACGAGCGCGGCGCAGAGGAGGTGGCGGGTATTCATACGGGGAGAGGTAACGAAAACGGGGGCGGTGCGGTGTGGTGGGGTGGAATGCGGTGCGTTGCAGCGAAGCGACCGGCGAGAGGAAAGACTAGGTCAACGACACGGAAGAAGAATGAGGCAAGCCAAGGTGTAGCGGCGCGCGCCGGCGAGCCGACGGTCGATTCGGCTCGCTGGCGCTCGCCGCTACCAAAGTCACGAAATTTGCGTGTCGTTGCACTAGGGCACTGTGGATTTGCTTTTCCGTTTGCCGCCACCGCCGCCACCACCGCCGAGTTCGGTCGCGCGGGCCGGGTCGAACTGCGGATTCGGCGTGGGCAAACGGGCGCCGACCCGCGTGCGCCATGCGACGAGCGCGGCGTGGAGTTCGCGCGAGCGCGCGGGCTCGCGGATCGCGAGATTGGTTTTCTCCGCGGGATCAGCGGCGAGGTTGTAAAGTTCGAGGACGTTGCCTTCGAAGAACTCGATCAGTTTCCAATCGCCGCGGCGGAGCGAGCTGGCGGGCGTGCTGTGGTGGTAGTGCGGCAAGTGCCAGTGGAGCGTATCGCGGGCGAGCGTCGTGGCGGGATTGCGCAGGTGCGCCGCGAGGCTGACGCCGTCCTGCGGCTGCGACGTGGGCAACGTGGCGCGGGCGAGTTCGACGAATGTCGGATAAAGATCGTGGGTAATCGCGGGCGTCGCCGATTCGCGGCCGGCGGGAACGGTGCCGGGCCAACGTGCGATCGCCGGGATGCGCACGCCGCCTTCGTAGAGTGTGCCCTTCTCGCCGCGCAGCGGGAGATTCGACGTCACGACGCGGCCGCTCTGCTCGTGTTCGATGCCGCCGTTGTCAGAGAGGAAAAGAATGAGCGTATTTTCGGCGAGTCCGGCGGCATCGACTGCGGCGACAATGCGGCCGACGGAGGCGTCGAGCTCAGCGAGCAGGCCCGCGTAGATGGGGTTGCTCGGGTAACCGGGCTGCGGGCGCTTGGCGGAAAACTTTTTTTCGAGTTCGGGTGTCGTGGAGAGCGGGATGTGGACGGCGTAGTGCGAGACTTGGAGCAGGAACGGCTGCGTGCGGTGAGATTCGATGAAGGCGACGGCGCGATCCGTGAGGTATTCCGCGGTGCGTTGGGGCGCGGTGCGGCCGGCAGTGGCGGGTTGCGTGTGGCCCTGGGTTTCGTGCGCGATTTGCCAACCTTGTTGCGTGGGACCGAAACCGGCGCCGCCGAGGTGCCATTTGCCGAAGTAGCCGGTTTTGTAGCCAGCCGCGCCGAGACGCTCGGCGAAGGTCTCGACCTCGAGCGGCAGCTGCAGCGGCACGACCGGATCGGCGAGGCGCGCATAGGGGCGCCGGTGGCCGGGGATGTGTTGCGTGATGCCGAAGCGCGCCTGGTCCTGACCACTCTGGATATTCGTGCGCGTGGGAGAGCAGACGGGGCCGGCGTAGAACTGCGTGAAACGCAGGCCCTGCTTCGCGAGGCGGTCGAGGTGCGGCGTCTCGTTGAAGGCGTTGCCGTAGCATCCGAGATCAGCCCACCCCAGATCGTCGGCGAGAATGAGGATGACATTTGGCGGAGAAGATTTCGATTCCGCCGCGAGCGCCTGCGGTGCCAACGATGCGCAGGCGAAGGCGAACACGAGCGCGAGGAAAGGGAGACGCCGTTTCATAGAGGGGTCACTTCGGCCGGTGGGCATCGAAGGTGCGCTGATGGTGACCCATGATCACGTCGCCTTTCTTGTCGTAGCTGCCGGTCGCGGTGTGAGCCACGTCAGGGATCGGGAGAAACTCGTGGGCGACGCCGAGTGTTTTGAGATAGGCGGAGAACTTGAGATTGAACTCGTAGTTAAAACATTTCGTGCCGTCCCACACGAGGATACTCAGAGGCGGCCGATCCGCGCGGGCGGCGAACTGCTTCGCGAGGTCCCACGTATTGTAGCCGACGGGCAGAAACCGCAGCGACGGCGACTCGTAGCCGTCGTTCTCCTGGATGTGTTTTTCGGGGCCGTAGCCCGAGCCACCGGGCGCGACGGAGAGGAAAAGCTCGGGGTGTTTAAACATGATGCGCGTGGTGCCGCGGCCGCCTTGCGAATAGCCTTCGAGCGCGCGGCCGGCGCGCGTGCCCCACGTGCGGTAGGTCGCGTCGATGTGCGGAATCAACTCGCGCACGAAAACCGTTTCGCCAAGGCCGTGCTTCATGGCAGGCATATCATACCAGCTCACGGGGCCGCCGTTCGGGAACACATAGATCGTCGGCTTGATCGTGCCGGCGGCGATGGCGCGGTCGACGTAATCGGCGAGCCGCACACTCTTCGATTCGCCGCCCGGTCGCCCGCCGTGGAGATGGTAGACGACTGGGTAGCGCTCCCGGCCCGTTTCGTAGCCGGGCGGCAGATAGATGTAGTAGCCAACGTCGATGCCCATCGAGGGACTCTTGAAGACGGCGTGCCGCACGGTCGCCGGCAGCGGCTTGCGGGTGAGGTCGTTTTTCGAGAGCGGCGCCACCCAGGAAAACGGCGCCTCCTGTTTGGCGGATTTCTGACTTTTCGACGCAGCATTGGCCGCGGGCGAAGGCCCGCTCTGCGCCGATGCCCGATCGGGGATGCTCACGAAGAGGATGCCCACGACGACGAGTGACCACGCGCGCCAACGAGACAACGCACACGACGGGTGAAGGCGGAGACGCATGACGAATTCGAGTTGGGGCGAAGTTGCGCGAAAGCTCAGGAGCGGCTGCGGCCGGCGGCGATGATGGCGGCAAGGCGGGCTTTCAGTTTCTCGGCAACATCGGCGTGCTGCGCGATGACGTTGTTTTTTTCGCCGGGGTCTTTGCTCAAATCAAAGAGCTGGAACTGCGGTTGGGGCATGCGCTGGAGCGTCTGCTCGACGATGTCGTTGTTGGTGCCCTTGGTGTCGTAGCGGACTAGTTTCCAATTCCCGTCGCGGAAGCCGTAGTTGCCGGTGCCGCCGTTGTCCTGGGAGAGGACGTGGTCACGGCCCTTGGCGCCGGGGCGGCCGAGGAGTGCACCGGAGACATCGAAGCTGTCGACGCACGCATCGGCCGGGAGTTTGACACCGGTGAGCGCGGCGAGACTGGCGGCGAGGTCGATGGTGGTGACCATCTGGTCGGAGACGCCGGGGGTGATGCGGCCTTTCCAACGCGTGATGAACGGCGTGCGCGTGCCGCCTTCGAAGACGGTATATTTTCCGCCACGATACGGGCCGCCGGCGCGGTGGGCCCCGCGTTTCTCGAGGGCGCCGTCCTTGTAACCGTCGTCCATCACGGGACCATTGTCGGAGCAGAGGACGACGAGAGTTTTTTCGGCGAGGCCGAGGCGGTCGAGGGTCTTCATGAGCTCGCCGACGGACCAATCGAACTCGGCGATGGAGTCGCCGCGGAAGCCGAGGCCGGTGGTGCCCTGAAAACGCTCGTGGGGCATGCGCGGGACGTGGATGTCGTGCGAAGCGAAGAAGAGGAAGAAGGGCTGGGCGCGATTGGCCTCCAGCCACGTATTGGCCTTCTCGATCCACTTGTCGCCGAGGTCTTCGTCGCGGAAGCGCGCAGCCTTGCCGCCGGTGTAAAAGCCGATGCGCGAAATGCCGTTATGGATCGTGGAGTTGTGGCCGTGCGACCAATCCATCTTGAGCGTGGCGCGGTGCGAGATGCCCGTGGGGTGGTCGCCGGTGGGAGCTTTGTCGCCGACCCAGAGCGGATCTTTCGGGTCGAGATTCAGGACGCGGTCGTTTTCCACGTAAACCTGCGGGACGCGGTCGTTGGTGGTGGGGAGGAGAAAATTATAGTCGAAGCCGATCTCGCGCGGGCCGGGCGCGATGATGCCGTTCCAATCGGGGCCCTTGCCTTCGGCGCCGAGACCGAGGTGCCACTTGCCGATGACGGCAGTTTTGTAGCCGGCCGTTTTGGCCACGTCGGCGATCGTAAATGCATCGGGTGGCACGACGAGGTGACCATTGGGCGGCGCGATGCCGGTGCCCTTGCGGCGGAAAGCGTAGGAGCCGGTGAGAAACGAGTAGCGGGTGGGCGTGCAGGTCGAAGCGGAGCAGTAGCCGCTCGTGAAGCGGAGACCTTCGGCGGCGAGCCGGTCGATGTTCGGCGTCTTGATCGCGGTGGCGCCGTTGCACGAGATGTCACCGTAGCCGAGGTCGTCGGCCATGATAACGATGACGTTGGGTTTCTCGGCGGCGAGGGCGACGGTGGCGGCCACAGCAACGGTGGCGAGGAGAGTGGATAGACGTTGAAGCATAGTGAAAAAGTAAGAGTTGAAGGGGAGGCGTTACCTGGTTGGAGGGGAAGCTTTCTTGGCGGCGCCTTTTTTGACCGCGGGAGATTTTTTGGCACCGCGTTGATCCATCGGGAGCAAGGCGCCGCCGCGGGCATTCATCTCGGCATCGCAGAGCGCGCGCAGGCGGCGGAGCGTCGCGGCCTCGGCGGGATCGGTGGCGAGATTAACGAGTTCGTCGGGATCGCGCTGAAGGTCGTGCAGGAATTCGTAGGCCGGCTGTTGGTCAAAATAGCGCGCGTAGACGTAGCGCTGGTCGCGCACGCCTTCCCAGGTGAGCGTGGGCGCGAGGTCGAGGTGTTCGCAGAAAAAGTGGCGACGCCAGTCGGCGGGAGCGTGGCCCTGCACGAGTGGCGTGAGGCTGCGGCCTTCGTAGGCGGCCGGTTTTTTCACGCCGGCCCAATCGAGAAACGTGGCGGGCAGATCGACGTTGAGCGCCATCTCGTCGAGCACGCGGCCGCGCTGCGCCTTCGGCAGACGCGGGTCGTAAATCACGAGCGGCACGCGGAGCGACTCATCGTAGTGCGACCACTTGCCCTGAAAGCCGCGGTCGCCGAGGTAGTAGCCGTTGTCGGCGCTGTAGACGATGATCGTGTTGTCGGCGAGGCCGGCGCGCTCGAGGGCGGCGACGACGCGCGCGATGGCGCGGTCGATGCCGCTGATCATGCGGAGGTAGGCACGGACGTTGGTCTGATATTTTTCCGGTGTATCGTAGCTCCAAAAAAAACGCTCGCGGTTGATCGACTGTTTGAGGAAGTCGGGGTGGCGCTCGTAAATCGCGGGATCGCCGAGCCGCGGCGGCGGGATCACGCGGTCTTCATAGAGGCCGTCGACGGATGACGGCCACGGGTAGTGGCCGATGCCGGGGCGGCGGTCGCGGTCTTCGGCGTGGGCGGCGTTGAACCAAAGATTGAGGGCAAACGGCCGGTCCTTCGGCTGTGTCTGGAGAAACTCGATACCGCGATCGGCCACGAGGTCGGTTTCGTGACGCGAAGTGCCGTCGGGCTGCGGTTTAAGATACGGATTGCGGCCGATGGCCTCGTAGCGGTCGAACTGGGCGGAGGGATCAAATCCGGGCGGGGCCGTCAGGTGCCATTTGCCGAAATGACCGGTGCGGTAACCGGCGGCGCGGAGCTGCACGGGGAAAATCGTGCTAAGGGCGAGCGGGGTGACGCGAGGGATGGCGTCGCGCTGGGCGTGCGAGCGCGCCCATTGGCCCGTGAGGACGACGGCGCGGCTCACCCAGCAAACGGAGGTGGTGACGAACGCGTTGCGGAAGCGCACGCCCTCGCGGGCGAGGTGATCGATCGCGGGCGTCTGAACGATCGGATGACCGGCGACGCCGAGCGTGTCGTGACGCTGATCGTCGGCGAAAAAGAAGACGATGTTCGGTCGGCGCGGCTCGGCGGCGGCGCCCACCGAAACGGCCAAACAGCCGAGGAGAAACAAGAGCGCGGATTTCACGGAAGGGCGCACGGCGGCGGGCCTGCTCACTGAGGCCACGTGGTCTGCCCCGTGCGGCCCTCGGGTTGCCACCACGCGGCGAGCTTGGCGGCGAGCTGGGCGACGACGGCGGGATTGTCGGCGGCGACGTTTTTATTTTCGTGCGGATCGGCGAGCAGATCGAAGAGCTGCGGGCGCTTTTCATCGCGGGGATTCGACGACGCGTAACGCGCGCTCACGGCGCCGTCGTAGGTGAGCAGCAGCTTCCATTTTCCCTGAATCACCCAGCGGTAAACGAGGCTGTCGGCGGGGCGGTCGATGTTGGCGATGTCGTGAGCAAACGTTTCGCCGAACGCGATGTCGCGCGGTGTGGGCTGGCCGGATTTCAGGACAGGCAGGAGATTGAAGCCGGGAAGATTTTTCGGCGCGGTGATCCCGGCAGCGGCGAGCGCGGTCGGAACAATGTCCACGCTAGAGCAGAGCTGCTCGCCGCGGAGGCCGGGACGAATCGTGCCGGGCCAACTGAAGAGCGTTGGCTGGCGGATGCCGCCCTCATTGGCGGTTTGTTTCGAGCGAGGCGCGTAGCCGGGAGCGTTTTCCTGCTGAATCCAGCCATTGTCGCCGACGTAGACGACGAGGGTGTTTTGCGTGAGGCCTTTGGAGTCGAGTCGGTCGAGCAATTGGCCGCAGGTTTGGTCAAACCACTCGACCATCGCGTAGTAGCGCGCGACGTGATCGGACGCGATGCCCTTGGCTTTGTATTTTTGGAAGAGGTGATCGGGCGGCGTATGCGGCGTGTGCGGCAGGAACGGCGCATACCAGAGGAAGAACGGTTTCTTCTCGGCGGTAGCGTGATCGATGAAATCGAAAATCGGCGCGAGACCTTCGCGGCCGATTTTCAGGCCATCGTCGCCGTGGCGGCCGCCGGGCTGAGGAAAACCGCGCGTCATGCCGTGCGTGAAACCGCCGCGCTGGTAGCTGCCTTCCCACCATTTGCCGGACTGGTGGCTGAGGTAGCCTTGCTGGCCGAGGAGCTTGGCGATGGTCGGCTGGCGGTCGACGTGGGAGATGAGTTTCTCACGGAGCGCGGAATAAGCAGCGGGGTCGCCGACGGGGCGGGCAGCTTTGCCTTTGGCTTTCGCCTTCGCGTTGGGAGCGTCTTTGGCGGCGGGCAACGAAAGCATCTCGGGCAGGAGCGCCGGATCGTTGCCGCTGATCTTGTGCTGGTGGGCATACAGACCGGTCGCAAACGTCGCGAGGGCCGGGCGGCAAAGCGCCGTGGGCACGTAGCCTCGCGGGAACGTCGCGCTGCGCGCGGCGAGTTTGTCGAGGTGGGGCGTCTCGATCTGTTTGTGCCCCATGAAACCGTAGTCGGTCCACGCGTGGTCGTCGGAGATGATGAAAACGATATTCGGCGGCGAAGGCGTGGCGGCGAAAGCGGCTGCGCTGCAGACGAGCCCGAGGAGGAACGCTAAGGGGTATTTCATCGGAAAGGAGAGGGACGACGGAGACGCGAGGAGGGGCGGAAAAATTACCGGCGCAGCGTGAGATTGATGCGGCGCACATCCATCACGGACGCACCGGGGATCTGCAACGCGCGCAGCGTGAGCGGTCCGCGGCCGGCTTCGAGTTGCATCGTTCCGAGGGCGAGCGCGTGGAAATCTTTCATCTGCGATTCAGCGGGCGGGCGCGGCAACGTGTCCTGGTTGGTGTAAAGCGGCGGGTCCCAGCCGGGGGTCACCTTGCCGGCGAGTTTCGCGTTTTTGAAACTGAGCTCGATGGTCGAGCCGGCGTCGGGCACGGGACAAGTGTAGTCGATCGTGACGTCGTAGGTGCCGGCGGTGTGCACTTCGATGTCCCACGTGAGGCGATCATCGGTGGACTTCCAGTTGACGAAATAGGACGAGTTGGGCGCGTTGCTGCTGCGCTTCACGGCGCCGTGCGGCACGCCGTCGCGGGCGGGAAGCGGCGTCCAGGGAAACTCGGCGTAGCCGACTGAAAACGCACGGTCATCGGGGATGACGTAGTTTTCCGCTTTGCCTTTGTTTTTCCCCTTGGTGCGCACGGCGCCATCGGCGCTCGCGGCTGCGGCGGCGGCACCGAGCACGTCTTTGCGCCACGCGGCGACGGCGGCGGAGAGTTGGGCGGCGACGGCGGGCTGCTCGGCGGCGACGTCTTTCGTCTGACCGGGATCGGCGACCATGTCGAAGAGCGCGCCGCGGCTATCGAGACGGTGCCGCTGCGAGCGGGCGCTCACCTGGCCGTTTTGATGATTGAAGATGATACGCTCCGGCTGCGACGGCACGGTGCCGAGGAGCAACGGCGAAAGATCGACGCCGTCGAGCGGCTTGGTGCCAACGCGCGGCACGCCGGCGAGCGCGGTGAGCGTGGGCAGGAGGTCGATGGCGCCGGCGATGTCGCGGACCATGGAGCCGGGCTTGATCTTACCAGGCCAGCGGACGAGGAGCGGCGAGCGCACGCCGCCTTCATCGACCGAGCCTTTGCGGCCCTTCATGCCGCCCGTCCAACGAAAACTGTTGGGGCCGTTGTCGGAAAAATAGATCACGATGGTGTCGTCGCGCAGACCGAGGGCTTCGAGTTTGCGGAGGACGCGGCCGACGTTGGCGTCTTGGTTTTCGAGCATCGCGAGGGCGCAGCGCGTATGGTTCGCATCTTCCTGCGCGGGATCGGTCGCGAACTGCACGAGCGGGGCGTCTTTGAAGTTCTGCCAGTTTTTCTCCGGCGCGGCCCACGGCGAGTGCGGCGTGGAAAACGGGATGTAGCAGAGAAACGGATTCGCCCGGTTGCGCTCAATGAAGGCGAGGGACTTGTCGGTGCAGAGATCGACGATGTAGCCGCGCTCGCGGACCATCTTGCCGTTGTGCTCGAGCGGCGGGTCGAAGTATTCGCCCCAGTGGCCGGAGGTGTGGCCGTAGTATTCGTCGAAGCCGCGGGCCATCGGGTGATAGGGCCACTGGCTGCCGTTGTGCCATTTGCCGAAAGCGCCGGTGGCGTAACCGCGCGCCTTGAAGGCGTCGGCGATCGTGCGCTCGTCGGGGTTGAGCCGCTCGAGTCCGGTCGAGACGCCGCGGACGCCGCCGCGGGGATGATAGCGGCCGGTGAGAAATTCGGCACGGGTCGGCGCACAGACGGCGCACACGTAGAAACGGTCAAACTGCGCGCCGTCGCGGCCGATCGAGTCGATGTTGGGCGTGCGGGCGAGCCGGTTGCCATTGATCCCGTAGTCGCCCCAGCCGGCGTCGTCGGCGAGGAAGACGACGATGTTGGGCGGACGCGGGGTCGCGGCGGCAAGGAGGGCGAACGGAGAGAGGAAAAACGCGGCGAGCAGGCGGAGGGGGCGGAAGTGCATGGCAGGAAAGCAGGGAACGGGAGCTAGTTTTTCTTTTTGGGATTTTTGGCGGCTTCGGCGGAGCCCGGACGGGGAGACGCGCGACCGTTGGGTTTGGTGGCGTCGTAGGCGGAATTTACTACGGGAAATTTCGCCCCGACGGTGCGTTGCCACGCGGTGAGCTCGGCGCGGAGGGCGGCGACGCGGGCGGGCTCGCGAGCGGAGAGGTCGTGCGCCTCGGCGAGATCGGTGACGACGTTGAAGAGCTCAACGCGGTCGCCTTCGAACCAATGGATGAGTTTCCACGGTCCGCGACGAACGGCGGCGGCAGGCGCACCGCCCTGATTGCCGTAGTGCGGGTAGTGCCAGAAAATCGCGCGGTCGGGCGCGGCTTGTCCGCGCAACACGGGCACGAGGCTGATGCCGTCAAGAGTCTGGCCGGGCGCGGGCTTGGCGCGGGCGGCATCGAGGAGTGTGGGGAAAAAATCGGGACTGCTGACGGGCGCGTTGACGATGGAACCGGCGGCAGCAACGCCCGGCCAACGAATGAGGAGCGGTTCACGGATGCCGCCTTCATACATCCAGCCCTTGCCGCCGCGCAGCGGGAGATTGGACGTGGGCCAGCCCTCGCTCGTGGAGAGACCGCCGTTGTCGCTCGTGAAAATCACGATGGTGTTTTCGCGGAGGCCGAGGGCGTCGAGTTGCGCGAGGACTTTGCCGACGGCGAGGTCCATGGCTTCGACCATGCCGGCGTAAACCGCGTGGTCCTGTGTGAGGCGCACATCGCGCGGCTCCTCGCGGCCCCATTTATCGGTGAGGCCGAGGCGCGCGCGCTTCTCCTCGTATTTCTTCTGGAGATCGGGCCGCGCCATGAGCGGCGTGTGGACCGAGTAGAACGGGAAGTAGGCGAAGAACGGACGGTCTTTGTTCGCCGCGATGAAGTTCGCGGCCTCGGTGGCGAGCCGGTCGGGCAAGTGCTCGCCGTCGGGACCGTCGGTGAGGCGCGGGTTGCCGTAGGGTGAAAAGTAGCGCTTGCCGCCGTAAGGGCCGCCCTTGTCGATGCCGCCGAAGTTGTGATCGAAGCCTTGGTTCTCGGGCCACCAACCCTCGGGACCGAGGTGCCATTTGCCGGCAAAGAACGTCGCGTAGCCGGCGGCTTTCAGGGATTTCGCGAGGGTGGGCGAATCGAGCGAGAGGCGGTCGGCGTAAGTGGCGGGGAGGAGCTTCGTGTTGCGTTTCCAATCCTCGGGTTTGGCGGGGGCGCCAATGTAGTCGGTGATGCCGGTGCGCTGCGGCCACTGGCCGGAAATGATGCTCGCGCGGGTGGGCGAGCAGACGGGGCACGCCGCGTAGGCATCGGTAAACTTGGCGCCTTCACGGGCGAGGCGGTCGAGATGCGGCGTCTCGTAGAACGTGCTGCCGTAGGTGCCGAGATCTTGGCGGCCGAGATCGTCGGCGAGGAAGAAGATGATGTTGGGCGGGCGCGGCGTGGCGGGCTTGGCGGCTGGTGCGGCGGCAGCCATCGCGCTGCACGGGAGGAGCGCGCCGCAGACTTGGAGGATGAGGAAGACGAGGCGGAAGCGGCTGTTTAGAGACGTCAGGTTCATTGTTTGGCTTTCGCTTTTTTCCCGCCCTTGGTGGCGCCGGTGTCGGTAGTGGGGCCGGACATGGGCGGGGTTTCGTAGAATTTTCCGTTGTCGACGAGGCGCGGGTCGCCGGTGCGTTGAAGCTCGCCCATGAGACGCGCCTCGAGTTTCGCGCGCGCGGCGGCGTAACGCGGATCGGCGGCGACGTTGGTCGTCTGCTGGGGGTCGGAGTTCAGGTCGTAGAGTTCTTCGCGGGGGCGTTTGGCGTAGGCCCAGTCGAAGTGGCGTTTCCACTGCGGGTCATTGCGCATGGTGACGAGCCACGCCTTGGTCGGGCCGGCATCGTCGTCGGGGAAGGTGGTGCGCGTTTCCTCGGTGAGCTCTGTGACGGTGGGCGGATTCGCGCCGTCGAGACGATAGGGATCGCCGAGCGGCCAGCGGTCGGGGCGGAAATTGATGATGTAGAGAAAATCGTGGGTGCGGATCGCGCGCTGCGGATACGGGAGGAAATCGGCGCGGGCGTTTTCGACGTGGCGCTCGCGGCCGATGTAGACGGCGTCGCGGACGGCTTCGACTTGGCCGGATTTCGACGAGCGCAGGAGGTTGACGAGACTGCGGCCAGTCATGACGGCGGGCGGGGTGAGGCCGCCGACTTCGAGAAACGTCGGCGCGAGATCGGGCAAAGTGACGAGGTCGTCGACGACGCGACCGCCGGTCACGCCGGGGCCGCGGATCGCGAGCGAGACGCCGGCGCCGAAGTCGTAGAGGTTGCACTTGCCGTGGGGGAAACCGGGCGCGCCGTGGTCGCCGCTGACGACGATGAGTGTGTTGTCGAGTTCGCCGATTTCCGTGAGCCGCGCAAGCATCACGCCGAGGGCGGCGTCGACGGCTTGGGCCTCGCCGAGATAGTCGGCGAAGTCTTCACGCACCTCGGGCACGTCGGGGAGGAAGGCCGGCATTTTGCCTTTCAACATGTCGGGGTTGATGCCCCAGAGTTTCTGGCCGGAGCCTTTCTGCCATTTGCGGTGCGTGTTAGTCGGGCCGAACCAGTAGCAGAAGGGCTGGCCGGGCTTTCGGTCGGCGAGGAAGGCGTTGAGATTGCCGCGGACCTCGGCGAGGAGGGCTTGCTTGGCGGCCTCGAGCGGCGTGCCGGCGGCGACGAGGTTTGTGACGTTTTTGGAGAACTGGTTGAAGCGGCCACCGGCCTTTTCGTAAGCGTGCTGGCCGGCGCCGAAGGGCGCGTCGTTGGGCGTGCCGGGGCCCCAGACTTTGTAAGTTTCGCCGAGGTGGTAGCCGGCGTCGCGGAGCAGGAGCGCGTAAGAGGGACTGGAATAATCCCAGACCGCGCCGCGCAAAATCGAGCCGCGGCCGGTGCGCCAAAAGTGTTGGCCGGAAAGCAACGCACTGCGGCAGGGCGTGCAACTCGGCGCAGAGACGAAGGCCTTGCGGAAGAGCACGCCCTCACGCGCGACGCGGTCGAAATTGGGCGTCTGCACGGCGTCGCTGAGTGTGCCGGGGCCGTCGAGCTTAGCATACGCGCTGGCGTAGCGGCCCCAATCGTCGGCGAAAACGAAGAGGATATTGGGGCGTTTCTCGGCGGCGGTGACGGCGGAGGAAAGGACGCCAAGGAAAACGAGGAGCCAAAGGAAACGATTCATGGTGGAGGCTGGAGCGAGGCGAGGGAGAAGGTGGTGACGAAGTGCGGAATTCACTTACCGTTCCGTTTTCTCGCCAAAGGAAATTCCGGCGAGTCGGTGCGGGCGGTGGTGAGGAGTTTTTCGAGCGCGGCGGCGACGGTGGGCTGGGTGGCGGCGAGGTTCTTCGTTTCGCCGAGATCAGTCGCGAGGTCGTAGAGTTCGACCGGACGATCCGGTGCGGCGCGATAGACTTTCCAATCGCCGCGGCGCACGGCCTGTTGCGGCGCGGCTTCCCAATAGAAATGGTCGCGGAGGGTTTGGGCGGAGGCGGGGCGGCCGAGGAGAGTCGGCACGATGGACACGCCATCGAGGCCGGCGGGAGTTTTCGCTCCGGCGAGGGCGGCGAAGGTCGGAAACATATCGGCGAAATCGCACACGAGCGTCGACTCGGCGCCGCGCACGATGCGGCCGGGCCACCGGGCGATGAATGGCACGCGGATGCCGCCTTCGTAGAGCGTGAACTTCAGATCGCGCAGCGGGCCGTTGCTATCGAAGAACTCGGGGTCCTGGCCGCCGGCGGTGCTGGGGCCGTTGTCGCTGGTGAAAATGACGAGCGTGTTTTCGGAGAGCTTCAGTTCGTCGAGCAAATCGAGAATGCGGCCGACATCGCGGTCGAGGCGCGTGATCATCGCGGCACGGGCGGCGCGCGGCTCTTTTTGCGCGGCGTAGGTCTTGGCGCCGGGAAACGGTTTCGGCTCGGGCCATTTGCCGCGATATTCGGCGAGCGAGTCCTCAGGAACGGCAACCTCGGCGTGCGGGAGCGTAAACGCGCCGAAGAAGAAGAATGGGCGTTCACGGTGGCGACGGATGAAGTCGAGGGCGGCGTCGGCAAACAAGTCCTGCGAGAACACGGCGCGTTGGCCGTTTTTGTTTTCGGGGATTTCGAGGCGCCGGCCGTTTTTCCAGAGGTAGTCCGGGTAGTGAGTGTGCGCGTGGGTCTGGTCGATATAGCCGAGAAACTCGTCGAGCCCCAACGCGGTGGTCGAGCCGGTGGTGCCTTCCTCGCCGAGGCCCCATTTGCCGGCGGCACCGGTGGCGTAACCGGCTTGTTTCAGAACTTGGGTGAACGTGCGGTCACCGGCAGGGAGCGGGAGTTTGCTGTTGGCGCGGATGGACGCGTGACCGCCGTGTTTGCCCGTGAAGAGGACGGTGCGCGAAGGCTGGCACGACGGGGCGCCGGCGTAGTGCTGGGTGAAACGCATGCCCTCCTGCGCCATGCGATCGAGGCGCGGAGTGCGGATGAGTTTCTGGCCGTAGCTGCCGAGGTCGCCGTAGCCGAGATCATCGGCGAGGAGATAGACGATGTTGGGCGGACGAATTTGAGAAAACGCCGTCGGGCCGAAAACCAGCGCACAACCGAGGACAAGGAGCAGGCGGTGAAGCGTCATGGGGTAAGTTCGCACGATGAAGTTGCGGCGGTCGGCTTGCCAATCTTCTTTGCCGACGCGGTGCGTTTTCGACGGCGCGCGGTTGCCTCCGGGAAACCTTCGTCTTCGCATCGAAGTGGCGTCAGGCCCTTCGCGCCGCGCCCCCCTGCCCTACCCCAAAAAACCTCCGAGTGTTTCGCCCCAACCATGAAGTCTTCACCTCTGGCCATCGTCACGCACACGTGTTGGTTGCGGCTCGCAGTCGGCTTGATTGCGACGATGCACGCGACGCGCGCAGCGAGCCCGGCGGACGAAGCGAGAATCCTTTTCAATCAGATCCAAAGCGCGTCCGGACCAACCTGGGAGCGTCACACGATCGACCGCTCCTCCGAAGGCGCCGACGGCGTGAAGCTCGGTGATCTCAACGGCGATGGGCGGCCGGATATCGTGACTGGCTGGGAGGAAGGCGGCGAGGTGCGCGTTTATTTGAATCCGGGATCCGCAAGGGTCCGCGAAACATGGCCGCGAGTGACAGTCGGCAGTGCGAAGGATGTGGAGGAGGCCATCTTTGCGGACCTCGATGGCGACGGGCGGCTCGAAGTCGTCAGCGCCACCGAGGGCAAGACGCGCACGGTGTATTGGCACCGCTTCACCGGATCGCCGGACAAACTCCTGGACGCAGGCGCATGGAGCACGCGGGCGTTTCCCGCGACGGCCAATCTGCAGATGTGGATGCAGGCGGCGGCACTCGACCTCGACGGGCAACACGGACTGGACCTGCTGCTCGGAGCCAAAGGGAACAACGCGACAATCGGTTGGCTGCAGGCTCCGGCGGAGGCGGGTAATCTGGCAGCGTGGCAGTATCACAAAATTCGCGACGCAGGCTGGATCATGTCACTCTTGCCGCACGATATGGACGGTGACGGCGACCACGATGTCGTTTTCAGCGACCGCCGGGGGCCACGCACCGGGGTGTTTTGGCTGGCGAACCCCGGCGCGGTCGCCAACCGCGCGCACGCCGCGTGGCGGGAGCACGCGATCGGTGCCGCGGGGCGCGAAGTGATGTTTGCCGACGTCGGCGACGTCGACGGTGACGGCCTGACCGACGTGGCGGTGGCGGTGAAGCCGGCGGATATTTTTCTATGTCTGCGGCAACGCGACGGCAGGTGGCGAGAGCTCGTGCTTTCGCTTGACCGGGAAAATTTGGGCGATGCCAAGGCCGTCAAAATCGCGGATGTAAACCGTGATGGGCGCGCGGATCTGTTGTTCACGTGCGAGAATGCCACGGGCGCGCGCACGGGAGTCGTGTGGCTCGAACAGCAGCGGGACGGGCCGTGGCTCCAGCGTCCGCTCGGCGGTCCGGCCGGAGTGAAATTTGACCTCATGCAGCTGATAGATCTCGACGGTGACGGCGACCTCGACGTCATCACCTGCGAGGAAAGAGATCAGCTCGGCGTCGTGTGGTATGAAAACCCGGCCCTCCGGCGGCCGTAGCCGCGCGGCAACGGGACTAAACCCACGGGCGTCCGGCCCGGCGGGAGACAAACCCTACTGCCGAGAAAACCTCACGCGCCGACAGCGACCGTTGGTGAGTTCATAACCCGTGATCGTCCCCGCCGCGTCACGGGTAAACGTCGCGTGCCAGCCGCGCCCGAACATGAAGCCGTCGGCAAATGTGGGTTCCGCGGCGAACTCCGGTCCCGGCCAGCGGCCGACGGAGAGGCGGTCCGCTTTCACAGTCAACACGTGGGATACGTCGAGTTCGTCGCTGCGATAGGTGCCGGCGTAGACCGCGAGCTGAGATCCCGTGGGTTTCGCAGCCGTCACGGCCGTGTAGTCGACGGTGGCATTTCGCTCAACAATCCGCAGGCGACGCGGAGTTTCGGCTGTAAATGAAAAAGTCGCGCGACCGCCCGAGCTCGTGAAGCGCCCCGGCCCGATCGGCACCCATTCGCCGCTGCCGGCGAGCAACTTTCCGCCGCGCACCGTGAGCCGCAGCAGATCGTCGGTCTGCGCTGCGTGATACATACCGGCGAAGGCCGCCAGGTCCGCCTCGGAAATCTCGATTCGTTTCGGCACGGTCGGTGCGGGCAAATCAAGGAGGAGACGCATCAACGCTTGGGCCGCCGGGGACGGATTGAAATCACCGGCATTGCCGAGCAGCGCGAAGGACACCCGGCGCTCCGGAAACCGGGCGAGGAAGGTCTTGTAGCCGGAGGTCGAGCCACCATGGGAAATTTCTTTCGCGCCTCCGGCCTCGGTAATCGTCAGGCCCAGCCCGTAGTCGAGCTCGCGGCCATCGCGGAGTTTCGCGGGAGTCTGGAGAGCGGCGACCACCCGGCCCCACTCGCCCGTTGCGCTGTCGAGACGCGCATTCCATTTCAAGAGATCGCCGGCAGTCGTCAGAAGCCCGCCGTTGCCCACGAGATTGCTGTAAGGCGTATCAATGGCATAGCCGCCGCCGGCCCGGGGCGAATAACCGGTCGCGCGTCCGGGGACAACAGCGGTGAAATCGTCACGCCACCGCGTCTGCGTCATGCCCCGCGGGCGGAAAACGTGCTCCGTCGAAAACGCGCCAAAGGATTGTTTACTGACACGCTCGACGATGACCGCCGCGAGAATGTAGGCAGCGTTGCAATAGCTGTATTCCGTGCCGGGCGCGAAATTGAGGTCCCGCTGGCGGCTCATTACCCGCACGACCTCTGCGTTGTCGTGCGATCCGGAATACGATGGTCGCCCGATCAAATCGAACAGTCCGTGAATGTCGCGCAGCCCACTCGTATGGTTGAGCAGCATCCGCACGGTGATGCCGTCCGCGAGTGCCGACGGCATTTCCGGAAGATATTTCCGAATGGCGTCATCGAGCGAAAGTCGGCCGCGCTCCGCGAGCAACACCACCGCCGCCGCCGTGAACTGTTTCGCCACCGAACCGGATTCGGTAACGGTGTCGGCCGTCAACGCGATATCATGCTCAAGATTTGCGCGGCCGTAGCCGCGGGAAAAGACGACCTCACCGTCGCGTGCGATCGCCACTGCCACACCGGGCGCGTCAGGCCGATCCCATTTGGCGAAGAGCCGGTCGATCGCGGCGGCAAGCTCCGACGTCGCCGGCGCGGACACCAGACGGGCCGCGAAAACACAGGTAACCACCAGCAGCGAGGCGGAGCGGAGGAGCGAACGCATGAGGGCACTGAGTCTACAAACAGAAGGGATTCAAGCCCTAGCGCGGGACGCTGTCCGTGCAGAAAACGTCGAGAAACCTCTGCCTCGAGGAAATTCGTAACACGGCGCCGGCGTGCGGCGCACGACAACCGCGCCGCCGGGGGCGCACACGCTTTGCTCCCTCATCGACGACTTCGGCCCGCTCTCTTACGACCGACGACGACCATCTGTCCCCTCTTCCGCCGGCGGGGGAGTCGGGCAGAAAAAAGCGCCGACGTTTAGGTCGGCGCTTTGAAATTTACGATTTCGGAAAACTTCAGCTTGTCGCCTCAGGTGCCGGAGCAACCGGCGTTTCGACGGCGGGAGCAGCCGCTTCAGTGGCAGGGGCTACCTTGGATTTTTTGCCCTTGGCTGATTTCTTGCCCTTCGACTTCTTGTAGCCGGGATCATCGGCCTTCACGAACTCGATCAGTGCCATTTCGGCAGCATCGCCTTGGCGCTGCTGGCCAAGCTTGTAGATGCGGGTGTAGCCTCCGTTGCGGTTGGTAAACTCCTTGACGGTCTCGTTAAAGAGTTTGGTGATGGCGGTCTCGTCGCGCACATCGCTCAGGGCGAGGCGGCGGAGATGAAGCGCATCTTTCTTTTCGGTCTTCGCCGCCGCCTGTTTGGCTTTGGTGATGACTTTCTCTACGAAAGGACGGAGGGCCTTCGCCTTGGCAAGCGTGGTCTCGATGCGACCATGCGTGATGAGCGCGGCCGCGAGATTGGACATCATCGCACGGCGATGTTCGACGGTGACGCCGAGAGAGGCGTGGTGTTTATTGTGACGCATTGTGTTTTGGTATTGGCGGTCCCCGATCGGCAATCCGGTCGCAGCGTAGAGCGGCAGCGGACGGCGCGAGGACCAAGATTAAATGGAGAATGACAAAGGTCCGAATGACGAATTAGGCATTCGTCATTCGGCGTTCTGAATAAAGACGCCTCAGGCTTCCTTCTTCGTATCGAGGAGGCGTTCGTCGAACTTCATGCCGAGTGACAGGCCGAGTGCTTCGAGCTTCTCCTTGATTTCGTTGAGGGACTTCTTGCCGAAGTTGCGATACTTGAGCATCTCCTGCTCGGTCTTCATCGCGAGCTCCCCAACGGTGGTGATGTTCGCGTTGTTCAAGCAATTCGCCGCACGGACGGAGAGCTCGATTTCGTTGACCGACATGTTGAGGAGCTTGCGGAGCTTGTTCTGCTCTTCGCTGACCTCGGACTGCTGATTCTCGAACTCATAGGCTTCCTCGGAAACGCGATCGAACACGTCAAGGTGGTGCTTGAGGATCGAGGCAGACTGCTTGAGGGCGTCGTCCGGAGTGATGCGGCCATCAGTCCAGATTTCGAGGATGAGCTTGTCGTAGTCGGTGATCTGCCCGACGCGCGTGGCTTCGACAGCGTATTTCACGAGACGAACGGGAGAGAAAAGCGAGTCAATCGGAATGACGCCGATGGCTTGTTCTTCTTTCTTGTTCTCAACACCCGGGTAGTAACCGCGGCCGGTCTTAATCTCGATCTCGGCCTCGAAATTGCGCTTCGTATCGAGGGTGCAAATCAATTGGTCGGGATTGATGATTGTGATGTTGGCATCAGCCTGAATGTCTGCGGCGGTCACCGGGCCTGCCTTGTTGGCTTTGATGAGAAGCGTGATCGGCTCGCGCTTCGTGGAGACGATGAGGATTTTCTTCAGGTTGAGAACGATATCCGTGACATCTTCGACGACATTGTCGATGGACTGGAACTCGTGGCTGACGCCATCGATCTTGATCGACGAAATGGCGGAGCCTTCAACCGAACTGAGCAGAACACGGCGGAGGGAATTGCCGACGGTGTGGCCATAACCGGCCTCGAAGGGCTCGGCGATGAACTTGGCGTAGGTCGGCGTGGCGCCGTCCTCGACTTTGGTGAGCTTGCTGGGGAGTTCGAACTTTCCGAGGCGTTTGGGCATGGTGATGAACTCTGACGATTAGGAGAAAAAAGGTGAGGTGTGCAGGCGGATCAGAAGCGAGAGTAGAACTCAACGATGAGCTGCTCGTTGATGTTTTGCTCCATCTCATCACGGGTAGGGAGACGAACGACGGTGGCCTTGAAGGTCTCGGCGTTCATCGTGAGCCAACCGGGGACGTTGCGAATCCGGTTTTCCTCGAGGCAGCGCGTGCCGAGCTGGCGGGACGCGGGCGAATTCTTGACTTCAATCTCGTCACCGGGCTGCACATTGTAACTCGCGATGTCGACCTTGTGGCCGTTGACGCGGATGTGACCGTGGTTGACGAACTGGCGGGCGGCCGCACGGCTCTTGGCGAGGCCGAGCAGATAAACCGTGCTGTCGAGACGGGTCTCGAGGAGTTGGAGGAAACGTTCGCCGGTGACGCCGCGCTCGCGCTTGGCGATCTCGAAGACGCGGCGGAATTGGCGCTCGAGCAGACCGTAAATGAAACGGAGCTTCTGCTTCTCATTGAGGCCGACAGCGTATTCGGAGAGCTTGCGACGCATCTTCGGGCCGTGAACGCCCGGCGGATAACTGCGGCGTTCAAATGCTTTGCCGGAGCCGAGGATGAAAGTCCCGAAGCGGCGGCTGATGCGGGTGGTAGGGCCGGTATAACGAGCCATGGTAAAAGAGTGAGTTTAAGAGTGAGGGTGGATCGCGTGCGCAGATTAAACGCGGCGACGTTTACGGGGGCGGCAACCGTTGTGCGGGATAGGCGTGACATCCACAATCGACGTGATCTCAAGGCCGATGGCCTGCAGGGCACGGATGGCGGAATCACGACCAAGACCGGGACCGGATACGCGGATCTGCACGTCTTTGAGACCGTGAGACATCGCGTTGCGGGCCGCGTCCTGAGCGACAACCTGGGCAGCGTAGGCGGTGGACTTACGGGACCCCCGGAAGTTGCACTTGCCAGCGCTCGACCACGCGATGACCTGACCCTTTTGGTCGGTGATCGAGACGATCGTGTTGTTGAAAGAGGCTAGCACGTTCGCGTAACCGGAAACGACGTTCTTGGAACCCTTGGCTTTGCGGACTTTGATGGTTCCGAGTTCCTCCTTGAGGAGGTCTTCAGCCGTGGGCTGCTTGGCGACGCCGCCAATCATTTCAACGGGCTTATCGGCGGGAGCAGGTGCCTTCGGAACTGCCTCCCCAGCGGGAGCGGCCGGAGCGGCGCCGTCAGCAGCGGGTTTGGCGGCCTTGTCGGCCTTGGGGCCCTTGGCCTTCTTTTCGGCAGGGGCAGCAGCAGGCGCACCTTCGGCGGCGGGCTTGGCGGGTTTCTCTTTCTTGGGAGCGGACTTTTCTTCGGCCATGGAGGTGAGTTATTAAGATTTGTCGGGCGCGGCTTTGGTGACACCAACGGTCTTGCGCGGTCCCTTGCGGGTGCGTGCATTGGTGCTGGTGCGCTGACCGCGCACCGGGAGGCTACGGCGATGGCGAATGCCACGGTAGCAGTTGATCGCCTGGAGGCGTTTCAAGTTTCCGGCGATTTCGCGGCGGAGGTCACCCTCGAGCACCCACTTGTGCTCGGTAATGACATGCAGAATTTTGTTGAGCTGCTCTTCCGTGAGATCCTGTGCCCGCATGTCGGGATTCAGGCCGCACTCTTTGACGAGCAGATCGGCACGCGTGGGGCCGATGCCGTTGATGTAACGGAGGGAATACGCGACTTTCTTTTTCGCGGGGATTTCTACACCGAGGAGACGTGGCATGGTTGGTTAGGTTAAAAGTGAACTGAGCTTAAAGTGAATGTGTATGAGTGAAGCAGGGCGCGTGTGGCGTGTGACGGGAAAGGGGAGGACGATTAGCGGAGGGAAGATTGAGCGGAAATAGTGCGCGGAATGGTGAGGATCTCAGGGCCGCGGTCGGTTGTAAGCACCGTGTGTTCAAAATGCGCGGAGGGCGATCCATCGGCCGAGACGACGGTCCAACCGTCGGAGAGCGTCTTCGTTTTGAAGGCCCCGAGATTCACCATCGGTTCAATCGCAAGGGTCATGCCGGCCTTGATTTTGTCGGTCAGGCCCTTTTGCACAAAGTTCGGGATCTCGGGAGGCTCATGCATCGAGACACCAACACCATGACCAACCATATCGCGGACAAGGCTGAAACCGTGGGCTTCGCAGTGCTGCTGAATCGAGCGTGAGATATCGTTAATACGATTTCCAACAGTGGCCTGCTTGATCCCAAGATAGAGTGCCTCCTGACTGATACGGAGGAGCTTCTCAGTAGCAGGAGCTATGGGGCCGACAGGAACGGTATAGGCGTTGTCGCCGACGTAGCCGTCTTTCCAGACGACTATGTCGAGCGACACGATATCACCATCGCGGAGGATGCGTTTGAACGACGGGATGCCGTGCACCACTTCGTCATTCACTGAGATGCAGGTGTGCGCCGGATATCTGCGCGAACCATGCTGGTAGCCATAACAGGCGCTACGGGCTCCGAGGCGCGCGATCCAGTCGCGACCAGCCTCTTCCAAGTCTTGCGTAGTGACGCCAGGCCGAACGAGCGGCTTGAGTTGCTCAAGAACCGTCGCGGCGATGGCGCACGCCTCGCGCATTTTGGCGATACCCTCTTTAGTTTTTATTGGGATAGCGCTCATGCGACAAGGTCGCCGGTCTCAACAAAGAGACCAAGCGTGCGATAGTGTTGGACGACGGACTCGTTGGACCCGTGGCCGGCGAAAACGCCTTGGAGGCTTTCGTCGCGAGCATCGAGCCATTCATCAAACACTCTTGCTTGGAGCAGCGTAGCCGGGAATTCGGTCAATACGAATCCCGCATCAGGTTTGCGCGCGAAGAACCAGCGGCGCATTAGCGCCAACATGTTAGCTTCCTTCGCCGCGACAGTAGCCGGGCGGCGCGAAATCTCCGGCCGCACGATGCGACAGGGAGAGACGTGCTCAATATTCAAAGAACGGAACCGGTTCATCAGGCTTTCGAAGCGAAAATCAGTTGAACCGAGGAGAAGGAACTTCGTTTTGGCAGGAGCGCCAGAACGCGAGAAAGGGTCGTTGATGAGGGTCATCGCGACCCGAGTCCAGCACTTATTTTACAAAGGCCTTATAGGCCCAGATCGCAGTGCCAAGCACGAGCAGGCCGAGCATCGGCAACGCGAGTTTCATCACCGCTTCCGTGCTGAGCGCCTCGCCAGTCATGCCACCTTGCGGATTGGCACTGCGAGCGCGGATACGACCTTTTTTCAGGAATCCATCGTAGTGCCGCTGGAGCAGGAAGGTCTCAATCTGGCGCATGGTATCAAGGATAACACCGACCGTGATCAGCATTCCTGTGCCACCGAAGAAGTAGGCGATGCGTGGTGGCACTTCGAGTTCGAAGAGGAGAACGTCGGGCATAACCGCAATAACCGTGAGAAAAATCGCGCCGGCCAAAGTAAGGCGGGTCATGATGAAATCGAGGAACTGCGCGGTTGGCTCCCCAGGGCGGACACCAGGAATGTAGCCGCCATATTTTTTCAAATCGTCGGCAATCTGGATTGGTTTAAACATCACAGACACCCAGAAGTAACTGAAGAAGAGGATGAGAGTGATGTTGAAGGCGTAGTAGGACCAATGACCGCGAAGCAGATTTTGAGAAATCTCGGTTAGGAATTTGATATTGTAGGCGCTACCAACCCAGGAGAAAATTTGTTGGGGAAACAGCAATATAGCGCTCGCGAAGATCACGGGCATAACCCCCGAATAATTGACCTTCAGAGGAAGGAACGAACTTTGCCCACCCATGACTTTATTGCCAACGACGCGCTTTGCGTATTGGACCGGAATCTTGCGCTGCCCCTGCACCACCGCGATGATGCCCATGGTCACGAGGATGAACAACCCGACCATGATGACCGCTTGAGGAACCCCGAGGCTAGTGCCCGTGCCGACGGGTTTGAAGAAGAGCTGGTAGGTCGCGGCCGCGGCACCGGGAATATCAGCCAGAATGCCCACGGTAATCAGGAGCGATACCCCATTACCGATTCCGCGTTGGGTGATTTGTTCACCGAGCCACATCAGAAGCATTGTGCCCGCGGTCATGAAGATGACGGAAGTGACAATAAATGGCCACTTACTTCCCAAGACGATCGGACCGTAGGTGGCAACATCGTAACCCGCGAAAAGCTGCGAGGGGTTGTTCAGTGCGAGAAGCAGCAAGGTCCCCTGAATCAAGCAGATCAGCACCGTTGCGTAACGGGTGTATTGGGTGAGTTTCTGGCGCCCAACATCGCCCTCCTGTTGGAGTCGGCTTAGCGCCGGCACGACCGCAGTCATCAGTTGAAAAATAATCGATGCACTGATGTAGGGCATGATGCCTAACGCCGCGATAGCCCCCTTAATCAGGGCGCCGCCTGTAAACATATTGTAGAGCCCAACAAGTGCGCTGGCGCCACCGGCCGACTGATCACCAAAAAACTTTTGGAGCGGGGCGGGATCGATGCCCGGCAACGGAATGTGCGCAGCCACACGGGCCACGAACAACAACGAGAGCGTATAGAAAATGCGCGAGCGAAGCTCGGGAATTTTCAAGGAGTTCGTGAAAGCGGAAAACACAGCGTTAAACGAGAGGTTGGGACACGTTCGGAGAAAAAAAACAAAGCGCGTTGGATTAAGCAACGCGCTTCACTTTAGGCAACGATGGCTTGGCCACCGGCTTTTTCGATCTTCGCCTTGGCCGATTCGGAGAATTTGGCGGCCGTCACTTTGATGGCCCGGGTGAGTTCACCGTCACCGAGAACCTTAACCGCCTTTTCCCCACCGCGAATTAGACCCGCCTCAGCAAGCGAATTTGCGTCCACTTCGGTAACCGATGAGTCCAAGGAGGCGAGATCCCCCACATTGACGATAGCGATCTCAGTCCTAAAATTAAACTGATTGAAGCCACGGTGAGGGAGTTTTCGATAGAGGGGCATTTGGCCGCCTTCGAACCCCGGGCGAATTGAGCCACCCGAGCGTGCAGTTTGACCCTTGCCACCGCGGCCGGAAGTCTTGCCGTGGCCGCCACCTTCGCCGCAGCCGACGCGCTTCTTGCGGTGCACAGCACCTTTAACATTCTTAAGTTCGTGAAGTTTCATATGATTCCTATTTGTCGCCAGGCGTGACTGCATGTCCGCACCCGACTCGGATTTTAATTCTTCCTAGCCGATCAACTGGTTTTGCGGAGGGTGGATATCGTTTCAGCGAGACGAAGCTGGAGCAGCCCATTGAGAGTAGCGTGGACAACCGCGATATGGTTCGAGGACCCCATAGACTTTGTAAGGATATTTTTCACACCGGCCGCCTCGAGAACGGCACGGACACCGCCACCGGCAATAAGTCCCGTGCCAGGAGACGCGGGCTTGAGCATCACGCGTCCGCCATCGTATTGACCGAGCACGTCATGGGGAATGGTATCCCCCTTGAGCTTCACGGTAACAAGGTGTTTGTGGGCGTTAGCAGTGCCCTTCTTGATCGCGTCAGGCACTTCGTTGGCTTTGCCGTAGCCGATTCCGACCTTGCCTTTGCCGTCACCGACAACGGCGAGAGCTGCAAAAGAGAAACGGCGTCCACCCTTAACAACCTTGGCGCAGCGGTTGATGAAGACGACTTTTTCAATCATCGTCGGACCGTCACCTTCAGGCTTTTGGTCACGGTTATCACGGCGAGGGCCGCGATTATTGCCGCCGGGGCCGCGATTGCCGCCTTGGCCGCGGAAACCGCCGCCTTGACCGCGAGGAGCTCGTTGTTCGCGCTCGGGAGCAGCAGCGGCAGGGGAAACGGGCGTGGCGCCCTCAGGGGCAGAAATAGGTTCGGTGCTCATGCTGATTTTTAGAATTGGAGGCCACCTTCGCGGGCAGCGTCGGCGAATACTTTGACTTTACCGTGGTAAGGAGCGCCAGAGCGGTCGAAAACGACCGACGCGATACCAGCGGATTTGGCCTTGATGGCAAAAGCGACACCAAGGATTTTCGCGCTCGCGATATTGGCCTTGAGTTTCTGTTTGCGCAGCTCGGCGTCGAGACTGCCGAGGAATACAAGCGTCGTGCCGGTATCGTCGTTGATCGCCTGAGCATAGACGTGCTTCGCCGTAAAGCGAACGCAGAGGCGCGGGCGGGCAGCAGTGCCGGTGACTTTCTTGCGGATTCTCCAACGACGTTTTTGGAGGAGGATGGATTTGGAAGCGCTCATGGGTTGGACCCTGAAAAGGATGTTTACGATTAGGCGACTGTCTTGCCTTCTTTGCGGCGGACGCGTTCACCAACGATGCGGACACCTTTGCCCTTGTAGGGCTCGGGTGGATAATAGCTGCGGATTTCCGCAGTGACGGCACCGACGAGTTGCTTGTCCGCGCCCTCGATCTTGAGTTTCGTCTGGTCTGTAACGGTAACTTTAATGCCGGCAGGAATTTCCATCAGAATCGGATGGGAATAGCCGAGCGCGAGATCGAGGGTCGTGCCCTTCAGATTCGCCTTGAATCCGACGCCTTGGATTTCGAGGTCTTTTGAGTAGCCTTCCGAAGCGCCTTTGACCATTCCGGCGATGACGGAGCGCACAGTGCCATACATCGCTTTCGCGAAGCGGCTGTCGTCCTTGGTGGGCGAAACCGTGACAGCTTTGTCAGCGATCGAAACTTTCACGACTGGCGCGAATGTTTTGGAAACTTTTCCTTTGGGCCCCTCTACATTGACAGTGTCGCCAGCGATGGAGACTTTGACTTTGTCGGGAATGATAACGGGTTGTTTGCCGATGCGGCTCATGGTGCGTGGCGGTTTTACCAAACGTTGCAGATCAGTTCGCCACCGGCCTTATTGCGGCGGCAGTCGGCATCTTTCATCAGACCTTTGGAGGTCGAGAGAATGCCGATACCGAGGCCATTGAGGACGCGCGGAATTTCAGTGTAGCCGAAGTAAAGGCGGCGACCCGGCGAAGACACACGGGTGATACCGGTAATGGCGGGGGCTCCATCAACATACTTCATTTTCACGACGAGCGTTTTGTGGCCCGCAGCAGAAAGTGAGTTGGAATGTTCGGCGATGTAGCCTTCGTTCTTGAGGATAACCGCGATGGCTTCCTTAAGAGTGGAATGAGGAATGACGCACTCATCGAGCTTCGCTTTTGAGGCGTTGCGCAGGCGTGTCAGGAGATCACTGATCGGGTCGGTCATGGTGGATGTTGTTTAAGGGGTGGCCGTGGGTCATATCCGGTGCGCCTTTAGCGCATAAACCCCCGCGGCCGAAAAATGTTACCAAGATGATTTCGTCACTCCGGGAATCTTACCGGCGAGAGCCAGTTCGCGGAACTGAATACGCGAAACGCCAAACTTCCCGATGAAGGCGCGCGGACGACCGCTCATTGAGCAGCGATTGCGAATACGGGTGGCCGAAGAGTTACGCGGGAGCTTTTGCAGCTTCTTTTGCGCCGCATAGAAGGCATCGTCGGTTGTGGCTGGATTCTTGAGGATGGCCTTCAGCTCGGCGCGTTCGGCGGCGTGCTTGGCGGTGAGGCGCTTGCGCTTGTCGTTGCGCTGGATGGCGGATGTCTTGGGCATGGTCGGCGAAAGTTGGCTTAGGCAGCGTTGGTCTTCTGCTGGGTTGGTTGCTGCTCAATGCGGCGGAAAGGCATCCCCAGAAGTTTCAGGAGTTCACGACCTTCGTCGTCCGTTTGGGCGGTTGTGACGATGGTAACATCGAGGCCCATGGTCTTTTTCACGTTTTCAACAGTGATTTCCGGAAAAATAGAGAAGTCGGTAATACCAAGGCTGTAGTTTCCCTGGCCATCGAGCTTGCTCGGGACGCCACGGAAGTCGCGGATAGTCGGGAGGGCGACTGAAAGAAGGCGATAGAGAAATTCCCACATCGCGGGTCCACGTAGGGTAACGCTGCAGCCGGTAACCTGATTGGGCTTCAGCTTGAAATTAGCGATGGCCTTCTTGGAGCGGTTGACGATTGGCTTTTGACCGGCAATGAGGCCCATATCGCGAGCGATATCAGCGATCTGGTTTTTGTCGGCGTCCGCATCGATACCGGTGTTCAAGTTGATTTTCACCAACTTTGGCACCTGATGCTTGTTTTTATAACCGCGTGATTTCACCAACTCAGGGGCAACCTGCTCGGTGTAGAATTTCTTTAGAACGGGAACGTAGCTCATTTTCTTGGCGACCGGATTACCGACCCGGAAGCAATTGAGGATGGTGATAGGAGTGGAAAAGCATCAAGTAACTCATGCGCGCTACTGGCTTGGCAAGCGCGCATTTGTTCCGGCTATTAGGCAGTGGCCTTTTTGCGTTTGCTCGCGTCGAACACAGACTGGAGCATCAAGTTAGAGATATGGACCGAACCCTCGAGTTCAGTAATGGCTCCTTGGGGATTCTTCTCGGACTTCTTCAGGTGCTTCTTGATCATGGCAACACCCTCAACGCGTGCGCGTTGTTTGGCGGCGAGAATCTCCAGCACCTTGCCAGATTTACCTTTGTGGGCACCCGCGATAACGACCACAGAGTCGTTGCGTTTGACGTGAAATTTCGTAGCCATGTTAGAGAACCTCCGGAGCGAGCGAGATGATCTTCATGAAGTTTTTCGCACGCAATTCGCGGGCGACGGGCCCGAAGATACGGGTCCCCTTCGGATTGTTGGTGGCGTCGATGATGACGATCGCGTTGCTGTCGAAGCGGAGGTAACTGCCGTCGGCACGGCGGACCGGCGCTTTCGTGCGAACGACGACAGCCTTGGCAACTTCGCCCTTCTTCACGGTCGCCTCGGTGGCACTCTGCTTGATGTGAACAGTGATAATATCACCGACACCGGCGGTCATGGTGATCTGGCCTTTTTTGCTAATCATCGCGGCCTTGCGAGCACCGGTATTATCGGCGACTTCGAGAATGGAGCGCAGTTGTATCATGGCGGGTCTCCTGAGAAATAAACGTTATTGTATGAAAGCGCTCAGGCCTTCGTGACTTTGGTAGGAACGAGTTCGGCAACATCCTTCTCGGAAATCGCGACGGCATCGGTGGTGACGGCTTTCAGGAGAATAGAAACCACCCGCCAGCGCTTAAGGCGGCTAAGCGGACGAGTTTCCATTACCTCAACCTTATCGCCGACTTTGGTCTCGTTCTTTTCGTCGTGGACGTGGAGAACCGTCTGGCGATTGACGACCTTGTGGTAGAGAGGATGCGGAGTCTTGTAAGCAACGGTAACCTTGACGGACTTATCTCCGGATCGGCTCGAAACGAAACCGATTTGGGTGCGACGCTTGGTGCGCTGGCCTTCAGTGGCGGTGGACATGGCGGTGAATTATTTAAGGCGAGAGTGCTTAGGCGGCGGCCGCTTTGCTTTTCTTCTCGTTTTGGATGGTGAGGAGGCGGGCGATGTCCTTGCGGAGGGTGCGAAGCTGTGAGGTCTTCTCGACCTGACCAGTTTGCTTGCGCAACCGGAGCTGAAGGAGTTCTTCGCGGGCGGCGCGGACCTTGGCGGTGATCTCGTCGGAAGACAGATCGCGGATTTCTTTGGAAGTCATGGCGGGCGTTGTTTTGAAATTAGGCCGCGGTGGCGTCGCGCTGGATAAAGCGGCAGCGGAACGGCAGTTTGGCGTCGGCCAAACGGAAGGCTTCTTTGGCGACAGTGGTCGGCACGCCGGCGAGTTCAAAGAGAACAGCTCCCGGCTTGATTACGGCGACGTAATATTCGACCGGCCCTTTGCCTTGGCCCATGCGCACTTCGGCCGGCTTTTTGCTGATTGGCTTGTGAGGGAAAACGCGAATCCAGAGCTTACCTTTCCGCTTTAGATGGCGCGAAATGGTAACACGGGCTGCTTCGATCTGTTGACCGGTCATCGGGCCGCGGGAGAGCGACTGGAGACCGAATTCACCGAAGGCGAGAGTGTTGCCGCGCTTGGCATTGCCTGCGCGGGAGCCTTTCATCGACTTGCGGTATTTGGTGCGGGCGGGAGCTAGAGCCATGGGAGTATTCTCCTTTGAAAAAGTTTATCCGTGAACCGGATCAGTTATTGTCGGCCTCTTTTTTGCAGATCCAGCACTTGACGCCGATCTTGCCGTAGACGGTGAGCGCTTCGGCAAAGCCGTAGTCGATATTTTCGCGGAGAGTGTGCAACGGCACGCGGCCCTTGCGTTGCCATTCGCGACGGGCGATATCGGCGCCACCAAGGCGCCCGGAACATTGAATACGAATACCTTCGGCTCCGAGGGCCATGGCCATTTCAACGGCCTTCTTCATGGCGCGACGAAACGCGATGCGGCGCTCAAGCTGGAGAGCGACGTTCTCGGCGACGAGAGCAGCCTCAATCTCGGGCTTCTTTACTTCCTGAATGTCGAGGAGGATCTCCTTACCCGTAAGCTTGGAAAGCTCTTCCTTGATCTTCTCAATTTCCTGACCTTTACGACCGATAACAATACCAGGACGCGCTGTGTAAATTTTGACACGGACCCGATTCGACGCACGCTCGATGAAGATACGCGGAACGGAAGCTTGCTTGAGCTTCTCCATCAATTTGGTGCGAATGATCTGGTCCTCAAGCAGAAGCTTCGGAAATTCCTTCTTCGAAGCATACCAGCGAGACTGCCAGTTGCGACGGACGGCGAGACGGAAGCCTGTGGGATTGGTTTTTTGGCCCATGGTAGTTGGTGATTAGTTCGAAGTGCCGTCGGTGAGGACGATGCGGATATGCGACATCTTCTTACGGCGGGGCATCGCAGTGCCGCGCGCACCAGCCTTGAAGCGCTTCAAGACCGGACCGTTCTCGATCAAAGCCAATTTGATGGTAAGGCTGTCGGCCGAAAGATTGTTGTTGTTCTCGGCATTCGCGATTGCGCTCTTCAGCGTCTTAGCGATTAGCTTCGCTGACTTGCGCGGAATCAAAGCAAGGTAATCGAGGGCTTCGGCGGCCTTACGGCCTTGAACGATGCGGGAGATGTCGCGCATTTTTTTAGGCGACATACGCGCGTAGCGAGTGAGGGCTTGAACTTCCATGGTTATTACGAGGACGGGTGGAGGATTCCGACGACTAGCCGGCGATAGTGGTGGAACAAGTCCACCCTACCCTTTTATGTTTTGTTGCTGCGAAGTTTTAGAAATCTTTACCGAGACCGCGTCGCCCAACTGTATCGACTGCGGATAAGTTTGGCCGACGATCAACGCGGACGCACTTGAAGGACGAAGGTCGACGAGAAGAATCTCGGCAATTTTAGCACCACCACGGGTGATGTAGCAGTGCATTCCTTGACGCAGTCCGGCGTCGTGGCCCCGATCGAGAAGCACCAAATCGGCTATACGTGTCGCTTGGAACCCCGCCACAGTAGCCGCCCCGGACGCAACTGCTCCACACACCAAAAGAGGTGACAAAGCAAAGACTGCGCACAAGCGGAACTGGATAGGGTGGCGAAACATGGAAATGATGTTAAATCTCCTTGCGGGTCATGCCACCGTGCGACTTGAAGATGCGGGTCGGGGCAAATTCGCCTAGCTTGTGGCCAACCATGTTTTCAGTGACGTAGACGGCGGTGAAGACCTTGCCGTTATGAACGCTAAACGTATGGCCGATGAAGTCGGGCGTAATCGTCGAGCGGCGGGACCAAGTCTGGATGGGTTTCTTGGCGCCGGCCTTGACCGCCTTCTCGATTTTTTCGAGGAGGTGGTAGTCGACAAAGAAACCTTTTTTAATGGAACGTGCCATGGTGCGAAAAGGGGCGGCTTACTTCTTGTTGCGGGGCTTACGACCGTTGTGGTGTAGAATGATCGACTTGTTCGAAAGTTTGCTCCGACGACGAGTTGGGAAACCTTTGGCAAGCTGACCCCAAGGGGACACCAGCTGCTGGCGACCACCACCACCCTTTGATTTTCCCTGACCACCACCGTTTGGATGGTCCACTGGGTTACGGGCCATACCGCGTGACTGCGGACGAACGCCGAGCCAACGATTGCGCCCCGCCTTACCGAGAGACTGCTTGTTGTGATCCCCGTTGCCAACGACACCAATGGTCGCACGGCAATTGGCGTGCACGTAGCGGAACTCTCCGGAGGGCATCTTCAGCTGTGCCCTCGTGCCTTCGACGCCGATAAGTTCGAGACTCGTGCCAGCAGTGCGGGCGATCTGAGCACCACGTCCAGGCAAGAGTTCAACACAGTGCAGGAGCGTCGAAGGCGGGATCAGGTGCAACGGGAAGTTGTTGCCGACTGTGAAATCGTTCGTCGTAGCCTTGTTCGAGGCAAAAATGGTTGCGCCGACCGAGAGACCATTCGGAGCAATAATATAGCGCTTTTCTCCGTTGGAGTAAGCAATGAGCGCGATATTCGCCGAACGATTCGGATCATACTCGATCGCCTGAACGCGGGCGGGCATATCAAGAATATCCCGCTTGAAGTCGATAATACGGTAGAGTTGCTTGTGACCGCCGCCACGATGGCGCGATGTCACGCGACCGTAGACGTTGCGGCCACCACTCTTATGTTTGTTTTCTGTGAGTGCTCGCTGAGGCCGCTCCTTCGAGAGGCCTTTCTCCATGTTGAGCGACGTGAAGCGACCGGATGGCGTAAGCGGGCGAAATGAATTGATAGGCATGTTGGATATCTCCGTTGGGTCGAACTCGCGTTAAACGAGCTCGATCTTGTCGCCAGCTTTAAGGGTAACGATCGCCTTCTTGTAGTCTGAACCGAGGCTTGGGCGTCCCGTGCGACTTTTCTTGTTCTTACCGCGGATCGTCATCGTGTTTACACGATTAACGGTGACCTTAAAGGTTTGCTCAACAGCCTCAGCTATCTGGTGCTTATTGGCGTCCTTGTAGACCTCAAAGGTATATTGCCCGAGCAGCGAGCTGAGCTTGTTTGATTTCTCCGAGAGGCGGACGAATTTGAGAACTTTGTCGGCGTTCATTAGTTCTTTCCTCCATTGACGCGGGCGAGAATGGTCTCGAGCGCCTTGGTGCTGACGATGATTTTCTTGTATTGCGCAAGATCGAGTGTGTTGAGCTTCGACGCTTCTTGGAGAGAAACGCGTTCAATGTTGCGCGCGGCACGGGCGGTCTCGACGGCGAACGGAGCGTCGACGAGCAGCAGTTTTCCCTTAGCGCAGATGCGTCCGAGAATAACGTCAACCGACTTGGTCTTCGCGGCAGTGGCCACGAAGTTTTCGATGACAGCGATTTCGCCGGCAACAGCGCGATCAAAAAGAGCGCGGCTGAAAGCAAGATCCTTCACCTTGCCATTGATCTTTTTCGAATAATCGCGGGGCTTCGGACCGAAAACAACGCCACCGCCACTCCACAAAGGAGAACGAATGGAGCCGGCGCGGGCACGTCCGGTGCCCTTTTGGCGCCACGGTTTCTTGCCACCGCCGCGGACTTCGCCGCGGGTTTTGGTGGAGTGAGTGCCTTGCCGATTGTTGGCATTAATGGCGACGATGACTTCCTTTACCGCTTGGAGGCCTTTATCGCCCTCAAACGTGGGAAGGTTGGCGAAATCTTTTTCGCTGCTCGTCGTGCCGTCAGAACTAAAAACGGTGAGTTTCATGACTTGGTCTCCGGGTTATTTCTTGGCAGCAGGCTTAGCGGCAGCTGCGGGCTTTGCACCCACGGCCTTGGCACCGGTCAGGGCAACAGGAGCTGCAACCACAGGAAGTGCCCATTGTCCTTTGATGGCAGTGCGCACAACAACATCGTCGCCATTGGCACCAGGAATAGCACCCTTTACGAGGATAAGATTCTTGTCAGCGATGATTTTAACCACGCGCAAGTTTTGAACCGTGCGCGAATCGGTGCCCATATGGCCAGGCATCGCCTGGTTCTTCCAAACACGACCAGGCGTTTGGCGCATACCGACCGAACCGATACGCCGGTGGAACATGGAGCCGTGCGTGGCAGGACCGCCGGCAACACGGAAGCGCTTAACAACACCTTGAAACCCCTTACCTTTGCTGACGCCACTGACGTCAACAAGCATGCCTTCCGAAAAGGCGGCGACCGTAACAACATCACCGACCTTGACGGTCGGAGCGGTCGCTAGGCGAACTTCGCCGAGCACACGAGGGGCGACTTCGAGACCTGCTTTATTTGCATGTCCTAGTTCACCTGCTGCGGTGTTCTTTATTTTTTTGGTGGCAAAACCAAGTTGAACGGCGTTGTAGCCGTCGGTTTCGAGGGTCTTGACTTGGACGACCGAACAAGGTCCGGCTTCGACCACGGAGACGGGAACTAAGACGTTTTGGGCGTCGTAGACCTGCGTCATCCCGATTTTTTTGCCGAGGAGCGATGAGATCATGGGCTAATTGGTAGGTGGAAAGATATTCCGTTTAACGACCTACATTAGTCGAAACCTGGCGGTGCCACGAGGGGCACACAGGCAACTGCTAACGTTGAAAGTTAAGTAGACGTTCTTAGACGTTGATAGTGATGTCCACGCCGGACGGGAGGTTGAGTTTCTTCAGCTCATCGACCGTTTGGGCGGTCGGCTCGATAATATCGATGAGACGCTTATGCGTGCGCGTCTCGAATTGCTCCATGGATTTCTTGTCCACGTGCGGTGAGCGGTTGACGGAAAGTTTCTCGATGCGGGTGGGCAGCGGAATGGGGCCGGAGACCCGTGCGCCTGAGCGCTTGGCGGTTTCGACAATGTCCTGGGCGGACTGATCGATCACGCGATAGTCAAAGCCTTGGAGTTTGATACGGATGCGTTGGCCTTTCATGGCGAAAAAATAACGAAGGTTTAAGTGCGGGCAGGACCCTTGGCGTTGCTCTCGACGATCTTGGCAAGGAGAGCGTTTGGCACCTGTTCGAAGTGCGACGGCGTAATGCCGGCGCTAGCACGCCCTTTCGAAAGCGAACGAATGTCGGTGACGTAACCAAAGAGAAGTTCAAGGGGAACATGCGCGGTGATAATACAAGCCCCCGCTTTGTTCTCCATCCCTTGAATCTGACCACGGCGGCGGTTGATGTCGCCCATGAGATCGCCCTGATATTCTTCAGGGGTGGTAACTTCCACACCCATAATTGGCTCAAGTAGAATCGGATTTGCCTTCTTCATCGCATCCTTGAAGGCGAAGATACCTGCCATCTTGAACGCGAGCTCGGACGAGTCGACCTCGTGAAAAGAACCGTCAACGATACGAATAATAACGTCGACTACAGGGAATCCGGCAACGACACCGTTGTTCGCGCCCTCGAGAATACCCTCAGTGGCAGGTTTGATGAATTCTTTCGGAATGGAGCCACCAACAGTCTCATTAATTACCTCGACACCTTTGCCTTTTTCGGCCGGCTCCATTTTGATACAAACGTGCCCGTATTGGCCTTTACCACCAGATTGCCGGATGAATTTACCCTCACCATCGGCACTAGCTTTGATGGTTTCACGGTATGCAATCTGGGGTTTGCCAGCAGTCGCTTCCACTTTAAACTCACGCTTCATCCGGTCTCGAATGATGTCGAGGTGGAGTTCACCCATACCGGCAAGAATAGTCTGACCCGTATCTTGGTCAGTCTTGACGCGCAAAGTGGGATCTTCAGCCACCAAGCGCTGCAATGCGTTGCCCATTTTCTCTTGGTCGGCCTTGGAGTTCGGCTCGATCGACATCGAGATAACCGGTTCAGGGAAAGACGGCGGCTCAAGGCGGATGTCGAAGTCTTCGTCGCACAACGTATCGCCGGTGATGACTTCTTTAACGCCTACCACCGCGCAAATATCGCCCGAATAGGCCATATCGATTTCCTCGCGCTCAATCGCGCGCATCAGAACTAAGCGGGAAACGCGCTCGCTCCGGCGGGTGCGCGGATTATATAGAGGCATTCCTTTTGGTAGTGTGCCAGTGTAAACACGGAAGAACACCAAACGACCAACGAATGGATCGTTCCACAATTTGAACGCGAGACCAGCGAGCTTGGCCTTGTCATTGACAACAGCCTCAACCATTTTCCCATCGCTGTCTTGTCCCTGCATTGGGGGAACGTCAATCGGGCTCGGAAGGAAATTTACAACGCAATCAAGCAGGCGTTGAACACCTTTTTTCTTGAACGCGGAACCAGGAATGACTCCGGTAAATTGAAGGGAAATCGTCGCCTTACGAACGCCAAGTAGGAGTTCCTGAACCGAGATATCTTCTCCGTTGAGATACTTTTCCGCGATAACGTCGTCGAAATCGGAAACCGCTTCGATTAGCTTGTCTCGATACTCTTTAGCTTGAGCCACCATTTCCGCCGGAATTGGAATCGTGGTTGGATTCATTCCAAGCTGATCGTTCGGATTCTCTTCGAAAGAATACGCCACGTTCTGGACGAGATCGATAAGTCCAGAGAAATTCTCCTCCTTGCCGATGGGGAGGAAAATCGGATGCGCGTTAGCCTTAAGTTTCTCACGCATCTCAGAGACCGCCCGATAGAAATCTGCTCCCGTGCGATCCATCTTATTGATGAAGGCAACGCGTGGAACTCGATACTTGTTGGCTTGGCGCCAAACAGTCTCAGACTGGGGCTGCACCCCGGCGACTGCGCAGAAAACCGCAACAGCACCATCTAAAACACGCAATGAGCGCTCAACTTCGGCCGTGAAATCCACGTGTCCTGGAGTGTCGATAATATTGATACGCTGTTTGATTCCCTTCCATGGGCCCCAAGAAGCGTTCCAAGCGCAGGAGATCGCAGCAGCCGTTATCGTGATACCACGCTCACGTTCTTGCTCCATCCAATCCGTGACGGTAGTGCCTTCATGGACCTCCCCCATTTTGTGCACAGCGCCGGAGTAAAAGAGGATACGCTCAGTCGTCGTGGTCTTCCCCGCATCAATATGAGCGGCAATACCAATGTTACGCGTCCATTCGAGCGGAAACGGGCGATCCTTGGAATTAACCGGTGAAATCTTGGATTTCTCGGTGACGACAGTAATGGGAGGAACGGCAGAGGCGGACATAGGGAGACAAATTAACGGAGCTTACCAACGCAGGTGAGCGAAGGCGCGATTAGCCTGAGCCATCTTGTGGGTGTCTTCCTTCTTCTTCACTACGCCGCCCGTGTTGTTATACGCGTCGATGATTTCAGCAGCAAGCGCGTCCTTCATGGTCACGCCCTTCCGGCCGTGAGCGGCGTCGACGATCCAACGAAGTGCGAGGGACTCCTGACGTTCGAACGAAATTTCCACGGGGACTTGATAGGTTGCGCCACCGACGCGACGGCTCTTGACCTCAAGACGTGGGCGTGCGTTTTCCAAAGCGCCGAGCAAAAGGTCAACCGGATCACCCTTCTCAAGCTTCTCCGAGACTTTCTCGAAGGCGCCATATACAATACGCTGGGCAAGATTCTTCTTGCCGCTCTTCATGATGACGTTGACGAGATGCGCGACGAGCGGGCTCTTGTAGCGTGCATCCGGAACTACGTGGCGTTTTTCTGCTCTGTGACGGCGTGACATGGAAAAATAGTGTTGAGGATAATGCGACTTACTTGGCGGCCTTCGGTCGTTTAACGCCGTATTTGGACCGCGAGCGACGGCGCTTCTCTACACCTGTAGCGTCAAGCGTGCCGCGGACGATGTGATACCGAACACCAGGAAGGTCTTTTACACGACCGCCTCGGACAAGCACGATTGAGTGTTCCTGAAGATTGTGACCCTCGTCAGGTATGTAAGAAATTACTTCGTTACCATTCGTTAGACGAACCTTTGCGACCTTACGGATGGCAGAGTTCGGCTTTTTTGGAGTGCGTGTCATGACCTGCACACAGACACCGCGGCGAAACGGATTTCCGGCCAATGCAGGTGACTTCGACTTGGTGTGCACTTTGCGACGGCCTTTGCGCACTAGCTGGTTGATGGTTGGCATACGAGGAAACGGAAATTTACGGATAGAAAATTTGGGAAAAGAGGCGAGACGCTACCTTGCCATAAAAACTCGGCAAGAACTTTTTTTAAAAACTACGTTCGCAAGACGAGAGATGAATCCCTACTTCACATAGAAGAGGCATTCGATCAGACGTAATGCGCGCGTTGGATCAAACGGCGGAAGGTCGACAATTCCTGCCTGACCTATAAATACAAGGAGAAATTTCGCCGTGTGAATAAGTTCTCAATCCTTGCGATGCATGTTAGCATGGCGACTTGCGGAGTGGTTCGTTGGTGTCGAGGCGCGACGCCCGGCTTTTGGCCCATGCTCCGGATGGCGGCGTGTTTGGATCGCGGCGGGGCGCGAGCGAAGCAG
>CALRZR010000006.1:0-68659 GCA_943372705.1 Opitutus sp. GAS368 | reverse complement strand
CAACGCCGGCCTTCCCGGCCTCCTCGCCAAACAGGAACGCCGCACCGGCCACCGCTGGCTCGGCGGACAAGTCAACGAACTCGGCCTCCACACCGCCGGCAGCACGTCCGGCTTCATTTCCGCGCTCACCTGCGCCGCCTGTGCACCGGGCTCGAAATACTACAAATCCCCCGAACTCGTCGAACCGCTCCGCCTCGCGATCGGCTACATGCTCGCCGCCCAGCACGACGACGGCACGGTCGACTACTACGCGACGAATTTCCACTCGCCGCCCGACATGGCTTTCATCCTCGAGGTCGTCAGCCCCGCGTATCTGCTGCTGCGCGCCAGCCCGCTGCCCGCCCTCGCCGCCCTCGCGCCCGAACTCGGCAAATTTATCACCCGCGGCGGCGACGGCCTCGTCACCGGCGGCGTCCACACGCCCAACCACCGGTGGGTCGTCTGTGCGGCGCTCGCGTGGGCCAACTCGCTTTTCCCGAATCCCCGCTACGTCGCTCGCGTCGACCAGTGGCTCGCCGAGACCATCGATCTCGATCCCGACGGCCAGTATACCGAAAAAAGCACTACGGTCTATTCGCCCATCGTCGACCGCGCGCTCATCACCGTCGCACGCCTCCTCAATCGCCCAACGCTCCTTGAGCCTGTTCGCAAAAACCTCGAGATGACGCTCTTCTATGTGCACCCCGACGGCGAGGTCGTCACCGAGGCCTCGCGCCGCCAAGACCGCTACCAGCGCGGCAGCATGGCGCGCTACTACTACTCCTACCGCAGCCTCGCGCTCCACGACGGCAATGGCCGCTTCGCCGCGATCACGCGCCAGGTCGAGCGCACCGCCCGCGCGCAGATTGGCGAACTCGCCGCGTTGCTCACGGAGCCCGCCCTCCTCCGCGCCCTACCGCCGGATGCCCCGCTGCCGACTGACTACGCGAAACACTTCGCCTATTCGAGCCTCGCCCGCATCCGCCGCGGCGCCGTCAGCGGCACCGTCCTCGGCAACAACACGACACTCTTTTCCTTCCGCAAAAACACCGCGGCCCTCGAAGCCGTGCGTTTCGCGACCGCATTCTTCGGCAAAGGCCAGTTCACCGCCGACTCCCTCGAAGTGCGCGACGGACGCTACGTTCTCCGTCAAAAGCTCGAAGGCCCCTATTTCCAGCCGCTTTCGCCCGATCAAATCGCCACCGGCGATCACACCAAAATGGCGCCAAACGGCACGCTCGCCAACGACAGCCGCGCCGCCCGGGCTCGCAGTAACATCCAAACCCTCGACGCTGTCGTCGAAATCACCGAGTCCGCGGGCAAGTTCTCTCTCGCGATTGCGCTCACTGGCACCGCCGAGGTTCCCGTTTCCATCGAGCTCGCGTTCCGCCACGGCGGCAAGCTGACCGGCGTCGAACCCATTGCCGGCACCGCCGATGCCTTTTTGCTCCGCCAAGGCACCGGCCGCTACACCGTCGGCAGTGACACCATCGAATTTGGCCCCGGTCGCGTCGAACACACCTACACCCAGGTCCGTGGCGCCGTGCCGAAGTGGGATGGTCAGAGCGTCTACCTCACCGGCCTCACGCCATTCAAAACGACGCTGACGATTTCCTAGTGCCCGCGCTCACCATGCGCGCCGCCAACTTCGGTCCCCCAACGGCCAACCCGCCCCCACTCCCGGTGACACCGCTATTCCCGTCAGCCGCTATCCCGCCGATGTCCGGGGTCTCCACGACGCGCCTGGCCACGAATTCGAATGGTGCCGCGATGGGTATCACGCCCGCCTCCCCGGAGGGACCGATCCCGACCTTTCGGCTCAGCGCGGCGAGCCCAGTCTCGCCGGCTCCTACTCGCGGGTGCGGCGCAGCGGTGCAGAGATGGACAAATTTGCGTATTGGCGTTCAGCGCTGCGCCTCCGATACGAGCCGGAGCGGACGCGCCGATCAGATCGGATTCCGTAACGTTGCGGTGCAACTCTAGCCAGCCCGCCGGCGTCTCGCCAGCATCCACGGTATGCCACGATTTCTGTTTGCGGTTATTTTTCTCGTTTGCGCCGGCATTTCCCGCCTTCCGGCCGAAACCGCCCGAACTGCGCCAAACGAATACGACATCCTCCGCGCTTTCCCGCCCGGTCGTCTCGCCGCGCTTACCGCGGGCGACATCCCCGACGCCCACGGCTTCACCGGCAACAACCGCGCGCATGGCCGGTGGATCGAGTCCGGCCCGCAACGTGGCAGTTGCCGAGGACTGATCACCGCCGTCATCGCCGGAGATCTCGCCGCCGCCGACAACGCTTGGCGCGGCATCGAGGTCGCCTTTGCCCACCAACGCCCCGACGGCGGCTTTGTGGCGAACCCGCAGGCCAACGGCAAAGTGTCGAGCGCCTTCGACGCCAACGTCGAGACGGCCTATTTTTTCCTCCAGGAACTCGGCCGCGCGATTCTCGTCATCCGCCAATCACCCCACGCGGCCCACTTCGCGGCCCGCCTCGCCGCACTTGAGCCCAAACTCCGCCGGGCCGCCGCCTACATCGACAGCGGCTTCCACACCATCGTCCCCAAAGTCGGCCACTCGGTGAATCGCGTTGTCATCGCCGCAAAGGCCTTCGGGACCTGCGGCGTCGTGCTCGGCGATGAAAAACTAGTCGCCCAGGCCCGCCGACTCATCGCTCACGCCATCACGTTGCGCGACAAGGAAGGCGTTTTCATCGAAAACGGCGGCCGCGACTCCAGTTACAACGTTGTCTCCATTCTCTTCGGCTCCGTCCTCGCTCTGCATGTCGCGCTTCCCGAGTTCGAAGCGATCCTCCCGGCCGCCGTCGCGTGGCAACTCACCCGCGTTCTCCCCAGCGGCGAAATCGACGTGCGCAATAATACCCGCACTGGCGTCGGCAAAGAAGCCAACGCGTTTGGGCAGGCCAAAACTGTCAACTACAACGAAGTTGTTTTCGCTCTCACCTACTACGGCCTCATCCATCGCGACCAAGCCGCCCTCCACGCCGCCACCCGCGTCTTCGACTACAAGTTCGCCCACACCCACCCCAAGAAAGCCTCCCAGTGATCCGCCTTCTCTTCGCCGCCCTGTTGCTCGCCGTCCCCGTTTTCGGTGCCCTGCCGCCGCCGAATATCGTCTACATCCTCGCCGACGATCTCGGTATCGGCGACGTGTCCTGCTACAACTCACGCAGCGCGTGGCGGACGCCGCACCTCGACCGCCTCGCGCGCGAGGGCCTGCGCTTCACCGACGCGCACTCCGCCTCCTCGTTGTGCACGCCCGCCCGCTACGCACTCGTCACCGGCCGCTACGCGTGGCGCGGTCGCCTGAAGCAAGGCGTTCTCCAAGGCTACCACCCGCCGCTCATCGAGTCCGGTCGCACCACCGTCGCAGGTTTCCTCCGCGACCACGGCTACACCACGGCTGTTTTCGGCAAATGGCACCTCGGCCTCGACTGGGTGCGCACCGGCCCAAATCTCGAAAACGTCGACTTCGCGAAACCCTTCGCCAACGGCCCGCTCACGCACGGCTTCGATCGCTTCTTCGGCATCAGCGCCTCGCTCGATATGCCGCCCTACGTTTGGCTCGCCAATGACCGCGCCACCACTGTTCCCACCGCCAAAGTCGGCGACAGCCCCGTTCCAAAACTCTGGCGCGGCGGCCCGATTGGCTCTGACTTCAAGATGGAGGAGGTTCAACCGCGCCTGATCGAGAAAGCCGTCGCCTATTTCGCCGAACGCGCCGACGCCCGCGACGGCAAACCGTTTTTCCTCTATCTCCCGCTCGCCGCTCCCCATACGCCGATTTTGCCCACCCGTGAATTCGATGGAAAAACCCAAACGACCTCCTACGGCGATTTTGTCACCCAGGTCGACGCCGACATCGGAGTGCTCGTTGCCGCCCTCGAGCAGCACGGTCTCGCGAAAAACACGCTCGTGATTTTCACCTCCGACAACGGCTTCGCCCCCGCGGCCGATGTCCCTGGCCACGCGAAGTTCAACCATGACCCGAGCGGCGGTTTCCGCGGTTACAAATCGGATCTCTTCGAAGGCGGCCACCGCGTTCCGTTCATCGCGCATTGGCCCGCGGTCATCAAACCCGGCCGCACGAGCGATACCCTCGTCGAGCAACTCGATCTCTTCGCGACCTGTGCCGATATTCTCGGCGCAAAAATCCCCGCCACCACCGCCGAAGACAGCCTGAGTTTTCTCCCGGTGCTCCAAGGCAAGGCCCCGTCCGCCACAACCCGCACGACCCTCGTCGCTCACTCCGCCGAAGGCCGTTTCTCCATTCGCGATGGCCGCTGGAAGCTCCTGCTTTGGCCCGGTTCCGGCGGTTGGAGCTCCCCGACGCCCACGCCCAGTGTGTGGCTCAAGACTCACCGCACCGATCTCGCCACGCTCCCGCCGCTGCAACTCTACGACCTCGCCGCCGATCCCGCTGAAACGAAGAATCTCGCCGATGCGCATCCCGAAATCGTGCAACGCCTCGGCCGCCAACTCCGCGCCGACATCGAGCGCGGCCGCTCCACCCCCGGCCCCGCGCAGCCGTTCACGGCCGATCCCTCGTGGACGCAGCTCGGCTGGTTTGCCTCGTTCCCGCGTTAGTCGGGCTTCGGCACCGGCAGCGTCAGGAAAAATGTCGTGCCCTCATCCGGAGCGCTCTCCACGCGCACTTCCCCACCGTGCGCCTGCATGACATTTTTCACGATCGCGAGACCAAGCCCCGTGCCGCCCTGTTCGCGAGAACGCGCTTTGTCCACGCGATAGAACCGTTCGAACACCCGTTCCTTCGCCTCCATGGGAATGCCCGGACCGTCGTCGCGCACAGTCAGTTCCACCCGTTCGGCGCTGAGAGCGCGACCGCCTACGGTCACGTGCCCTTCGGCCCGCCCATACTTGATGGCATTGTCGATCAGGTTGGAGAGCACCTGCCGCAGCCGCTCGGGGTCCGCCCGCACCGTGAGACCCCGAGGCACTGCATTCGTCAACGTCACGCTGCGCGCGCGCGCGACGATGCCGTAGTCATCCAGCGCGTCCTGCACAGCGTCGTGCGCCCCCAACGCTTGAAATCTCATCTCGATTCGCCCGGAATCTAGGCGTGCCAGCAGCAACAAATCGTCGATCAACAGCGTCAGCCGATTCGCATGTTTGTCTATGATTTCGAGAAACCGGGTCGCCACCACCGGATCATCCTTGGCACCGTCGATCAGTGTTTCCGCCGCACTCTTAATCAGCGACAACGGCGTGCGCAGCTCGTGGCTGACGTTCGCCACAAAATCCTGCCGCACACCTTCCAATTCACGCAGACGCGTCACGTCGTGAAACACCAATACGGCCCCCGCCGCCGCCCCGCCGGCATCGCGCAGCGCCACGGCACTGATTTGCAGGAAACGCGGCGCCGAGCCATCCAGTCGCACCTCATGCTCGATAACCGCGCCCTCCGTGCCCGCGCGGGCCGCGAGCGCAGCGATTTCGTGATGACGAATCGCCTCCAGCAACATCCCGCCAACCATCATACGCGAAAAGCCGAACAACTCTTCCGCCGCCCGGTTCGCCAGGACAATCCGGCTCCGTGCATCAATCACGACGAGCCCTTCGATCATGCTGTCGAGCATCGCCTCCGACCGCGCCGTGTGCGCATGCAACGACTCCGCGTGGGCCGCGCTCAGGTCGCGCACCTGTTCCTCGTGCCGTTCCCGCATGCGGCGCAAGCGCGCCGCAGTTCGCCACACCACGCCGAGCGCGCAGAAAAAAAGTCCGAGAAAAATGAATTCGCGCACGGTCACGTCAGACAACATCGGCAGCTCAAAATTGTGACGAGGTCAACGCGGCGCCACGTGCCGCCCCCGACCTCGGTCTCTCAGCCTTCCGCAAGGAAGCGGTAGCCCACCCCGCGGATGGTTTCGAGCATCCGTGCCGTATCGCCGATCTTTTCACGCAGACGCCGCATGTGGGTATCGACGGTCCGGCTGTCGATCGGGTTTTCGTAACCCCACACATCCTGCAGCAGCCGCTCGCGGGTCTGCACCCGCCCACGCCGGCGCGCGAGCACTTCGAGTAATTTGAATTCCGTCGCCGTCAGCACAACCGGCTCACCGGAGATCCTGACCTCGTGGCGCGGCACATCGATTTCGAGTTCGGCGATGCGCAGCACCGTCACCGTCTCGTCCGCCGCCTTCACGCGAGCGAGGAGCTTTTTGATCCGCAACACCAGTTCGCGCGGGCTGAAAGGCTTGGTGACGTAGTCGTCCGCGCCAAGTTCCAGCCCCAACACGCGGTCCATCTCCGACGCCTTCGCGGTGAGCATCAGAATGGGAATCATCGCGGTGGAAGGATCGCGTCGCAAAATTTTGCACACCTCGAGTCCGTCCACTTCCGGCAGCATCAAATCCAGCACAATGAGCGCCGGTCGCTCATCTCTCGCTGCGGCTATCGCCCGGGCCCCGTCTTTGGCAAAGACCGGTGTGTAGCCCGACTCTTTTAGTTTAAAGCCGAGCACCTCCAGCGCGTCGGGTTCATCGTCAACGACCAGAATTTTCGGCTTCATTGTTTTTCTGTCCGGAGTGCCGGATATCTTTGGCTTCGTAGAGATAAACAACCTCTTCGGCGATGTTCGCCGCGTGATCGGCAATGCGCTCGATACTCTTCGAGATGACCATGAGGCGAAGGCACCGGGTGATTGTAGTCGGCCGCTCGACCATGTAGCTCGACAGCTCGCGGTGCAGCTGACGGTTCAGATCGTCCACTTCAGTGTCGCGCGGAACCACCGCACGGGCGCGCTCCGGCTCGCGATTCACAAACGCCGAAATGGCCTCGCGCAGCATCTCGAGGGACTTGTTCGCCATGCGCGGCAGATCGACGTAGGGCTTCAACTGCGGCTCTGTCCCAAGCTCGACGGCCCGACGGGAGATCGTCACGGCTTCGTCGCCGACCCGCTCCAAATTGCCGGAGATTTTCATCGCCACGGTGATGAGGCGCAGCTCGGTCGCCAGCGGAGCTTTTGCGAGGAGGTGGAGCGCGGTGTCGTCGATTTCGATCTCGTATTGGTCGAGGATATTATCGTCGGCCTGCACCTGAAGGGCGAGGGCATCGTCGCGCTCGACGAGCGCGCGCATCGAGCGGGCCACGGCCGACTCGGCATGGCTGGCCATCGCCAGAAGGCTCTCCTTCAAATGGGTCATTTCTTCGTTGTAGTGCGTCATGGCGAAAAGGTTCTCAACCGAAGCGGCCCGAGACGTAGGCCTCGGTCTGCGCGTTGGCCGGCTTGGTGAAGATGTCGCGGGTATCAGCGTATTCGATCAATTTTCCGAGGTAGAAAAACGCCGTCTTGTCCGAACACCGCGCCGCCTGCTGCATGTTGTGCGTCACGATGATAATGGTAAACCGCGCGCGCAGTTCCTGAATTAACTCCTCGACCTTTGCGGTCGCGACCGGATCGAGTGCCGAACAAGGCTCGTCCATCAAGATCACTTCGGGTTCCACCGCGATCGCCCGGGCGATGCAGAGCCGCTGCTGTTGCCCGCCCGAAAGTCCCAGGCCGCTTTCACCGAGCCGGTCCTTGACTTCATCCCAAAGCGCCGCGCCACGGAGCGACTTCTCGACGATCGCATCGAGCTTTTCCTTGTCATTCATCCCTTGGAGGCGAAGCCCGTAGGTGATGTTTTCGTAGATCGATTTCGGGAAAGGATTCGATTTTTGGAAAACCATGCCGACGCGTTTGCGTAGCTCGATCACATCGACATCGGACTGGTAGATATCGACGCCATGGATCTTGATCGTGCCACGAGCCACCCGCGTTCCCTCGATCAGGTCGTTCATGCGGTTAAGGCAACGCAGCAAAGTGGATTTGCCGCACCCCGACGGTCCGATGAAGGCCGTCACCTTTTTCGCCTCAATCTTGAGGTTGATATCATGCAGAGCCTGCGTCGTGTTGTAGAAAAAGTCGACGTGTTCGATATCCACCAGCGTTTCCGGAGCCGGCGGGGCGGCAGGCGAGGCCTTGGCGGTCGTGGACGCAAGCGAGCGTGGTTCCATGGGCATGGCGTGGGCGGCTACCATTTGTAGCGGTTGCGAAGCTTGTTGCGGAGCAAGATGGACGTGGCCGCGATGACCGCGACGACAAGCAGGAAAACAAAGGCGGTGCCGTATTGCACGCGCTCCGTGTAGTCGTTTTGAGGGATCTTCGAGCTCACGACGTAGATGTGGTAGGGCAGTGCCATCACGCCCTGGAAGAAGAAATCTCCGACTTTGGCGACATCCCAAGGCAACTTGTCCCGCACCACGTAGGCCGCCGTAAACATGATCGGAGCTGTCTCTCCGGCCACACGCGCGATGCCCAGAATCGACGATGTCAGGATGCCGGGAAGCGCGTAAGGCAAAACGTTTTTCCAAATCGTCTGCCACTTCGTCGCCCCGAGCGCCAAGGAACCCTCCCGAAATCCCTTGGGCACGGCCTTCAGCGACTCTTCGCTCGCCGTGATCACCACCGGCAGAACCATGAAGGCCAGCGTGAACCAACCGGCGAGCAGGGAGACGTTCCACCCGAAAAAGACGACGAACATGCCGAACCCAAAAAGTCCAAACACGATCGAGGGCACGCCCGCGAGATTCAATATGGCCAGCCGGATAAAGCGGATGAACATACCGTCGTTCGCATATTCGTTGAGATAAACAGCGGCGCAAACACCGAGCGCCAAAGCAATCGTCATGGAACCGACCACCAGCAAAACCGTTCCGACGATACAGGGCCAGATGCCGCCCGCCGAATACACAAAACTCTCCGTCTTCACCTTCGCCGCCGCCGGGTGCTTCTCTTTGAAGGCGCGAAACTCCCCGTCACCCATCTCATAGCGTTTTCCCTCAAATTCAAAAACGTAAAGCGATTCGGGAGCCTCGGTCAGGAAAGCCGTGTTAATAAATGGCGCCTCGCTCTTGAAGACCGTGCCCGCCCCTTTGAACACAATCGTGCCGAAAATCCCCAAGCCGCAGAACAGCACGAAATAGGTTGCGCTTCGAAACAACCAAAAGGTGGCCCGCTCCAATCGCCGCGCAGCATTCGGCTGGCTTTGAAAAATGTGGGTTCCAGCGTTCATGGTTTATCCGATCGAAATGCGATATTTCCGCACAATGCCTTGTGCGATGTAGTTAATCCCGAGCGATAGCGCGAAGAGCACGAGTCCCACGACAAACAACGCCCGGTAGTGGATACTGCCTCGCACGACCTCGCCCATTTCCTGGGCGATGATGCCGGTCATAGTATGCACTGGTTGGGTAATCACCGAAAGCCCGTCCGTGAAATCGGGAATTGCGATGCGGTTGCCCGCGCAGAGCAACACGACCATCGTTTCTCCGATCACTCGGCCGAGACCGAGCAGCACCGCCGAAACGATGCCCGACAGCGATGCCGGCACGATGATTTTCACAATCGTCTGGAGACGCGAAGCGCCGAGTGCGAAGGACGCTTCTTTGAAAGCGCGGGGCACATTGTTCAGGGCGTCCTCGGCCAGAGTGAAAATTGTTGGCACCGCTATGACGGCGAGCAGGCAACCGGCCGTGAGGATATTGAGCCGTTCGCTGTAGGGAAAACCCGGAACCCACGACATCCACGAAAACTGCGAGAGTGCCCGCAACGCCTGCCCGAGGACTGCGATACCAAAGAAACCCAATACAACCGACGGAATCGCCGAGATGAACTCAATGCACGGCTTGATGAACCGCTGCTCGCGGACGCTGGCAATCTGGTTCACGTAGATCGCCGCACCGACTCCGAGCGGCACCGCCAATGTCAGGGCCACAAACGAAACCATCAACGACCCGACAAACAGCGGCAGCACGCCATACCAATCCTGCCAAAAACTGGCCGTCAGCCACTGGCGACCAAACAGAAAAGCCGTGAATGACTGAGTCAACGGAACCGGTCGCGTGTAGTCCCAAGCCTCCAAGTTTTTCTCCACCGCCGGTAATCCGGCCAGATAGACTCTGGTCAATTCCTTGAACCGAAGCATTCGCGTCTCCAACTCGGCCGTCGGCATTTTCGGCGCCCGTTCCGTCACCGCCGACACCTGCGTCACAAATTCCCGATTGATGGCTTTGAATCCCGGCAACGCAGCCACCAGCGGTTTGAGTTCGATCGCAAAATCCACCTCCTCGATTTTGACCGCAGCCGCTTCCACGGTCTTGCCCTCGGCCAACAGCTGTCGGCGCTCCTCCTGCTTGTCGCTGTTTACGATAAACTTGGTCTTGATCGCCGTCGCCTGCTCAGTGAGGTCCGAGACGAGCGAACGGATCGGATCAACCGTCGAGCTGAACTTTTCGGAAAACTCGTCAAAACCCGCGAGCGCCTCATTGGCCGCCTCCAGGGATAGTTTCTTTTCCGAAGTGAAATAATTCAGCTGCCGCAGTCGGAGGTCAGACAGATACCTTGTGAGCGCCGTGTGATCGTCCTGTTGGGTCCGGATGAAATCGACGTATTCGAGGCCGGCCTGCCGGTAGACCCGCAGATTTTGCCGGTTCTGTGCGAAGAAACCGAATCCCTCACGCACCAAGAACACTGTGATCAGCGCCAACACCACCACTGCGACGATCGCGTTTCCGCCAAAAAAAGCTTTGATCGTATCGTCGACCGTAAGCCCAAGGAACCGCAGTCGCCGTTTCGTCACGGAGAAGTTGGCGGTGGATGCGGTGGGAACGGGATCGCTCATGCGTCTGTCGAGAACCACGCCGCGCCGTCAACGAGCCGTCAAGCGAGCCAGTGTTACATTCCCGTGACGGGGCCGCGGCATATTTCAGGAAAACGACGCCGTTTTTGACATTGAATCCGAGGCGGGCTTCGTTCGCATCTCGCCGGCCGAATTCCCCACCCACCCGGTTCACAATGAACGCTCCACGCGCACCGCTCGGTCCCCGCCTCCCGCCGTGCTTTGTCGGCGCCGCGTGGTGCCTCGCGATTCTCCCTCCGGCCATGCACGCGCAGTCCGACTACCCGCGCGATCCGTCCTATTCGCAGTCGATGCCCTCCGTGCCGCCCCAACAGCCGGTGCCAATATTTTTTCCACCCGCCACCCCGCCCTACGGTCGTCTGGTCTCGCGGTTGTCCTCGACGTCTACCGGCCAAACCTTTGCGCCGGCGCGCGAACTAGCCCACTTTGTTTCCGAGCCATTTTACCCCGCCCTCAGCACCCGTCTGTCGCGCAATGATCTCCCCGAGAAGATCCGGCTTCGCCTGAACGCCTACCGAGACACCCGTGACGCGTTGCTGTCTGACCTCCGGGTCGAACTGAGCCGGTTGAACGGCGCCACCCCCGCGGAGCGCCACTCCGTGCTCGCCACGCTTTCGGAAAAACAAACGCCCCGCCTTGCCGAACTCGAGGCCGAGGCCGAACGACTGCGGCTGGATATGATCAAGGGGGAATACGATTGGAGCGCCTTGCGCGAATGGCGGCTCGGCGAGCGCAATATCCGCGGCGATTCCCCGGCCGAAATCGGCGCGGTGCTCCGCGCCTTCGCGTATTACCAGCCCGGGCTTGCACCGGAGCAGCGCCAACTCCTGCGTGAAATCATCATTGAAATCATGTCCGGAGCCGAAGACGCGACGACCGCGACAACCCAACAGCCCTATCTTTTTTTCTCCCCCACGTTAACCCGCATTACCCTTCCGGCCGAACTGCCAAACGAGGTTGCGGCCAAAATCGCGAGATTCGAGACGATCAAATCGAGCTTAAAAAAAGAGCTCTTCGATCTGGTGCAGGCCCAGGATCGAGCGACCTTTGGTTTCACGCGAACGAACGCGATGAAATCGCTCGCGGCCAAACAAGCCCCCACCGTCATCGAACTTGAAAAACTCGCCGACGAGATCCGCCTCGGCCTGGTTGCCCTGCCGGCGATGACTTTGGACGAACTCAAATCTCCGCTGCCACCCGGTCTGACCCAGCGCACCATGGAGGCGGTCGAGGCCCGCACGGCCCTGCAAAAGGCATCCCGTGAAAAGATCGATGCCATCGTCGCCACGTTGCCGGAAAACTTCCCCGTCGCCTTCGGCACGACCCTCGACCAGGGCGGAGTCAGAGTCAGGCTGATTCCCCGCGGGGGTCGCGTTTCACCAAACGATCCGCGTATCACGGGAATCGTGACGCGCATCAACGAGGTGGGCGAGGAACACCGGCAGCAATCGGAAGCGCTCAGCCGGGAAATCGAGGCCCTGCGCGGCGACGTCGGCCGGGCGCTGGGTGGCGCCGCCACTCCGCAGGCGATCACCGACGCCCTCGACGGCGTCATCAGGCACAACGTTCGTCGCGAGAATGAAGACGGCTACCGCGACTACCGACTCGCCGTTTTGGAGCCAGGCCTGTCACCCGAACAACGCCGGTTGCTCTTGGGCGGTGCGCTCCGAAAACTCGATCTCCCGTTGCCCGTGGGGGAATTGCAGCCCACTCGTCGCCCGGCCTCGTGGTAAGCGGGACGGCGTTTTTTCGCCCTCCGAATCTGCACCTACGCCAACATGCCCTGTTGACGTCCGCGACCGCGATACATGGCCATAAAGAATATCAGCACGACCGCGCTCGCCGCCGACAACCCCGCCCAAAAGATGCCCCATCGCGTCCCAGTGCCGGTCGTGCACACGGCAAACCAACCGCCCGTGCCCAAGTAGCCGACCATGCTGCCGACTCCGCTGTTCATCAAAGCCATGAGGGCTTGTCCCCGCGCGCGCCACGCCGGATCGACGCGTTGGTCGAGATAAATTTGGGCGGTGATGATAACCAACGTAAACGAGGCCCCGTGCAGCACGACGCCCGACACCAAACCCCAGGGTGTGCCCAACGCAGCCAATGCGTAGCGCAGCGACCCGAAGGCCAAACCACACGCCAGAATCCATTTTAGGCGCCATTTCAGCAGCAGGGTGCCGAGCGACAGCATGACAAAAATTTCCGTAATCTGCCCGACGCTCATCCAGGCGGTCGTATGCACAAAGCCGAGTTCTTTGAGGTTGGGCGGCGTGTAGGGATAGAACGCCGCCAAAGGAATCGTGAACAAAGCCGTGGTGAGAAAAACCACCCGATGGTCGCGATTGCGGAGCAACGTCAGTGCATCGAGGCCCAATCGCTGGGTCCAGGTGAGCCCTTCGACAGCCTTCGGCGTTTCGAGGGCCGGAAGCCAAAAAGTAAACACCGCCACACTGAGCCAGAGGACCGCGCCGCCGAATCCCGCCAGGGTGGATTGATCCGCGCCGAGAGCACTCACGAGGAGGCAACCACTGGACCAGCCGATTGTGGCCATCGCCCGGATCGGGCCGAATTCTTTTTTCGCATCGGCCAACCGCGCGAAAATGATCGTGGAGGCGATACTCCAAGTCGGCGAAGAGCAAAACGCGTGGATTTGTATGAGTCCCAACACCACCCATGGGCCGGCCCCGCCGCGAATCGCCGCGCTGGCAGCCGCCATGGCCAACGCCGTGGCGACCGCCAACCATCGCAGCACCTTCACCGGCGAAGCGTGGCGATCGGCCATCGCTCCGAACAGCAGCGGCGAGACAAACGCCGCCAGTCCGGAAGTCGCGAAGGCATACGGACGGATCTGCGCCAGCCCATGCGCCTCCAACACCGAACTTAACGGCACAAACCACATGCCCAGTGCCGCGCCTTGGAGGAAAAAAAGTCCGACAAGTTCGGCATACTCTGCGCGGCGGATGGTGGTCAGCACCGGCGCAGCACACACGCCCGCGCCACAGGTTCAAGCTTCCATGAAACAGGCAGCCGGCGACACCGGATCAGAGACAGGTTCACCGTTGACCCGCCGCGATCCGAATTCGGAAGATCGTCAATATGAAAGCCCGCTGGTTCGCCCTGCCCGCCATGGCCATGAGTCTTGCGTTCTTCGGTTGCAGCACGACCGATACGGAGCTGACCCAAAAAGAAAAAGACCGCATCGCCCGCGAACAAGCCCGGGCCGCACAAAAGGAGTCCCAAGCTCAGGAGAAGCGCCTGCGGGAAGCTACCACGCAAGGCAATCAGCGAAAGGGCGTCCGGTAACCGAGCACTCCTCGCCGTTTTCCGCCGGAATAAATCCCGCACCATGGGCAACAGCCCGTTTAGGAGGAGGGCTCATGGACGAGAATCTGCCCAGGGCCAATTTCTCCAATAAGCCGCGCAATTGGCAGGTGGCCCGCTCCCACTGTGATTGGCTGGGTCGTGGTTTCATCGAGCCGACTGACTCCGAAAAACACCCTCAAACCCGAGTCGTAGTAATACGTAGATCGGAAATTTGGCGTTTTTTCGTTAGACTTCACCCTCGACGCTCTGCATTCACATTTCCACCCGATGGCCGAGAACTCAAAGCGCAAGTCGTTCTTCATCCTTACTCTGGCCCTGAGCCTGATTGTCGCGCTCATTGCGGTTGTCGTGAGGGTCGTGCAGGACGAGGAACTCCAAGAACGCCTTGGCACGACTTACTACATCCTGACGCTTTCGATCATCGGATGCGTTCTCCTCCTGATGACGGGCTACCTGTGGGACCGCACCCTCATGCAGCGGCTGAAGACCCTTCGCTCAACCGTCCCGGCCGGCGGCATGGACGACGAAAGCGGCGAACCGGATCACGATGAAATCATCGGACTCGCTCGAAACATCGAGCGTATGGCGCAGGCGCTGCAAAAGACCGAAGCAAGCTACCGGGGAATCGTTGAAGATCAGGTCGACTTGATTTGCCGATATCGGCTCGACGGCAAACTGACGTTCGTCAACAGCGCATACGCCCAAGCCTTCGGCCGAAAGCGCAATGAACTCGTCGGGCAGCCTTTCCCCCTGTTCGCACCCGGCGCCGCCATTGGCGACGAACCCTACACCTTCGAAAGAGAACTTGATTTGCCGGACGGCCGCCGCCGTTGGCTGATGTGGACACAGCGCGCCATCAAAGACGACAAGGGAGAAACCTTGGAGTATCAGGGTGTCGGGCACGATATTACTCTGCGCAAAGAAGCCGAAGCGGCCCTCCTTCACGCGAAAGAAACGGCCGAGGCCGCCGATCGCGCCAAGAGTGAATTTCTTGCGATTGTCAGTCACGAAATTCGCACGCCAATCAACGGGGTGATCGGTTTCGCCCAGATCCTCGCCGACTCGCCGCTCACGCCCGACCAGCGCGAACAGGTGGCGATCATCCGTTCCAGTGGTCAGGCGCTTGAAAAACTCATCGCCGATATCCTCGACCTCTCGAAAATTGAGGCGGGTAAAATCGAGATCGAATCGGCGCCGTTCGGACTTCACCAGAGTGTGGAAGAGGTTTGCGCGTTTTTCGCACCGAAAGCCCGTGCCGCGGCACTTACGATTACCGCGAACATCGATCCCGACGTGCCATCCATTGTTAATAGCGACGAATCTCGCCTCCGCCAGATTCTCACCAATCTGATCGGGAACGCGCTGAAGTTCACAGAACGAGGCAGCATCATGATCCACGTCTCCTGCATGAGAGGCGAACCCGTCAGCATGCGAGACAGCCGGCGTGCGCTGCGTCTCTTTTTCTCGGTCGCTGATACCGGCATCGGCATTCCGGCGGAGAAGATCTCGAAGCTCTTCAAGCCATTCAGCCAAGTGGACGCATCTTCGGAACGCCGGCGCAGCGGGACCGGACTCGGCCTCATCATTTCAAAACGCCTCTGCGAACTCATGGGCGGCTCAATCTCTGTCGATAGCAAACCCGGCGAGGGCACCACGTTTCGGTTCTCGATTCTCACCGATTACGAAAAAGGAGATACCATGCCCCCGATGCCAATGCGCCACGGATCTTGATCGATATTCGGGCAACGAAACAAAAAAAGCCGACCAACTGGTCGGCTTTTTGTTTGTCGAAAAATACGCCTTCTCAATAGCGGTAGTGGTCCGGCTTGTAAGGACCGCCAACGGGAACCCCGAGATACGCCGCCTGTTCTTTCGTGAGCTTCGTGAGCTTGGCTCCAATTTTTTCAAGATGCAGGCGCGCTACCTCCTCATCGAGGTGCTTCGGCAGCCGATAGACGCCAACCGCATACGTGTCGCGGTTCTTCCAAAGATCGAGCTGGGCCAGCGTCTGATTGGTGAAGCTGTTCGACATCACGAATGACGGATGACCGGTGGCACACCCGAGATTCACCAAACGCCCCTCGGCCAGCAGATAGATGCTGTTGCCATTCGGAAACGTATAGAGGTCGTATTGCGGCTTAACGTTGGTTCGCTTCGCGTCCGACGTATTGAGCCGATCAACTTGGATTTCATTGTCGAAGTGCCCGATGTTGCAGACGATCGCCTGGTCTTTCATCTTCCGCATGTGCTCAAGCGTGATGATGTCCTTGTTACCAGTCGTCGTTACGTAGATGTCAGCCGTGCCGAGCGTCGACTCGATCGTATTGACCTCAAAACCTTCCATAGCTGCTTGGAGGGCGTTAATCGGATCGATTTCGGTGACGATCACGCGAGCACCGAATCCCTTGAGCGAGAACGCCGAGCCTTTGCCAACATCGCCGTAGCCGCAAACGCAGGCCACCTTGCCCGCGATCATTACGTCCGTGGCGCGTTTAAGGCCGTCGGCGAGGGACTCGCGGCATCCGTAGAGATTGTCGAATTTCGATTTTGTAACCGAGTCGTTAACGTTGATGGCGGGCACGCGCAGCTTCCCCTTCTCCAGCATCTGATAGAGACGATGGACGCCCGTAGTCGTCTCTTCTGAGACGCCGCGCCATTCCTTCGCAATATTCGTCCAGCGTTTGGGATCCTCTTTGTGAACCCGTTTGAGAACGTTCTTGATAACCTGTTCTTCGTGAGAGCCGGACGGAGTGTTGACCCAATCGCTCCCTTCCTCGAGTTCGCACCCCTTGTGGATGAGCAGTGTGACGTCGCCACCGTCGTCGACCACAAGCTGCGGCCCCTTGCCAGCAGGAAACGAAATCGCTTTGAGCGTAAGGTCCCAATACTCTTCCAAAGTCTCGCCCTTCCAGGCGAAAACTGGAGTGCCGGTCGCGGCAATGGCGGCCGCCGCATGATCTTGGGTCGAGAAAATGTTGCAGGACGCCCAGCGAACGTCAGCGCCCAACTCCTTCAACGTCTCGATGAGCACGGCAGTTTGGATCGTCATGTGCAACGATCCGGTGATCCGCACGCCGGCCAACGCCTTCTTCGGTCCAAATTTCTTTCGGACCGAGATCAAGCCGGGCATTTCATGCTCAGCGATCGAGATTTCTTTGCGTCCCCAGTCGGCGAGGGCGATGTCCTTAACGTGATAGTCGGGAGCGGCAGATTTGCGCGCAGTTTTTTTGGCGGTGGCCATGATATTTTTTGAAAACTGAACAGGTGTTCTTGGCGATGGTTTCGGAGGCGTCTTACTTCAACGCCGCCTTAAGTGCGGCGGCTTTGTCGGTCTTCTCCCACGAGAGACCCTTCTTGCCGAAGTGCCCATAGTTCGTGGTCTGTCGATAAATGGGGCGCAAAAGATCCAACTGGGCGACGATATCTGCCGGCTTGAAGCTGAAAACTTTGCAAACGGCATCGGTGATCTGTTCGTCTGAGATACCGAGCAGGGCCGTGCCAAACGTCTCCACCCGCACCGAGACCGGCTGTGGGTGGCCGATGGCGTAGGCAAATTGGATCTCTGCATGTGTGGCGAGTCCTGCCGCGACAATGTTTTTGGCAACCCAACGGCCCATGTAGGCAGCCGAACGGTCGACCTTCGATGGATCTTTTCCAGAGAAGGCGCCACCGCCGTGACGGCCCCAACCACCATAGGTATCGACGATAATTTTGCGCCCCGTCAGGCCAGAATCACCTTGCGGACCACCGATCACAAAGCGACCAGTCGGGTTGATGAGATATTCCGTGTTCTTGGAAAGCATCTCGGCCGGAAGGACCTTCTTGATCACATTCTCAATGAGAAATTTCTCGATGGTCCCGTGCGCAACATCCGCTGTGTGTTGCGTGGAGATTACGACATTCACAACCTCGACCGGTTTGTCATTCTCGTAGCGCACAGAAACTTGAGATTTCGCATCGGGCCGGAGCCACGGAACACTGCCGGATTTGCGGACTTTGGTAAGTTCCCGCCCCAGACGGTGGGCAAACATAATTGGAGTCGGCATCAACTCCGGCGTTTCGGTGCAGGCATAACCGAACATGATGCCTTGGTCGCCCGCGCCCTGCTCGGCCGTCTTTTTGCCCTTGGCTTCTTTGGCGTCGACGCCTTGGGCGATGTCCTTCGACTGCGCCGTCAGGTAGTTGTTGATGAACACCGAGTCGGCATGAAAGACATCGTCATCGTTCGTGTAACCGATCTCGCGAATCGCATCGCGAATCACTTTTCCGAGATTGATGGCCTCTTCCAGAGCCTTGGTTTTTCCCGTCTTTTTGTCCTGCAGCTTGGGGATGGTGATTTCGCCGCCAACGACGACGATGTTCGATTTTACAAACGTCTCGCAGGCGACGCGGCTGGTCTTGTCGATCGCCAAGCAAGCATCCAAGACGCTGTCAGAAATCAAATCCGCAACTTTGTCAGGATGTCCTTCGCCGACGGATTCAGAGGAGAAAACAAATGATTTGGCCATAGATTATAGAGTGAAAGCCGCAGCAAACCCTCGACCAGAGCGGCGGGCAAGTTAAAATATCAACATATGCCGATTCTGTGATGCGATGCTTTTTCAACGCGTCTTACCATGATCAAAGTTGGCCGGCCAAATGCTCGCACCACGCAAGTTCCCATTGCAGTCCACCGCTTACCTCGCACGATTTCGCCAATTGAACCATGCCGACCACCGCGCACGTAGACCTCAAGCAGCGGAAAATCCTCATTGTTGACGACGATCGCCTAAATATCCGCATCCTCGGGGGCATTCTTCGTGGCGAGGGGTATTTGCTCGCCGACGCCGACTCGGGTGAACGCGCCCTTGAGGTTTACGCCGAGTTTTTGCCGGATCTCGTTCTGCTCGACGTGATGATGCCGGGAATCGACGGATTTGAGACCTGCCGCCGCCTGAACAAAATCTACGCGGACAAGTGTGCGCCCGTTATTTTTATCACCGCGAAGAGCGAATCCGACGACGTCGTTGAAGGCCTTGGCGCCGGTGGGGTCGACTACCTCCCAAAACCCTTCAAGGCGAAGGAGGTCATCGCACGAATCCGCTCCCATCTTCAAAATCGAATTTTGTCGGAGCAGCGCAATTTGCTCGTTGAACAACTAAGCAACGCGAACGCTTCAAAAAACCGTTTCTTGGGCATGGCCGCACATGACCTGCGCAACCCCCTTGCGTCGATACGCGGTCTGGCCGAGTTCCTCAGAGAAGGTGCGGTCGGCCCGCTCACGGTGGACCAGCTTGATCTGATCAATACGATCCATACAGCCAGCCAATCGATGCTCGAGATGGTCAACGAACTGCTCGACGTCGCGACCATCGAATCGGGTGAACTCAAGATCAACCGAGCTCCTCATAACTTGGCCGACCTTGTCGCAAAATCCGTCGCGATGACCAACATCGAGGCGTCGAAGAAAAAGACAAACGTAACGTTCGATACCGGGGGAATTACTCCGATCTTAATGATCGATGCCGCCAAGGTCCGCCAAGTCATCGACAATTTGTTGAGCAATGCGGTGAAGTATTCGCCCCCGGGCTCTTCAATTACGGCCACAATCCAATCGGACCCGGCAAAAGGGACGTATGGATTTGCCGTGCAGGACCAAGGCCCCGGAATACCGGCAGGTGAACGCGACAAACTTTTCAAAGATTTCGGCCGATTGTCGGTGCAGCCGACCGGCGGCGAAAAAAGCACGGGGCTCGGGCTGGCCATTTGCCGCAAGATTGTCGAAGCACACGGTGGCACGATCACCGCAGAAAATCTGCCCGTTCGCGGCTGTGAATTTAGAGTCTTTCTCTCCGCGTAAACCATGAATTTCCAAGGCACAATTTTGCTCGTCGATGACGAGGCCCATATCCGCAAATACGTCGGGCTTATCCTGCGCCAGCTCGGCGCCCCAAGGATCATCGAAGCGTCCAATGGAGAAGAAGGCGTAGCCGCCTACCTTCGGGAAAATCCGGATCTTGTGCTTCTCGACGTAAACATGCCGATCATGGATGGCATTGAAACACTCAAGAAATTGAAACAGGTCGATCCCGACTCCGTCGTCGTGATGCTGACGTCCCTCGCCAACCGCCAAACAATCGAACAAGCGATCGAGCTCGGGGCGGCCAACTACATCCGAAAGGACACGTCGCGGGATGAAATTACCAAGTCACTGTCGGAAACAATCGAGGCGTGTTTCGAGACCGAGTAGTCGCTCCACCCATGCATCCAACGTCGAGCCCGGAACCAACCCCTCCTCCGATCGTCGCGGTCGCCGAGGTCAGATATTCACTTCCGCAGATACTGGAAGAGCTCAAGGCGGAACGCTCCGCGAGCACCTTCGCGATGGAAAAATTGGACCAGACAGAAATCGGAAAGCTCTTCAAATCGAAGCCCACCCGCCGTGTTAAACCCAAAAAGTAATTTCTTCCTGGGGCGGATCCGGCAAATCCCCAATTTCGACTACGTCGGCGAAATCACCAATTTGGCCGCTCGGCACGGGGATAATCCCGCCTTTGTGCAGGCGGTCATCGACGAGAAGTTCCTGCCAAAAGACGATGCCTGCCGGCACTGGGCGGACTCGATGAACGTAGCCTACGTCGATCCCTTTGCATCGGTAATCACCGACGAAGCGATCGAGAAAATCCCCATGGAGGTGGCGAAGAAGGTGAAAGCCGTCGGGCTCTATGTGCTGAACGGCGTGTTAACCGTGGCCATGGCCAGTCCGAGTGACGCCGATCTTGTCAGGCGGTTGGGGCAGATCGCCCAAATGCCACTCAGTCCGGTGTTCGCGCTCCAACGCGAAATCGAAGACGCCATCGCAATCCACTACTGCACCGAGAAAGGCCTCGAGGAGAGCCTCAACGAACTCGAACGTTCGAGCCTGTTCGACAAGCCCGAGATGGCCGGCGAAAAGCTCGCGGCGCTGGTAGAAAACAACGCCCTCGTCCAAATTCTCGATGAGATCATCTATTTCGCGATGCGGGAACGCACGAGCGACATTCACATTGAAGCTCAAGAAACCCAGTGCCGCGTGCGCTTCCGTATCGACGGAAATTTGCGCGAGATTCTTACCTACTCGCGGAAGCTTCATCGTGCGCTGATTTCCCGGATCAAGATTCTCTGCAACCTGAACATTTCGGAAACGCGATTTCCGCAGGACGGACGCTTTTCGATGCCGGTTGGCAGCCAAACCGCCAATTTCCGTGTTTCTACGATTCCCTCCGCTTACGGTGAAAAAGCCGTGATCCGTATCCTCGCGATGACGGGAAAGAAAACAATGCTCACGCTGGAGAAGATGATGATCTCGCAGACCATCCTTCAGCCTTTCAAACGACTAATTCAGAATCCCAACGGCATTATTTTCGTCACCGGACCGACGGGATCCGGAAAAACCACGACGCTCTATGCGGCCATTCACGAAATCAATACCCCCGGGGTTAACATCTCCACGATCGAAGATCCCATTGAAATCCAGCTCGCCGGTGTCACCCAGAGCCAGGTCAATTCCAACATCGATCTGAAATTCGCCACCATCCTTCGAGCACTCATGCGCCAAGATCCCGATGCGATCTTGGTCGGCGAAATTCGCGATCTGGAAACCGCAAAGATCGCCACCGAAGCCGCCCTCACCGGCCACATTGTTTTCGCGACACTCCATACGAATACCGCACCGCAGGCGATCATGCGCCTGATTGAAATCGGCGTGGAACCCTACATGGTCGCACCGTCCGTGATCGGGGTGCTCGCCCAACGGCTCGCAGCCCGCATCTGCGAAAATTGCAAGGAAGCCTACTACCCGCCGCGCGAAACCTTGCGAAAATATTTTCAGGATGAAGGCCTCACCGAAGTCCCTTTCTTCCGCGGTCGCGGCTGCCAAGCCTGCCGCCACACCGGATACAAGGGGCGGGTGGCATTCCACGAGCTCGTGCTGATTACCGAGGAAGTCCGCGCGCTGATCTCCGAGGGAAAAAGCGTGCAGGAAATCAGCCGGGCGGCAGCCAAGGTCGGTTACAAGCCGTTGCGCTACGACGGGCTCAAGAAAGTCTTGTTAGGCCTCACGACCATCGAGGAAATCGAACAAAACACTTCGTTCGAGTGGGCAACTTAGCGGTTCTCCGCTCCCAAACGTCCCCCACCCGTCATCAACATCCGCATTGCACGCCGGATTCTTGCCGCGATGCTTAAGCCATAAAACGCCCCCATGTCCGACCTACCCGTCATCGATCCACAGGCAATCGAAAATCTTCGCTCGCTGAATCCCGGTGATAACGATGAATTTCTCAGAGAAATCGCCGGTATTTTTCTCGAGGACACTCCGCTTCGCATCATTGAACTTGAACAGAGCCTCGCCGCGGGCGATGTCGTGAAGTTCACGCGCGCGGCGCACAGTATCAAAGGCAGTTCCGCAAATCTGGGGGCGCTTACATTGCGCGCGGTCGCCGAGAAGCTCGAGCATCAGGCACGCTCGGGAGGACTGACCGACGCTGCCAAATTCGTAAGCGAAATAAAAACGGAATTCTCCCGTGCGCAGGCGGAACTCGCAAAACTCACCGCTGGCTGACGCGCAGACCGCCGACAACTACCGGTAGAGTGCGGTCGTCGGAGCAGTTGTCAGCACGTTGTATTGGCGTATAGCAAGTCGCCACCATTCCGCCAATGATGCGGACGGACAGCTCCAGAGCTCACGATGCAGCCAAATCATCGATTCCGCATCCATCAGCAGCGCCATCTTTTCTTTCGTTGCAAATTTCCCGGGGCCGTCGCGCAAAAGCCGCTCCCTCAATTGGACAAACCACTCCCGGGCTTCTTCGCTCGGCTTTCGCTGACGGAGCAGAGCCACGTGCAGGGCATTCACGTATGGATCCAGGACGGCTTGCAGAAGTCCGTAGTCTGCACGGAGGGGTTCGAACGGGGGCAAATGGCGGTAACACTCGGCCAAATTCTGTTCCAACCGTCGGAGTTCATACGGCGTGGCGGTCTCCTCCGGCGTTAGAAAAATACCCAGCCGCCGAGCCGTCCTGCCAAAACCAGCCTTGCTGAGAAAAATCGACACCGGAACGGAGAGCACTAGGCCCGCGAGCACCGGGCTCAGCCACCAGAAAAACGATGGCGATAGCACATAAGCCGAAATGCCCCACACCAATCCAAAGGCAGTTTGCCCGCCGTGGGTGATAATCGCTTCCCGCCAATCGGTTCCGTCGTCATCACTCCCCCGTTTTTGCGTTACCCAAGCCACGCCCTGTCCCAGCAACGTGAAGAGGACAAACTTCGAATTGAACACCATGTTGATGGGTGCGAGAAGCGCCGAAACCAATGTTTCGAGCAACGCGCTGACTACGAGCCGATACTTGCCACCAAACTTCGCCGCTTCATCCCGGTTGCCTATCGTCACAACAACACTGACGACCTTGGGTAAAAAGATCAGCAGCATCGTGAAAGCGAACAACGTCAGCGCTTCAGGAACGCGAAGATCGACCCCGAACAGCGACGTTGTGTCCGGGTGCCACACTGACGGAGCAGCCAATCCGGCAAAAACATGGATCGTCCCAAGAATCATGAACAACATCCACAGTGGCGAAGACACGTAGCCCATCACTCCCATCAAGAGATGAAATCGGCTGGCCGGACGAAATCCACGGGTAGTCAGCAGCCACGCGTGCTGAATGTTCCCCTGGCACCAGCGCCGATCACGTTTCGCTGAATCAATCAGGGTCGGCGGCCCCTCCTCATAGCTGCCGTCCATGTCGCCAGCTAGCCAGACGGCCCAACCGGCTTTTCGCATAAGAGCGGCCTCAACGAAATCATGTGACAGAATCCGTCCTCCAAACGGTTCGCTCCCGGGCAACTCCGGCAGCGAACAGTGGTCGATAAACGGCTGCACGCGGACAACGGCGTTGTGCCCCCAAAAATTCCCCTCGTGTTGTTGCCAGTAATTGAGTCCGGCCAAAAACAATGGACTGTAGAGACGGCTGGCAAACGACTGGATGCGGGCAAAGAGCGTCTCGCCGTTTACGATCCGCGGCGCCGTCTGAATGATTCCCACTTGAGGATTTTTTTCCATCAAGGCCACTAGTTGGACGAGCGCTTTGCCGGTCATGATCGAATCGGCATCGAGCACTATCATGTAGCGGTAACGACGCCCCCACCGTCGGAGAAAATCCGCCACATTGCCGGCCTTCTTGTTGATCGATTGCCGGCGTTTTCGGTAGAATATTTTTCCGAATCCACCGACCTGTTTGCACAGTTCTGCCCAAGCAACTTCCTCCTGAATCCACTGGTTCGGCTGGTTCGAATCACTCAGGACGAAAAAGTCAAAATGCTCCAAATGTTTCGTTTCCTGCACGGAGCGAAAGACGACACGCAGGCCCTCGAAAACCCGGCTGACGTCCTCATTGAACGCCGGCATAACAATCGCTGTCCGGGCCAACATCGGAGTCTCTTCCGGGGCAACCGTTGCCGTAATTCTCGAACTGTCCCCACCCCGGTTGATCACATAAAACCCGACCAGCGCGGTGCAAAAACCGGCAGAGATGTGCGCGAAGAGAACGACAAACAGGCCGAGAATCGCGCCCTCCAGCACATTGATGCCATCACGCCAGAGCAGATCTGCCATGAACCACGTGGCGAGACTCGTCAGGCCGAAGATCGCCGAGAAAAAAAACAGCCGCCGCCGATCCAGTCGGCGTTTGTCCATGTGCTCGGTGAGAAAAAGGCGCATCGTTCAGCGCGTGGCTTTAAAAATTGCCGCCAACACCCCCGCAAAAACCAACCAAAGGAGCAACGCCCGCAGCATGGGCCACTTCTCGAATCGTTCGAGCGTCTCCCCCGCGGCCTCGGTGATGGGCCCCAGATCGATCGGTTGTGGTGCCATGTTCGAGATCGCCATATCCGGGCCCGCCTGCAATCCACCGCGGCGCATCGCGTTTGCGAAATCGTCCGGGATACTACGTTTGTCGAGAAAAGCATACGGCCACCGCTGCGGTCCGTCGCACAACAACATCGCCACGCGTCCATCGACTGCGATCCGTTCATGAGGTTGGCCGCGGACATCCAACACTTCGGCAAACCACAAATCCATCATCGCCTCCGTTTCTTCGGCAGCCAACGTTGTCGGCTCGATGGTGGGCGCGAGTTCGTGGCGACGGGCCGCACGTTCCAAAATTTGCAGGATCAATCGGCTTTGATGGAGCCGGTTGTGAATTCTGTGCGCACGCAAGTAATCCTCGACGCGCACATAGGCGGCGTTCCACGCCTCCATTGTGCCCGTTCGCGGGCGAAAAGCACTCAGGGACTCCAGAGATACGTCCATGTTTCGGTGAGAACATGGGGAGTCTTCTTGAGGAAACAACGCAGTTCCACCGGCCGGCCGGTGGCGTCAGGTTTGATGCCAAAACCCAAGCGCCAAGTCCCGTTGTAGGGATTCTTTTGCACGGTCTGGTAGGCAAGTTTCGCTCCGTCGCCGACCCAAACATCGGCTTCGATCGCGGGGTCTGGCTTTTGCTGGCGCAAATAGGGGCCGTCAAAATCGACTACGAAACGCCGCAGTTCGGGTTCATGAGTTTGCGAGTGCCCCGACCGTGTCGCCGCGACAAAACCTGCCGGCGGTCGGATTTGGTCGGAAAACCAGTGAAGCTTGTATTCGAACTCGATGGCCTCGCCAACGGGCGGCAGCCGCTCTGGAACCCAGAAGGCAACGATATTGTCGTTCGTCTCATCGGGAGCGGACAACTCAGCCAAACGCACGGAACCGCGCCCCCAGTTGCCGATCGGCTCAACCCAGGCGCTCGGTCGCAAATGGTAGTGCGCCTCCAAGTCTTGGTAAGATTCAAATTTTCGGTCGCGCTGGATTAACCCAAAGCCCTTCGGATTCTCGTCGGAAAACGCCGCCACCCGAGTCGCCTTCGGGTTGGAGAGCGGACGCCAAAGCCATTCGCTTGCCCCATTGAAAATCATCAGACCGTCAGAATCGTGAACCTCGGGACGAAAGTCCCCGTGATTTGTCGCGGAATTCTCCCCATGCCAAAACATGCTCGTAAGTGGCGCGATACCGATAGTCTTCGGATTCGCGCGACAATAAACCGCCGCTTTCACCTGCATCACCGTATCCGCCCCGGGTGAAACCGTGAAACGATAGGCGCCAGCCAAACTCGCGCTCTCCATCAATGCGTAAATGACAAAGTGCTTTGCCGCGGCCGCCGGACGTTCGATCCAAAACTCCTCGAAAACCGGAAATTCCTCCCCTTCCGGCTCGGCCGTATTCACCGAAAGACCACGGGCCGAAAGGCCGTATACCGTCTTCAAACACAATGCGCGAAAATAACTCGCGCCGACAAACGATACCAACTCGTCCGCCGGCAAATTCAGTGCGCCCAGCACTCGAAACCCGGCGAACCCGACCGAGTCGGGCAACGCTCCGGATATCTTCAGTGAGCCGTAACGAAACATCTCCCGAGAAAACTTGATTGGCGCCACTCGGCGACCGGAAAGCTCAAAGAGCTTCACCGATTTTTGGTGGACGAAACCAGGGTGAAAAAACTGCAGCTGAAACGGCAGATTCTCCCGCCGCCACCACGTCTCCTCCGGGTTAAATGTAATCAGCCGATATTCGTCGTAGCTGAGCTTCCGCAGCGTCTCCGGAACGGTAGTGGCACGCGGCACATGGGGGCGCGCGGCGATCATTTTTGCCCGGAATCGCAATGTATCAAAGTCAAAGAAATCGTCAGAAGCGCGCGTCCAACTGACCGGCGCCAACAACAAAAACAAAACGGAGATTTTGCCGAAAAATTTCATTTGTCCAAAAAGTAGCCTCGCTGGCGCGCAGAGATCGGCAAGGCCGCCCTCTCCATCACCTTCAGCAAATCGTCCCAAACCAATCGCTTCTTTCGGTTGTCGACCGGAGGCCTGAGCAGATAGCTCGGATGATAAGTGACCATGAGGGGCTTGCCGGCAAATTCGTGCCAGCGCCCGCGCACATCGCCCAAGACCCGAAACGACCCAAACCCCAGCAGCCCCTGCGCAGCGGTCCCGCCAACGGCGACGATGATCTCGGGATTCACGATCTCGATCTGGGCGCGCAAATACGGAAGGCAGTAGCGCATTTCCTCTTCGGTCGGAGGACGGTTGCCAATCTGGCTCATGCCAATCGGCGTCGGCATCTCAGGTCGCCAGTTCATGATATTGCCGATGTAAACTTCCCCGCGCTTCATCCCCATTGCCTGGATCATCTTCGTGAGCAACTCGCCGGCCGGGCCGACAAACGGCTCGCCTTGAATTTCTTCTTCCGCGCCCGGCGCCTCACCGATGAACATGATGCGTGCATCAAGATTACCGACACCCAACACGACTTTTTTTCCGGGACGCAGATGTGACAAGCAGGTCGCATCATTACGCACTAGATCGTGCAGCGCATTCCATCGCGTTGGTTTGTCGCCAGCGGGTAGCGCCAGCACGGGCGGCGCCGGTAGCTCGGCAACGTCGGATTTGGCTGCAACCTTGGGCTGAAAAGTCCGGCCTGGCGGTTCGTAGGCCTTTGCGACCGACGGAGGGACCGCCACGGGCGCATCGATCGTGGGTCGACCACCCTTTCTAGCGTGAATCACTCGGCGCAGTGCGGCGACCGACTCGTCAGAAACTGCAACCGTATGCACCCCCGCAGTGCGCAGGCGGCGGAGTTCATCGGTCAATGCATGAAGGGCGGTGCGCATTGCGACTGGCTAAGTGGTGCGGTGCTGCAACAGCTTTTCGACATACTTGCCGAGCAAGTCGAATTCCAAGTTGACGAACTCGCCAACACGTCGCTCGCGCAAATTTGTGACTGCCATCGTCGTTGGAATCAACCAAACCGCCAAGCTGTCTCCAGCCACTTCCGCGATGGTCAGTGAAATTCCATCGATCGCGATACTACCCTTGTGAATCAACAGTCGGCCACCCCCGGCCGGACCACGAACACGCAGGTAGAAATCGTTGCCTCGTTGCTCAAATACATCGACCACGCCAAGGCCGTCGATGTGACCCGTAACGAAATGGCCCCCCACCTTGCCGTCGAATCGCAAACTACGTTCTAGATTTACCAATGAGCCCGGTGCCAGCGCCGAAAAATTGGTGAGCCGACGCGTCTCCTCCAACACGTCGAACGCAACACTCTTCGCGTCACATTCGACAACAGTCAGACAACAACCATTTACAGCGATGCTGTCGCCGAGACTGGCGCCGACCAGTGCGGCGCCGGCTGTTAGCTGGAGGCGCCATGCATTGCGGCCTTTGCTGAAGGCAACAACCCGACCCGTTTCTTCGACGATTCCGGTAAACATAAAGAGGCCTATTTGAGCTTTACCCGCAGAACGGCAGTTTCGCCACCTCGGCTCACAAGCAAGACGAATTCCGCACGCGCAGTGTCTTTTTCGATCTCTGTGAGCTTTGAGGCCACATCGGCAAAGGCTTTCGTTTCACTACCGTCGATCTCTTTGATCCAATCTTCCTGGCGGAGTCCGGCAATCGCCGCCGGACTGCTCGGCTTCACAAAGTGGGCGATCACGCCGCTCGGTTCAACCGTCTTCACGCGGCGCTCCACGGCGTCGCCATAAACGAACTCGCGCGCCGTAAAGCCGAGGCGGTCAAAATATTTGCGATCAGCTTCGCGCAACAGCATCGGTTCCTCCCCCAAGACCGCACTCAATTCGACCCGCGCGCCGCCCCGCAGCACGGTCAAGGCGAACAAATCCCCGGGAGCGCGGCGATCGATTTCACGTTCGAGCCAAGTCACAACCACTCGCTCAGGTTTGAGTTGGGGCAACGGCTTTCCGTCGACGGCCAAGATAATATCGCGATCCTTGAGACCGGCCTTCTCGGCAGGGCTACCCTCCAAAACCTCGCTGACGACTGCGCCCGATTGCGCCTCCAATTTCAGAAACTTCGCGACGTCACGGTCCATCGGCTCGAGGCCATATGCCCCAAGCCAGGCAAGGGGTCGCCCCGATACGTTTTTCGGAATTCGCCCCAAATTCGGCATTATTTCCTCTGCCAGCATGAACGCACTGCTTTCCTCGACGTTCACGAGGAGCATCGGCTCGCCGCGACTACGACGTGAGAATTGCAGATAGCTCTGCCCAAACGAAGCGGATGCAATTCCCAAGAAAATTCCCGCACGATTGAACACCGGCAAACCCGGGCCAGCCACCTCGTGTTGGGCAATTGCAGTGCGCTGCGGTAGCGACTGAATCAGCGCAACATGGCTTTGCATAATGTAGGGCACAAAATCCTCGTCCTTGTTTCGCAATCCGATGCCCCAAACAAATTCCGCCAACGCGGGGATCGGCGCGTCTCCGGCCGCCGCGAATACCGACACCGGGGTGATTTTGCCACGTATGGCCTCGTCGGCGCGCACAAAATGCCAACCCGTGTAGGCATCTTGGCCAAGGTATTCCGCCGCGGAACCTGACGCTTCCCCGGGAAGGAACACTTTAAAGTCTTTTAGCTGCCAAGTCGCAGCGCGGGGATCGATCGCGCCGGACGGCAGGATAATGGTGCCGCTTGCGTCGATCACGGTGCCCATCGAGAGCGTCGGCCGCCGCTCTGTTTCGGTTTCCGTCAGGTATTCGACCGCTACGACGCATTTGGTGCGCTCGGCCCAAAGCACGGGCAAATCCGCAGCACCAAGACATCCCAAAATCCCCGGTAAAATTGCGAAAAACAATGTGCGGATTTTCATGGCTTCAGAATGTAAAGCGAAACCCGTCGGTTTCGTTGAATCTCGAAAAGCGTCGGCGCAGGCTTGGTCACATAGCCAGCGTGGGCTGATTTAATCACGTCCAAGGAAACAACCGCTTCCTCGTTGATTTTCGTGACGATGTCACCGCGGGAAACTCCCGCATTCGCGGCTGGGAAACCAGCCTGAATTCCGATCACGAGGACACCGGTGGCTTCGTCCAACTGATTCTCGCGCGCGTATGCGCGTGACACTTTGCGCACGCTCAAACCCCATTTCTCCAACGCCCATTCATCCCCAACCCGACTTTCAAGTCTTTCGGTCACAACGGTGAAATCGCGGACTTCACTCCCGCGTTTCACACTAAACTTCAGAGTCCCACCAACGGGCTGGTTCGCGATCAGGTTCTGAATCGGCGGCAGCTGCTCGGGAAATCGTCCGTCTATTCTCGCTCCATTGAGCGCGAGCACAATATCGCCGCCGCGCAGCCCTGCCCTGGCCGCAGGCGAACCGGGGTCAATGCTGTGCACCAAAACTCCGTGATTGCTGGCGAGCGAATAGAAGTTCTCCAAGTCCTGCAGCGCTCCAAAAACCATGCCAATGTAGCTCCGTGTGATCGATCCACCCTCCTTCAAAAGTCCATCCACCACCTTGCGAGCGGTGTTGGAGGGTATGGCGAAACCGAGATTGTTGGCTCCCAAATAGGTGCGAGACGAGATCCCGACGACCTTGCCATCTTCGGTCACGAGCGGCCCGCCCGAATTGCCAGGGTTGATCGCCGCGTCGGTCTGCAACCAAGTGTTGAACGCTCCAGTCTCGTAGCCGTTCACACCGCGTGTGTCCTCAAAATATCGGTTATTGTTGGAGATGATTCCGCGGGTCACGGTGCGCGTAAGTCCATGCGGCGTGCCCACCGCATATACCTCCTGCCCGGGATACAATTTGGAGCTATCGCCGAGATCGCCATGGGAAAACTTGAGGCCACGGCGTTTCACCTCGCCGACATCGACGCGCAACAAGGCCAGATCCGTCCAATGGTCCCACCCCACCAATTGGGCTCCAACCCGTTCGAGATTTGCGAAGGTTACGTTGATTTCGACCGCACGTGGACTGGCAACGTGCGCATTTGTCAGCACCAGGCCATCAGCAGACAAGATCACGCCGGAGCCGATACCCGCCGTGTAGCGCTTCGCGCCAGCCTCGACCGCTATCTCCCGGACATCGATTCTAACCACTGATTCAAGCAATTGGTTGAATCCCCGCTTCATGTCGGCACGCAACGGTTGGAAAGAGACCATGCTGAAGAAAACGACAGGAATGAGCGCGGAGATTGACCGGACGTCGAAAGGTTTCACAGTGGCTGGTTTTACACGATGGCTACCAAGTGCATTGACTACAACTTCCATGAGATCGAGCCCCACTGGCAATCTTTCTGGGAGCAGAATCGCTCGTTTCGGGCAGACAACGTTTCGACGAAACCAAAATACTACGTGCTCGACATGTTTCCCTACCCTTCGGGGACAGGTCTGCACATCGGGCACCCCGAGGGCTACACGGCCACTGACATCATCGCGCGATACAAACGGGCCAAAGGTTTCAATGTCTTGCATCCGATCGGCTGGGATGCCTTCGGCCTGCCGGCCGAACAACACGCGGTCAAAACCGGCACTCATCCCGCGACCAATACGGCCGCAAACATCGTCAATTTTAAACGCCAGATTCAGGCACTAGGATTTTCTTACGATTGGGAACGCGAATTCGGCACGACCGACCCCAAATACTTCAAATGGACCCAATGGATTTTCCTCCAGCTCTTCGCACGAGGTCTGGCCTACGTCGATGAACGCCCCGTCTGGTGGTGCCCTGAATTGCGCACCGTGTTGGCAAACGAAGAAGTGATCGATGGCCGGAGTGAAGTAGGCGGCTTCCCCGTGGAACGTCGCAACCTTCGACAATGGGTGCTCCGCATCACAGCGTATGCCGAGCGCCTCCTGGCCGACCTCAAGCTCGTCGACTGGCCCGAATCAACCAAACGCATGCAGGAGGCGTGGATCGGCCGTTCGGAGGGTGCCGAGATCGTGTTCAAGCTGGAAGATACTTCCCTTGGTGAACTCAAAATCTTCACCACCCGGCCTGATACCCTTTTTGGATGCACCTACATGGTTCTTGCGCCGGAACATCCTTTGACTGAAGCGCTTTCGACGCCGGAACAAAAAAACGCCGTAGCTGCATATCGCAAAAAATCTGCCGGCAAGAGCGATCTCGAGCGCACCGACCTCGCAAAAGAAAAAACGGGAGTCTTCAGTGGCTCATACGCAATAAACCCCATAAACGGGCAAAGGGTTCCAATTTGGATAGCCGATTACGTGCTAATGGGCTACGGGACGGGAGCGATCATGGCGGTGCCGGCTCATGACGAGCGCGACCATGAATTTGCGTTACAATATGGGTTGTCGATTATTCAAGTGGTCGATGGAGGCAGCCTGGACCAAAAATTGCCATTCTTGGGCGACGGTAGCATCATTAATTCACCCGGATACAACTGACTATCGTGGCAGGAAGCGAAACTGAAAATCACCTCCGATTTGGCTGCACTTGGAGTCGGCAAACCGACCGTTAACTATAAATTGCGAGATTGGCTGTTTTCCCGGCAACGCTACTGGGGAGAGCCGTTTCCAATTGTTTGGGTTAACGAAAATGACTATGAAAAAGCTCGGGGCGCGCGGGCAAACTCGACCACTCCCCTACCCTCTGCACCGGTCACCTTTTGTTCGGAAGGCATTGTCCATTACGCGTTGCCACTTCCTCCCGCGGCATTGCCATTAGAACTTCCCGAAGTTCAGTCGTATTTGCCAAGTGGGACCGGAGAGAGCCCCCTCGCCAACGTGCCAGATTGGCTTGAAATTTGGTTCAACCATGAGACCGGGCAGGCTATCCCGGCGGCCCTACCGCGTCCAGGAGGAGACGCTTGGCTGCGCGCCCGACGCGAAACCAATACGATGCCGCAATGGGCCGGATCCTGCTGGTATTACCTGCGGTTCACAGATCCGTCCAACGTCAACGATTTCGCGTCACCCGATGCCTTGCGGTATTGGGGGGTGCCGGATCTCTATGTTGGCGGAGCCGAGCATGCGGTCCTGCATCTCCTTTACGCGCGATTCTGGCACAAGGTATTGTTCGATCTCGGCGCGGTTCCGCAAAGCGAGCCCTTCACCAAGCTGTTTCATCAGGGTATTATCCTCGGTGAAGACGGAGAAAAGATGTCCAAGAGTCGGGGTAACGTAGTCAATCCGGACGTCATAATTAACTCACACGGCACGGATACGCTGCGCCTCTACCTGATGTTCCTAGGTCCGCTGGAAGCGATGAAACCTTGGAACCCAAACGGCATCGAGGGAGTGCATCGTTTTCTTCAAAAGGTCTGGCGCGAGTGCATCGGGAGGGACGGACAGATAAATCCCAAGGTCTCTCCCGCGGCAACCGACACTCCGGAGTTAATTAAACTACTTCATGAGACGATCAAAAAGGTTGGGGACGATATCGAAGCGCTTCGCTTCAATACGGCGATTTCCCAGATGATGATTTTCTCAAACGCACTCCAAAAGACACCGCAGGTTTCGACGGGAACCGTGCTCACTTTCCTGCAGCTGCTTGCGCCATTTGCACCTCATCTATCGGAAGAATTGTGGGCGAGGCTGGGCGGCGACGACAAATCGGTGCTCGCAGCAATATGGCCCAAATACGATGTCTCCAAGTTGACAACCAATGAGGTGAAACTCGTGTTTCAGGTAAACGGAAAACATCGCGGTGACCAAATCGTCGCGGTAGGACTTTCCCAAGAAGAAGCGATCTCCACCGCCCGCTCAAATCCGCGAGTAGCACCTCACCTTGAAGGCAAGAAAATCGTGAGAATCGTCTACGTTGCAGGAAAAATCCTAAACTTGGTCGTTGCTCCATAAGCGTATCTACGCGCTTGCCAAACCTAGGTATTAAACCCTATTTTTCCCGCCAGACGGAAAATCGACCATTACTGCCCATAAACCGACATGAAAAAATCATCCATTTTGCCGGACAAGAAAACGGTTAGAGCCATCGCGATCACCGGAGCCGTGTTCGTTTTGTCACCGATGAGCGTCTTCGCCCAAAACAAGAAAAAAAATCCTACCAGCAAAGTATTTATTTCGGATGTCGCCGGAGAGGCCCAGATCGATATCGGGGAAAGCATTCAAGACCTCGCCAAGAAGGCCGTCTACAACGCGCAAGGCACGATAATCGAGACAAAAAAGGCGGAAAAAGAGGAAGACAAAAACAAAATCTATTCAACCGCAGTATATTCGAACGGGACGGGCGCCTACTACGATCAAGATACCCGAGTAGAAATGAGAAAGTTCATTCAAGAGCCCTTCACACCGAACAGGGTCGACATGGATACCGAGCCCTCCATCTCGCAGACGCAGGCGTTTGTCGCGCGAGGCGCAGTCGGGCTTTGCAATAGCAAACAAGTCGCGGGCAGCAGTATGAACTACGCCACGCCCCACGGGTCTGTTGCGATTCGGGGCAAAAAGGTAGTTATTGAAGCAGCGGATGGTGCGACCAAAGTTTCCATGATTGAAGGAGACAGCACTGTGCGAGGAGGCGCACTCGATATGGGCGGCCAAGTGCTCAAAGCCGGGCAACAAGCCATAATTCGACCCGGTGCGTCAGGTCGCCCAAACCAAATCCAAATTCAAAACATCCCCACAAATGAACTCGCAGCGCTCGACGACAAAGTAGCCCAGGCCTGCATGGCGAAGAAAACCGTTTACTTTGAAGTGAAGGAAAAAAAGAACGAAAGCCTTGGATCGCTATCATCCAACAGAACAGCCGCCGAGGAAAGCACCGCCGAAACCGCCGCGGGCACAGATCCGACTTCGCCAATCACCGCCTTTGACGGCAACACTGCCAACAATACGAGTAGCGTGAGTGTGGGCGAAATTGTCGTTATCCCAACAGTGCCGAGTGAACTGCCTGTCCAATTTACTGTAAGTCCTGCCACAATCGTCAATCCTACTCCCGGCAACTAGACTCAAGACGTTCTCATCTACGATGAAATTTTGGCGAGAATTTAGATTTTTATTGGCCGTAATACTCGCCACAGGAATCGCATGTTCACCGGCACGCGCATTAGTTACTCTAAACGACAGCCATGACCATATCTTCGTAAATGGCACCATGGCAATCAGCCGCGACTCCAATATCTTCGCCAACAGCGACAGTCCCGGAGACTTTGTATACACTTATGGCTTATCCGTGGAATATACAAGGCGCGCCGGCTGGATCGGTGTAAACGCGAGTGTGGCTGGAAATGCCGCCCAATATGGTGAACAAAAGTCCGAAAACTTCAGCAACCCCTCTTACTCATTGGAATTAACCAAACAAAGCGGCAGAACAACTGGTTCGTTTACACTTTCCGGCGCCCGGGAAAGCCGTGCAGATGCCGCCGCAAACCTTCGGGCAACTTCGTGGAATTACGCTGCAGGGCTAAACTTCAAATACCCGATAATCGAACGTTTTTCGCTTTCAGGAAACTTCGGATATAGCGCGAGAAAATACGTCGATGAATCACAGCTCGCCAATCTGTCAACATACAGCGTGGCAACCGATCTATTTTACATATTAACCAATGAACGTGATCTCGTTGGAGGATATCGGTTCAGGTATAGTGAGACATCGCTTCGCACGTCCACGACCGACCACGCAATAACAGGCGGAGTCAGCGGGCGAATCATCAAAGGAATCAATGGTTCTTTGCGCGTCGGCTATCAAACCCGCACGCCACATGGCAGCATCGGCGACGCCGGGCAATACAAGGGACTAACAGCTAGCGCATCTACCAGTTATGCAATAAATCGAAAAATCAGTATCAACGGACAGCTTTCAAAAGACTATTCGACGACCGCAACTGACACTTCTGTCGAAACCACCACCGCAAGCATTGAAACCGGCTATGTCTATAGCAATCATTGGACGGTTTCCGGCGGAGCCGGATGGGGCGATAGCCGCTTTTTGGGCGAAAAAGGCCGAGTCCTGTTAGGTTTGGGGCCCCCACCTTTGCTCGGGAAAAACCGCCACGACAACTACGCCAACTGGAACGCAAGTTTGGGTTATTCCCTCAACGAACACTTTAGAGCAACACTCACTTACGCGTGGTTCAAGAATTGGTCCACGGTCGAATTTGCTGATTTCGTGCGCAACTCTTGGAGCCTGAGTTTTTCATCCCGATGGTGATTTCTATGAAAATTCTTTCGACCGCGAAAATCCGACGTGCAGTCCCAGCTCTGCTAATGATTCTGATTGGATTTGGTAACTCTATTGGCGCCGCAGCTTCCGCTCCACAACCTACCCCGTCTGCTGAGCAGCCCAAAACAGTTGCTTACCGGATTTCTCCGGCAGACAAGCTAAGTATCGCGGTAATTGGCGAGCCAGAACTAAACGTAGCCAACAAACGGGTCGATTCTGCTGGGAATATAAATCTTGCTCATATTCAAGATGTCCATGTCGCGGGATTGACAGTTGCTGAAGCGCAAACTGCTGTGGAAACGGCCTACAAGGAAGCGCGAATCCTAAGAAACCCACAAGTTTCCATTAATATTGAGGAATATTCCCCCCGCGAAGTTTCTATCTCGGGCATGATAAAACAACCAGGCAAATACTCCCTTCCACCGGAGACAATACTGACGCTTAAGGATATCGTATTGCGTGCGGGCGGCTTTCAAGATACTGCCAACGGCTCAAAGGTCCGAATCAGTCGCACAAATCCCGACGGAACCACCAGAATATTCGTAAAGGATATCGACTCCGTCATTCGCAGTCGGGAATCTAAGAACTCGGCCGATGGAGCATTTCCTCTTGAGCCGGGCGACTTAATCTACGTGCCGGAAAAAATAATTTAACTGTCAATAACGCGCGATCCGATGGCCGAAGCTCTTTCATCAAAATCTCCTCCCCCTCCGACGCCCTCGAAGGACAATGACGACGAAGTCGTTGAGCGCCGCACGCTGCGCGATTACTATATAATTTTGCGCGAACGCCTCTGGATCGCACTCCCATTGGCACTACTTGCATCGGTGGGCTATGGCTATTGGAAAATGCGAGAAATTCCCCTTTTTCAGGCCGTAGCGACGATGCAGTTCGAAAAACCTGATACAGTGTTGTCGACCCAAACAGTTGTCGACACCGCGATCCGAAACGACATGGACATGAACACTGCTATTCAGCAACTCAATAGCGGTGTTTTACGACGAAAAGTTATCGAGTCACTAACTCCCGACGAACATCGAATTTTGCAGCGAGCCGCTATTAAAAGGCTACCGCCTGGAATCGCACCCGCATCGATAGGCCTTCAGCTCCCGTCTGTTGTGCCAAACGCGATGCGAAACAGCTATCTCATCAGTATCGTATCAACCCATGAAGACGCTGAAGCGGCAACCCTTATAGCCAACCGCTACGTTCGCCAATTCATGGAATTCCTTCTCGACAATGCGAGCGGCAAGACCAGCGATGCGGTTATATACCTCACAGATCAGTCAGCCCGCCTTAAAAAAGAATCGGATGAAGCTGAGCAAAAGCTACAGCTTTATATGAGGGAGAAAAATCTGATCTCACTTGATAGCTCGAAAGATATTGTCGGGGAAGCCCTGAAAAAGGTCGGCGGAACGTTGATCCAGGAGCGTCTCAGACTGCGTGAGGTGGAAAATCAATTTGCACAAGTTGAAGCATTCAAGGCCAACAACCGCAACTTGCTTGAAATTTCTTATATCGCGAGCCACGGCTCCGTGCCTACCCTAAAAAATCAACTTAGTGCTTTCCAACAGGAACAGCTCTTATTGGCCGATCGATACTTGGATCGACATCCACGTATGATCGACGTGAGCAATCGCATCGCGACCACCGAGGATCAGCTCCAAAAGGCAATGGATCTTGCAATTGCAGATCTAAAGACACGCCTCGCAGAAGCCCGTCAAAGTGTTAAGACATATGAGGAAGAATATGCTACCCACGAGAAGAAGAATATGGAGCTGGGTGACTTGAGTATTGAGTATCGCAGCCTGCGTGACCAAGCCGATGTCGCAAAAAATAACTATCGAGCCGTATTAGATCGCCTTAACCAAACCAGAACGACCAAGAATTTTGACAAGATACCCCTCAGACCACTTGACGATGCAACCGTTCCGGGAGGACCTATCTCGCCGAACAAATCCGCGATCACGCGGACTGCAATCGGAATAGGCGTGTTGGTATTCCTCGGGGTAGCGGTAGGCCTCAGTTTTATTGATGACCGAATCAAGAGTGCGTGGGACGTAGAGTCGTTTATTGGAGCCAATCTCCTCGGGATTATTCCGGATCTATCGAGCATGAAGGATGAAGAAAAATATTCTCTCCTCCTCGAAAATAAACAAGCGCCCGGCGTCGAGGCGTTCCTAAGCGTATATAGCTCGGTAAAAATCCATTCGAAACTAGATTTCCCCAAGTCTATACTTGTTACGAGCACAATTCCCGGCGAAGGCAAAACGTTAATCTCATGTAACGTTGCAGGTAGCTTCGCTCGCCACGGCAAACGAACTCTGCTTATCGATTGCGATCTTCGTCGCCCCATGTTGCATCGACATTTCAAGCAGCAAAATAGCGCGGGGCTTATTCCTTGGTTTGAAGCGGGTGCCTCGTTGGAGGGGGATTTGGCAACGAACCCCAGTCTTGGGATTATTAAGATCGGAGAAAATCTTTCCTTACTATGTTCCGGTGGGCGTTCAAAAAGTCCAACTGAGTTTCTTGAGAACCCTATTTTTGGCCAATTGCTTGAGCGCCTTAAGCGCGAATTTGACCTTGTGATCGTCGATTCCCCTCCGCTGGGCGCCGTCACGGATTCACTATTGATCGCCGAGCGCATTGACGAGGTCATTTACGTATGTCGGTTCAATCGCGCATACCGAAAACATATTCGACTCTACATGCGAGCTCTTCGCAATGGAAAGAACGAAGTCTTGGGTGTTGTGCTCAACGGACTTTCTCCCCGCCGCATTGAATACTACTCGAACTATCGATATTACCGGAGCTACAAAAAATACTACGGCGCCCAAACATAGAGGGGCGCATTCAAGGATCAATTCGAATTGGGTTTTGATATAAGGAGCTGATGGAGATGTTCGGCGTGGGAGGAGTCGCCGAAGATTTTACGGGGCGTTCGTTGTCCTGAATCGAGCGGAGCTCTTGGCAAGAGACAGGTTGGGGGCCGGGAGAGGTCCTACGTGGGAGGTCTTGATGACAAGCATTGCGAAGGTCGCAATGGTAACCAATGAGATTGGAACTACGACGTAGCCGGTTGCCACATCCGAGGGGTGAGGGCGCGGAGGTCGTCGCGATAGGTCATCCGCGGCAACCGGGTGAGGAAATCCTGCAGGTAGGCCAGCGGGTCCTTGCCGTGGCGCTGGCACGAGACGATGAGGGAATAGAGGATGGCCGAGCGCTGGCCGGCGTCGGGGTGCCAGATGAACAACCAGTTCTTCTAGCCCATGCAGGAGGGGCGGATCGCGTTTTCGACGAGATTATTGTCGAGCCGGCTTTCACCGTGCTGCAGATGGGCGCTGAGTGGCGACCATTGGCCGAGGAGGTAGTCGCAGGCTTTCCCGAGGGTCGACTTGGGCAGCACGCGTTGCCGCGCCCACAGGGCGAGGCGCTTCAGGCTGGCGGTCGTCCGTGCGAGCCCCTCGGGCTCGGCCCGCGCTTTGGCTCGTTGCGCTGTAAACGGCCGGCCGGGGACCGCATAGGCGAGAAGCGAGAAACACAGTGAGCGGGACCCAGTGGGAGGAGGCGATGGCGGACGCCGAGCGGTGGCTCGGGGAGCGGAAGGTCGCCCTCAACCGCGGCGACCTGGGCTTCGGTCACGATGCCATCATGGCCTGGCACAAGGCGGCGCCCGCTCGGCCCAAGTTCCTCCTCAAACTGAAACTGACCACGCTCGTCCGCTCGGCTTTGCATCGCCTCAAGGAAAGCGACTGGCAGGGACCGGCAACCCTCGTTGCCTGTCAGTCAGATCGCCGAAGCGCGGCTCCAACTCAAAGGCTGGACAAGCACTCGTCGGGTGATCTTTGCGAGGACGCTGCAAGGCGCGGTGCCGGCCGCGGACCGCGCGGACTTTTGGGACCAGCACAAACATGAGTTTTCGATCTATGTCACCAATCTGCCCGAGGAAGTAAACGGCTGGCAGATCCAGGAACTCTACCGACAGCGTGCCGACACCGAAAACGTGTTCGATGAACTCAAGAATCAGCGGGGCTTCAGTGGGTTTTGCGCCAAGTCGCGGGCGACCACCGAACTCGCCGCCCGCCTCCTCCTCATGGTCTACAATCTGTGGACGCTATTTGTCCGTTTTATCGTGCAGAAAAAATACCGAGGCAAAATGCGGTCGGCGCTGGTTCCTGCTAATCGCCGCCAGACTCCGCAATGCCCGCACCAGCGCGGCCAATTCCTCGACCCGCTCGCCGCGCAGGGTCGTGCCGTCCGGCAGCCGCACCTCCACTGTGCGACGCTCCGCCCCTTCCCCCGCATCCCCGCCCAAAAATCTCTTTTCCTCACCAGGCCATCAAACCATCGATCCACTTTTGCTGAACTTGACGGGCACTACTCACCTACGCGCAGCACGTCGTGTAGCGGATGCCCTCCTGCCACGCAAATGCACGCCGCGTCAACCCGCTCGCACGAAACGCCGCCAGCAACTCCCGTCGCCGCTCCGCCACCACGAACCGCCGCCCATCTCGGCCGCGTTTCTCCCGCGCATCGACCAACTCCGTGCCTACTGTAGTTCCCAGGTCCCCACTTTATCCCCGCGTCGTCCCTTCGCTACGTGGCACTCACGGCGACGCTTACATCACAGCGCGCTCGAGGGATTTTCACGGCCCAGGGGCGAAGCCGTCTTCGGTGGCGGAAGGTGAGGCCGCGGCGTGATACGCGCCGGTGCGCGTAGTGCCGGCGCGCGTGTTGAAGAGTTCGATCACGCGCGTGAGTTCGGTGAGGGAGAGGCGGCCATCGCGGTTGAGGTCGGCGGTGTGCGGGGTGGTCGGTATCGAACCGGCGGTTACACCAGGATCGGGCGCGTAGCCGTCGACCGAACTCGCGGAAACGACGTAGCGGCCGGTGCGCACGGTGCCGATGGAGGTGTTGTAGAGCTCAATCACGCGCGTGAGTTCGGCGAGATTGAGTGTGCCGTCGGCGGGGGAATAGTCTGCGGAGTGGCGGGGTTGCACGACCAAGGAAACAGTTTGAGTGACGGAGGCGGTCCCGTTCTGCGCGGAAAATGTCAGCGTAGTGACACCTACAGCATTCGACGGCGGAGAGCCGGTGAGCATGCCGGTGGAAGCTTCGAACCGGGCCCAGGCCGGCAGGCCCCCCGAGGAAAGCGATAGGACCGGCGAGGGAAACCCGGATGCGCGCACTTGAAACGCGCCGGCTCCCCCTGCACCGAAAACGGCGCGGGCCGGGCTGGAAAAAACAGGAGCCGAGGAACCCGCCGCCGAGCGAAGGGCGAGCGTGAGTTTTTCGTTGGCCGCGATCGCCACAACATCGGCAAGGCCCGTTGGCACGACGGCCGAGCCAGCCCAGTTGTTGCCCCACGCGACCACGGTTCCGTCGGACTTGAGCACGATATTGCGGTAAGGACCGCAAGCGATCGTCACAGCTCCCGAGATACCAGCGGGCACAACACCTTCGCCGAAGATATTGCGCCCCCCTGCGGCGACGACGGACCCGTTGGGCATGAGCCCCAAGGCGTGTTCCTGTCCGGCGGCGAGTGCGACCGTGCCAAAGAGCGTCCCAAGAACGGGGTCGCCGCTAAACGACGAGGAGGCCGACCACTGGTAAACAGTGCCATCGCGGGTTCTCGCGAGGCGGAGGTTTGCGCAGACGGAAATTTCCACAGTCAAACCTTGCAGCGCAGTTGGTGGAAACCGCGTGCCGCTGCCGTAGGCCAACCACTCACTCACCCGGCCATCCGAATGAAGCACCACCCGTTCGCCGAGCGCGACAACGTCTTTCAATTCAGGAGGAACGTAGGGATCGAGCCCCCACGCCACGACCGTGCCATCGGCCCGGAGGGCATAATTGGTGTGAGCGGCGCTCGTAATCGCGACGACGTTGCGGAGGCCCACCGGCACCTGACCCTTCGGCCCGTTTTGGCTGCTGCCCCACCCCACGACGGTGCCGTCGGCACGCAGCGCCAACGCATCGTCGGAAACGTAACTCGTGGCGATGGCGCTAATCGCGCCGAGACCACTCGGCGCCGGAAGGCGGCCGTTGCCCCCATCGCCCCAACCGACGATCTCGGCATTCGGCACGGCCACGTTGACGAAGATCACGCGACTCATGACGGAGCCGGCGGAGTTCGCAGCGGTCACGCGATACCATCCGGCATCGCGCACCGGATGGGCGCCGGAGAGCGTGAGCTCGGGTAAAACGGCCCCCGGAATCGTGCGACCATTTCGTGTCCACACATACGAGGTGGCGGCATGGGCCGAGCCGTTGATCACGAGAGTTTGGCCGAGGTTCACCACCTGCCGGGGAGACGGCTCAGCCACGAACACAGGAATCGTGTAATCCACGGCGAGCGTGACCTGCCGGGTCACGTGCGAATCGGCCCCGTTGCCGGCCACCACATTGAAAACGAACGGGGACCCCGTGCGGTCCGGAGCAGTGCCCGCGATTACCCCTGAAATGGGATTCAGCGTGGCCCACGAAGGGAAGTTTCCGCCGACGACGTGAAACGTCGGTGCGGGCGAACCGGTGGCCGACAGTGTAAAGGTCGTCGGAACCGTCACTCCGAATGTCGCGGAAACGGTGCCTTGCCACGTCGGCGCCGCGATGACTGGTGGCACAACGGCAAGAGAATGAGATTCACCGGCGGCAATCGCGTAAGCATCGTAGAGACCGGCCGGCACGGTTGCGGGTCCGGTCGACGTGCGGCCCCACGTGAAGAGGTTGCGGTCGGCGCGGAGGGCGACCGCGTGGTTGGCTCCGGAGGAGAGTGCGATACCGCTGGTGAAATTCGCCGGCGGCGCGGCTTGGCCGTCGGCATTCAGGCCCCAACCGACCAGCGTGCCATCCAGCCTGAGCGCGAGGTGGTGGGCGGCACCGCCGGCAGCGGCGGATACGGACGTAAGGAGAGCGGCCGGAGTGGCCTGGCCGAGATCGTTGCGGCCCCAAGCGACGACACTCCCGTCGGTTTTCACCGCGAGACTGTGGTCGCGACCGGCGGAGACTGCGATCACCGCCGAAAGATTCGCGGGCACCGCGCACTGGCCGTGGGTATTGTCGCCCCAAGCCGTGACCGTGCCGTCGCTGCGTAACGCGAGGAGATGGCGGGCCCCGCTGGCGAGGGCGACGACTTCGGTGGCCACTGCGGGCACCGCAGTCTGCCCTTCGGTCCCGCGTCCCCAAACAGCGACACTCCCATCCGCGCGCAGTGCGGCACTGTGTTCGCCGCCGGCAGCGAGCGCGACCACACCGGACAAGCCCGGCGGCAACGTAAGTTGTCCCATCAAATTACTCCCCCAACCCACGACCGTGCCATCGGCTCGCAGCGCGAGGCTGTGGAGATCGCCGGCGGCCACACCCACCGCATCGACGAGATCGAGAGGCACCCGATTATGCAGGTCGGCCTTCGCACCACCCCAGGCCGCCACCGCTCCGGCAGCAGGCACGACCGCCAACCGCACGACTGCCGTCAATGTGCCGGTCGAACGCGTCGCACTGACTTCGTAGGCGCCGGCATCAGTCACCGCTACAGCGGGGAGCGTGAGAGTGGCGGAGTTCGCGTTGTAAATCGTCTGGCCGTTGCGCCGCCAGCGATAGGTGTAGGAACCGGCGGAAGCAGGCGTAGCCGTCCACGAAACGGTCGCCCCCGCAGTCACCGTGCGGCTGAGCGGAACGATTGCGAGGCGAGTGTCGTTCGCAGTGCCCACCGTGAGGGTAGAGATCGTCGAACTGGTGGACCCTCCGGGGCCGCTGACAGTAAGCGAGTAGATCCCCGCATCCGCGGTCTGCGTATCTCGAATGACCAGTGAAGGGGTCGCCGCGCCGGAGATACGACCGGCCACATCGGCGACATCGGCGCCACTTCTCCGCCAGCGATAGGTGAGAGGACCGGTGCCGATCGTCGGCAACGAGAAGGTCGTAGTCGCGCCGGCTGGGACCGTGCGATTGGCGAGGGTGGCGGTGATGAGCGGTGGCACGACGCCGACCGAGGGAACCGCGGCACGCACGGTGTAGTTACTCGTGTCCAGCACAAGGACCCGGCCATCCGTGTCTACCGAGAGGTTCGTCGGCGCAAAGAAACTAGCGAGACTACCTGTGCCATCCGAACTCCCGTTGCGCGGATAGGCGCCGGCCAACGTGGCCACCACCGCCGCCGGAGAAATACGGCGCAGCGACTTCGCATTGCTATCGCCGACAAAGATCATCCCGCCCGCATCTATGGCCAAGCCATAGGGCGAATAAAGGCGGGCGGCGGCGCCAAGCCCATCAGCAAAGGAGGGGGCGCCGGCCAAACCGGCAAAGGTCGAAACGGTGCCGGCGGGGCCGATCTTGCGAATGACATGGTTGCCGTAATCGGCGATGAAGACGTTCCCCGCCTGATCCACCGCGATTCCGTGGGGATTGTTGAAGCGAGCCACCTCGCCCGGCCCATCGGCGTATCCAAGCACGTAGCGACCGCCAGCGATGGTGCTGACCACGCCCTCGGGGGTAATGCGGCGCAACACGTGAGCGGAGGTGTCGGTGACATAGATCAGACCGTTCGGAGCAACCGCCACACCTTCGGGCAAATAAAACGCGGCGTTGGAGCCCACGCCGTCGACCACCGCGGCGCTCGGAACACGGCCGACGAACGTGGTGACCAGGCCGCTCGGACTGATTTTACGCACAGTGCGGTTGAAAGTATCGACAACGAGCAGGGAGCTGGCGGCGTCGAAAGCTACGCCGGCGGGCGAATTGAACCGCGCTGCAAGAAACGTGCCGTCGTTGGAGCCAGACTCGGTGCGTGAGCCCGCAAAAGTGGTCACCGCGCCAGCCGGGGTAATTTTCAAAACGGCATGACCATCGGTCACGAAGGCATTACCCGACGGATCGATCGCGACTCCTCGGGGCCCCAGGAACAGCGCACTCCCGCCTTCACCGTCGACCGAGCCGCGATTTCCCGGAGACCCCGCCAAAGTCGTGACCGTATAGGCCAGAGGCTGCGCAAATGTCGCAGAGACCAGCAGCGAAATGACGAAGGCGATGAGCGCGGGAGTTTTCACGGGCTTGGGCGGTTCACGGTCCGGGGGCGAAGCCGTCTTCGGTGGCAGTGGGTGAGGTCGCGTTGTGATACGCACCCGTGCGGGTGGAGCCGCTGCGGGTGTTGAAGAGTTCGATGACGCGGGTGAGTTCGGTGAGGGAGAGGCGTCCGTCGCGGTTTGAGTCAGCAGAATGATAGCGCGCGAGCGTGATGGTGGCGTGGCCGGGGCTGATTACATCGGGAGCGAAGCCATCTTCGGTGCCGTCCTGAATTTGATAACGGCTCGTGCGCACCGTGCCTTGCCGGGTGTTGTAGAGCGCGATCACCCGCGTGAGCTCGGCGAGGTTGATCGTGCCGTCGGCGGGCGAGACGTCGGCGGAGTGGCGCGCGAGAACAGCTATGGTGGCGGCGGCAGACGTCACGCTGCCGGCCGAGTTGGTCACGACGACATCGTAGGAACCGGCCGACGCCACCTCGACCCCCGTGAGCGTGAGAATTTTACCCGTGGCCCCCGCGACGGGCGTGCCGTCTTTCCGCCACTGGAACGTCAGGACCTCTTCGCGGCTCAGAAAAATTCCCAGCGAAACATTCTGACCGCTACTGACGGTCTGGCTGACCGGCTGAACCGAAATCACCGGCAAGACGGCGGGATTCACAACGAACGTGCCCGGGACAAACGCCAGCGACGATCCGCCGCCCGGACGCGATTCGCGGGCCCGCAGCAAGACGTTGTAGACACCCGGCGCCGTCGGCACACCGCGGTAAAAAATCCCGTCGTCGACCATACCCGGAGGCATTCGGCCGATGAGGATGCTCCGGTCGATCGTGCCTCCGCCGTAGCGGCTCATGATCAACTGGCCGACCGTCGCCGTGAGCTGCACCGGCGCGACGGAGTAAAACTGCGGGTCGATGACAGCGAGCGTGTGCGAATTCGATGAAGAGATTTTTTTCACCCCAACCAATCCCGCCGGCGGCGCAGCCGAAGAAAACGCCGGCGGAGTGCCGGAGAAAAAACTGCCCCACTGCACGACAGTGCCGTCCGTCTTCAGTGCGACGGCGTTGCGATCGCCCGAGACGACTTCGCTCACGCCGGTCAGGCCGGCGGGCACATCGGCTTGCCCGCCATCGTTGAGGCCCCAGGCCGCGACTGCGCCATCGGCGAGACGGACGACGTTGGAATTGTAGCCAGCTGCAAATTGCGCGACGGCCGTCACGCCCGCGGGCACTTGCACCACCTCCGGCACTGGCGGGGCCCCGGTCCAGCCCCACAGGGTCAACGTGCCGTCGGCCTTTTGCCCTACGCCGTGAAACGCCCCGGACGTGAGCCGGACCACACCCGTCAAACCGGCCGGCGGCACCAGCGCCAGACCGGAAAGCTCGCTCCGCCCCCAATGCACCACGGAGCCATCGGCCTTAAGCGCGAAGCTGTGCTCGTCGCCAGCGGCAACCGCCACAACATCGCTGAGCCCGGCCGGCACGTCGCACTGCGCGTAATTGTTTTTACCCCACGCGAGCACGGTGCCGTCGGCCCGGAGGGCGAGCACATGATTTACGCGCGAACTCAATCTGACGATGCCGGTCAGAGTCGCCGGCGCCGCGACCACGGGACCGCTGCCCGAGGACGGCAGACCCCAACGGACGACCGTGCCGTCGGGCAGCAGGGCCAACGAGTGCGCGGTCGCGGCCACGACGTCGATCGCGCCGGCCGCGGCCGGCGGAATGTCGAGCGCGCCGCCGGAGTTGTCGCCCCAGCCCACGACGGTTTGCAGAACGAGCGCCGCCGCCGTGCTCGTCACACTGCCGGCGGAGTTGCTCACCACGACATCGTAGGCACCCGCGGCGGCCGCCTGCACATTGGAGAGCGTGAGTTCGGCATTCGTCGCACCCTCGAGAACGAAGCCGGCTCGACGCCATTGGTAGATCGGAGCGGGCTGGCCGGTGGCCACGACGGAGAACCGCACGGTCGCCCCGGCCGGGACCGTCTGATTCAGCGGCTGCGTCGTGATCGCGGGCGCAACGCCGGCGGGCGGTTCCGTGTAGTTGACGACCAAGGACGGGATCGGCGCGCCCTCACGCGACGAGAAACGCACCGCGGCCGTGGCCTCGTTTTGCGCGATCAGAATCCAACCGAAATCCGACGCCGGCTGGTCCAGCCAAGCCTGCACATCGGCCGCGAGAGCTGGCGTGGACCAGACGACATCGACGCCACTGCCCGTGGCGAGTTGCGTGGAGCTAGCGGTCGGCGCGAAATCGCCGCCCGCGGTCGTCCAAGCGGACGTGTTGAAGAAACGCGCGAGCCAGGTGGTGTCGCCCGTGGTGGCGGCGGCGCCCCCACCCTCCCCGCGTGGAGCCGCGGAGAGGCCCTCACCCCAATCCGCGAGCAGGCGGTGCACGGCCACGGTCTGCGCATTGGCGCTATGGGGAGTATTCACGCGCAGGGTGAGCGCGACCGAATCAACCTTGGCGCCCGCAGGAATGCGGCCGGCAAGCGAGAAGGCGACGAGCGTGCGCACCGTGCGGCCTTGGCCGGTCCGACCCGCGAAGAGCGAGTCGCCGATCCCATTGCTCAGTGCGGGCGTGCCGGGACTGTAGATCGTATTATCCTTCACAGGTGCCAGCACGACCGTCGCAGCGGACAACCGAACGATCACGCACGAGGCCGCGAACACACTGAGAGCTAACGAAACGAGCCGAGAAATGCCGGGGATTTTCATGGCTGAGTCGCGCGTGCGTCCCATGCCAAACAGCCGTATGAAAAGGGCAAACGGGAAAGCAAACCGGAGCAAAATCGCTTTAGCTCAGCCCCCCATGCGTGGCGCGTTCACGGCCCGGGGGCGAAGCCGTCTTCGGTGGCAGTGGGTGACGTGGCGGCGTGATACGCGCCGGTGCGCGTCGTGCCGCTGCGGGTGTTGAAGAGTTCGATGACGCGCGTGAGTTCGGTGAGGGACAGGCGCGCGTCGCGATTAGTGTCGGCGGCGTGGTAGCGCGTGAGGGCGCCGATGGTGCTGCCGGCGCGGAGCGCGTCGGCGGAGTAGCCGTCTTCGCTGCCGAGCGTCGTCGCGACCGCGTAGCAGCCTGTGCGGGTGGTGCCGATACGCGTGTTGTAGAGTTCGATTACGCGCGTGAGTTCGAAGAGACTGAGGCGGAAGTCGGCGTCGGTATCGGCGGTGTGCGCGGGCGACTCGCGGATGAGGATCAGCGCGTTCGGAGTGGCCGGGAGGCTCCGGGGGGGAAAGCCCTCAGAACGCACGACCGCGAGTCCGGACAGTGCTTTGGGTCCGGTGTGCGCGGCCGGAACGGCCAAGGTGCAAGTGAAGGTGAACGGGCTCGGCGGTGGACTCGTCCAAGCCATATCTAACGTGCCGGTAGTGCCGGCCGATGGCCTGATGTCCGCCACCGTCCCGGTCTGAGAGAGATAAGTCCAGCCGGGAGGCAAGTCGAGCGACCACCCGATCGCCGTGGCCGTGTCGAAATACGTGAGTGTCTGGGTAACGGTGACGGTGGAGCCGGGGAGGTAGCTGCCGCCGGCCACACTGTGCGTGGCGAGCTCGGAGCCGACGGGAGGAGTGAGCGAGATGCCGGCGGGGTAACTGGTCGCGGTGCCGTGTGCGTTGGTGGCGGTCACGGTGTAGCTACCGCCGTCGGCCAGCTGCGCGGTGGGGCGCGTAAGGGTCGCCGCAGTTTCGCCGGCGAGGAGCACGTTGTTATGGCGCCACTGGTAGCTCAGCGGGGCAGTGGCGTGGGCCAGCACGTTCAGGGTGAGCGGAGAGCCCATGGCCACGGTCTGCGCGCGCGGCGGAGAAACGAGGGCGGGCGGGAAACGAGTCGGGCGCGATTCGGCGAGATCGTGCAATTCCAGGAGCACGAGGCCGCCGACGCCGGGAGAACCGCCGACTTGGACCGTGTGGGGACCAGCGTGGACGTTGCCCGTGAGCACGAGGGCGGCGTCGGCACTGCGGGGCGGTAGGGGAAACGCGGAGACGCGAGCCGTGGCAGCGGTGACCGCGGCGGCCTCGGCGGGAAGGGAGTCCCAATCGTCGTTGGTGCCGACGGACGACGAGCCGCGCAGCACGTTGAACGAAGGATTCGGGAACGCACCCGGTCCGCCGAGCGTGGGGCCGATGGCACGGAGGAGGAAGCTGCGTAGTGAACGCTCGGCGGAGGCGAGTCCGCCGATGAGGACTTCGTTGCCGGGCGCCAAATGACCGCGGATGGCAACGTAGGGCAGCGACGAGGCGGCGGGCGCGAAGTCGGTATCGTAGAGTTCGAGGAGCGCGACACCGCCGTCCGCGTTCACACTGGTGACGCGCACGGTGTGGGTGCCGGGGGAGAAGGTTTGGAGAATCGCAGCGTCCTTGTCGCGGGAGCCGAGGGCGATGGCGCCGACGGCAAAGGCGGTGTTGGCGATGGTGGTGGCGCGGGGGGCGTCATACCAATTATCGTTTTTCACGACGAGCCCGCCGGCGGAGTCGAAAACTTCGAGCAAGGGGTCGGGCATCGCGCCGGCGACACCAAGGGCGGTGAGTCCGGGGCCGACGGCACGGAGCAGAAGCTGTTTCGGCGCGGGCCCTTCGACGGTGAAAAACGCGAAGGCGCCTTCCGGCTTGATCGCGAGGCGCGCGGTAAAAGCGAGTGAGCGGCCGGCCAACGTGAGCGCGGCGGGCGCGCTCGTGAGGGTGCCCTGCGCATTCATGACCAAGACGTCGTAGGTGCCGGCATCGGCAAACTGTGCCGACGGCAGCGTGTAGGTGCTCGCGGTGGCACCGGCGATGGCGACACCGTCTCGGCGCCACTGATAAGCGAGGAAGGCGGCGCCGCTCGCGGAAACAGTGAGCGTCACGGCGCTGCCCGGCGCGACGTTGGTGGCCAGCGGTTGGCGGAGAATCGCGAGCGGGGTGAACGCGAGGGTGGCGACCGCGCTGGTGACGGAGCCTATGGCATTGGTGACGACGACGGTATAGGCGCCAGCGTGCACGAGCTGGGCGGGACCGAGGTTGAGAGAAGGTCCGGTGGCGCCGGCAATCGGGTCGCCGTTTCGGTGCCATTGATAAGTGAGCGGAGCGGTGCCCGTGGCACTCACGGAAAACGCTGCGACATTACCGACATTGATCACGGCGCCGATGGGTTGTCCCGTGATCGTGGGCGGAACCGGCGCGATGACCGTGAGCACGGAGGCGGTCGACGTGGCGTTACCGGCGGAATTGCTGACGACGACATCGTAGTTGCCAGCATCGGACAGGGTCACCGCCGCAATGGAGAAGCTAGCGCTCGTCGCGCCGGAAAGCGGCACGGAGTTGCGACGCCACTGGTAGGTCGGCGCGGGCGATCCGTGGGCGACGACGGTAAACGTAACGGGCTGGCCGACGGCAATCGCTTGCGAATTCGGGGGCGAGTCGATCAGAGGCGGCTCAAGGACGGTGAGCGTGAAGGTTTGGGCAACATCGGGGCTAACGCCATTTCTAGCTTGGATACCAAAGGTGAATGGTGAGCCCAGCGTCGTCGTGGGCGTGCCGGCGAGGACGCCGGTCGTGGAGTTCAGCGACGCCCAAGGCGGGAACACACCACTCACCACTGAAAAGGTGGGAGCCGGTGACCCGGTGGCTTGGAAGGTGAACGATCCGGCGTTGTTCAGACTGAAATCCGCGTGGGCCGCACTCGTAAAGGCGGGCGCCAGCTGCACGACCAACCACGCCGCGGACGACGTCACCGGAGAACCGATACCGTTGTTGACGACGACCTGAAACCCATCGCCGCTCATGCCGAGCGTGGCGTCGGCGACGGTGAGCCGGGCAGTCGTGGCACCGGAGTAGACGCCGCCATCGGTGAGTGGCAGAAAGGCACCGGTGCCGCCGGCGGAGCGATACCACTGGAAGGTGAACGTAGCGGGGACGCCGCCGGCGATGACGGAGAATTGCGCGGTGCCGCCGAGGGGCACGGCTGCATTGACCGGTGCGCTCACGAAAGCGGCAGCGGTATTCGCAGTGGTGCGACGGATGGTTCGGTTCTGTGCGTCGGCGATGTAGAGATTTTCGGCAGCGTCGAGGGCGACCCCGGTGGGCTGGTAGAAACGGGCGGCGACGGCGGAGCCATCGGTCGAACCCGGCGCGCCAGCCTGGCCGGCAAACGTGCTCACGACACCTGCCACAGAGATGCGCCGAATCGTCTGGTTGATAAAATCGGCGACGTAGACGGCGCCGCTGCGGTCGACGGCGAGGCCGCTGGGCTGTTCGAAGCGGGCCACGGTCAGGGCCGGGCCATCGGCCGAGCCGGGCACCGTGGCGGTGCCGGCGTAAGTCGTCACCACGTTTCCCGACGATAGTTTGCGGACCGTGCTGCCGATGGCGTCGGCAACGTAAACGTTGCCCGCTTGATCCACGGCGAGGGCGACCGGCGCGTAAAAACGCGCGACCGAGCCAATGCCGTCGGTGGCGCCGAAGGCACCCGCCAAACCCGCCGGCGTGGAAACGACACCATCCACGGCGATACGGCGGATGGTGGCGTTCGAGGTATCTGCCACGTAGAGCGTGCCCAGACTATCGAGCGCCAGACCCCACGGGGTATTGAAACGGGCTGCCGCGCCGCGACCGTCGGCCGAGCCTCGTGAACCGGCCACGCCGGCAATGGTGGTAACAACACCAGCGGGGGTGATCCGGCGGACGGTGTGGTTGTTGGTATCGACAACATAAACATGACCGGTCGCATCGACGGCGACGCCGGACGGGGAGTTGAACCGGGCGTCCGAGCCGGTGCCGTCGACGCTGCCCGCCGAGAAGGCCAAGCCGGCCAAAGTCGTGGCAACGCCGAGCGGGCTAATCTTGCGAATGACGTGCGCCTCGCGATCCGCCACGTAGCACTGGCCGGCACCATCCACCGCGAGTGCGTAGGGACGGGTGAAGCGCGCGGCGGCGCCGACGCCATCCACCGTGCCACTCAGCCCCGCCGTGCCGGCAAAGGTGGAGATGAACAGGCCGCCCGCGGTGGGCACCGTCAGCGTGGCGGCGGTCGACGTCACCGAGCCGAGTTCGCTGGCGACGACGACACGGTAGTTGCCGGCGGCGGCGGTCGTGAGGTTGGTCAGCGTGAGCGTGGAGGCATTCGCGCCAGGGATCGAGACGTCGTTGAAAAGCCACTGGTAGGTGGCGGGCGCTTGGCTGGTGGCGGCGACGGAAAACGTCGCCGTGCCGCCCATCGTGGCGGATTGGTTGACCGGCGCCGTGACGACAGTCGGAGCTGCAGCGGGCCGAGTGACTTGGAGACCAACGCTCGTGCCGGCGGGGATGAAGAGTTGGCCATCGTCGCGCATGAGCATGCCGGTGCGACTGATGCCGGAGGAGGCGATGCCGCCGGCGGCAAAGGTCGCATCGTGGGTGCCGTTGGCATGGAAACGCGCGAGGAACGCGGCGCCGGTCGTGGCTCCCCCAGCCGCCGTAAACGTGCCGCGCGCGATCACCTTGCCGTCTTCCTGCACGAGGAGGCTGTAGACACCGCCGCCGGTTGCGAAACTGGGATTGAAATCGGCGACCAAGGCACCGTCGGGGCCCAGGCGCGCCAAGTAGGGACGGGCGGCAGTGACGTATTGGGTGAACGTGCCGCCGATCAAAATCGTGCCCGCCGGCTCGAGCGCGAGCGCGTAGACTGTGCCGTTGGGCCCCGGCGCGGGGCTGGTGCCAAACGTTGCGTCGAGGGCACCATCGGATAGGAGGCGCGTGAGCCGCCCGAAGCCCGTGCCGTTGACGGTGGTGAATGCGCCACCGAGGAGAATACGGCCGTCGGGTTGCACGAGCATCGTCTCCACCGCACCGCCCGAAATCGCCGGAGTCGCGAAGGTGGCATCGACGGAGCCGTCGGGGAGGAGGCGGGCGACGGGAGCATTGCGGGCGACGCCGTTGACGGCGGTGAACGTCCCCGAAACGACGATACGTCCGCCCGGCAACAGGGCGAGCGCGGCGCCGGGCTGATCGAGGCCGGCGCCGCCGGCGTTGAACGCGGTGTCGAGTGTGCCATCGGCATGCAACCGGGCAATGCGGCCGACGGGGGTGCCGTTGTAACTGGTGAAGCTGCCGGTGATGAGAATTTTTCCGTCGGGCTGACGCACGAGAGCGTTGATGATGGCATCGGTGCCGGTGCCACCGGGGTTAAAGGTGGGATCGACTGTGCCATCCGCGAGGCACCGCACGAGACACGACGAGACGGCGGCACCGCGCAGATAGTCGAACGAGCGCGCGACGAGAAATTTTCCACCGGGCAACGCAGCCAGGGCTCCGATCGAGGCGCTCCCGCGGAGCGCGAGGAAATAGGCCGTGTCGAGCGAGCCATCGGCGTGGAGGCGGGCGAAGCCGTAGCGAGTGACGCCGCCGACGGTGGCGAAGGAGCCCCCGACGAGCACGCGACCGTCGGACTGCACCGCTACGGCGTTGACCACGGCGGCGATAGGCGGCGCGACAAAAGTCGGATCGGAGGAGCCGTCAGGGTTCAGACGAGCGAGGAGGGCCGAGAGAGTGGTGCCGGAGATGGGTCCGGCGGCGACGATTTTTCCGTCGGCCGCTACAGCGAGGCTGGAGACAGAGCCGCTCGAGAAGGGGTTGGCGGAGAACTTGGTGTCGCGGGTGCCGTCGGCATTGAGCCGCGTGACGGCGAAGGCGCCGGAGACGAGAATTTTGCCGTTCGGCTGAAGAGTGAGCGCGCTCACTGTGCCGCCGAGTTCGGCCCCGATCACGAGCGTGGGATCGACGGTGCCGTCAACGTTTAGCCGGAGCAAACGGCTGTAAACGAAACCGGCGGAGGTGTAAGAAAAACTCCCGCCAACCAAGAGTTTCCCGTCGGCCTGCAGCGCGACGGCATTCACGCCCGAGAGACTGAGGCCGAACGTGGTATCGCGTCTGCCATCGGGATGGAGGCGGAAGAGCGCGGGCGAACTGACGCCGTTGTAAGTCGCAGATGGACCGCCGAGCACGAGCTTGCCGTCCGGCTGCACGAGCAGGGCCGTCGGCGTCGAACTGGGGCCGGAGCCACCGAAGTTGAAGGCCTCATCGACCGAGCCGTCGGGATGGAGCCGGGCGAGCCGGTTGCGCACGACGCCTCCGACACGCGAGAATGCACCGGCGAGGACGAGCTTGCCGTCGGGTTGCACGGCGAGTTCCGACACGGTGTTGTCGATCTCAGGCGGGACAAACGCGGGGTCGACCGAGCCATCGGCGAGGATTCGCAGGACGCTTGTTCGCCGCAGACCGCCGGCGCGCAGGAACGCGCCCGAGACGTAACAACGCCCGTCGGCGAGCGGCAGCATGGCGCTGATCGTGCCGCTGTCGTTCTCGGGCTGGAGCACCCACGCCGGATCGGGCGCGACGAAGCCCGGATAGCTCGTAGGGGCGACGCTGAGACGGGCCTGGGCGGAGGTGGCGGAGCCGTTGGCATTGGAGACGACGACATCGTAATGATCGGCGTCAGCACGGGTGGCGGCCGCGAGCGTCAAGCTCGCGCCGGTGGCCCCGGCGATGGGGAAGCCGTGACGACGCCACTGGTAGGCGAGCGCCCCCGGGCCGGTGGCAGCGACGGTGAACGTAGCGGTCGTGCCACTGGTCACCGTGAGACCGGCCGGCTCGGCGGAAATTGTTGGAGTCGCCGCGCCGGCCGTCGGCACCGCGGCGACGGTAAGGACCGCGAAGTTCGTGCCACTGGTGTTTGCGCCGACGGTGTAAACAAAGGCGTCCGTCGGCGAATCGGAAAAGCCCAACGTGGTGTTGGTGGTGGAGGTGGCGACGACAGAGAAATTCAAGACCACGACTTGATGGTCGCCTGCGGAGAAAACGGCGCCGGCGGGCAAGGCGAGATCCACGCCGACGCGGCCGGCAGAGGTTTGCGTGCGGTTGACGTTAATCGTGCCGCCGCTGCCCACCGAGGTTCCGAGGACGGCGCTGTCGAAGCGCAGCACCGCCGGCTGGTAGGAAATCGAAAACGTAACGCGGTTCTCGTTGCCCAAGCTCGTGAGGGCGACGCGCACGGCACCGTCACCGGCAAGTTGATTACCAGTGACGGCGAGTCCCAAAGCGCGCTGCGCAAGGAGCGGACGACAAACAAGGAGCGTGACTACGACGAGCAATGCGCAGCGGACCATCAAAAGGAGTTTCATCGGGGATGGGGCAAGGCAGACAAATCGAGGGCGCCAGCGTGGATGCGACCGAGGGCGGAGCAATCAGCTTCGCACCACGCACTGCAGCTATTCGCTCGGCGGAGACACGCCATCACCACAACTCACAAGCCAGTTAATCTTGCGAACTCCCGTGAGCACGGCGCCAGCAGGCTGAGGCCACGAGACATAGAACTGAGGAACGCCGCACATGCCAACGGCGCCGTTGAGATCACGGCCCCGGGGCGAAGCCGTCTTCGGTGCCGGTTTGGACGTGGTAGGCGCCGGTGCGCGAGGTGCCGGCGCGGGTGTTGAAGAGTTCGATGACGCGGGTGAGTTCGGTGAGGCTGAATTTGCCGTCTTTGTTCGCATCGGCGGAGTGGTAGCGGCTGAGGCTGACGACGACGCTGCCGGCGCGCGCGGAGTCGACCACGAAGCCGTCTTCACTGCCGGCAGTCGTCGCGACGGAGTAACAGCCGGTGCGGGTGGTGCCGAGGCGCGTGTTGTAGAGTTCGATCACGCGCGTGAGTTCGAAGAGGCTGAGCGCAAAATCCTGGTTGGTGTCGGCGCTGTGCAGCGCCACGAGCGGGATCAGGAGGAGCGGCGTGGGTGTCGCGGTAACCGTTTGCACCGCAGTCGCGCTGCGCACGAGGACGGTGGCGCCAAGGCTGCGGATGGACGTCTCGCCGGGAGGCACGTTGAGCGTGTAGCTGAAATTCACGGGGCTCGTCGGCGGTGTGGACCATGACCACTCGAGGGTGCCGGTCGCGCCGAGGGACGGCTTGACGTCGCCCTCCGCCCCACCGCCGCCAGCGTAGCTCCAGCCAGCGGGAAGCGTAACCGTCCAGCCGAGTCCGGTGGCGGTGCCAGGATAGGTAAGCGTGCAATTGACGAGCAAGGTGCTGCCGGCGACGTAGCCGCCGGGCGGCGCCACGCTCTGGGTGGCGGTGGGCGCGACGACGGTGGTGTCAACGGTGAGAACGGCGGGGAGGCTGGTGGCGGTGCCGTGGATGTTGGTGGCAACGACAGTATAAACACCGGCGTTGGCAGGGACGACGTTAGGCAGAGCGAGCGAGCGGAGCGTGGCACCGTTCAGCGTGAGGCCGTCTTTGCGCCATTGGTAGACGACCGGGACAGTGCCGGTGGCGCGGGCTTCGAGCAGGACATTGGTGCCGGCGGGGCTCACGCGTGAGGCTGGCGGCGATACGACCGCAGGCGCGTAGGCGGTGGGGCGCGCGGCGTCGGCCTCGATCGCTTCGACCAGCACGAGGCCGGAGGTGCCGCCGGCGCCGCCGATCTGGCCGACGTAGTGGCCGGAGCGGACGTAGGCGGCGACGAGTAGCGCGGCGTCGCGACTGCCTTCGGCGAACGCAAACGCGCCGACGCGCTCGGCGGCGGCGGCCACACCGGCGGTATCGGCGCCGGTTTGCCAATCGTCGTTGCCCGCGCGGGCCACGCCGTCGCGGAGTATAGTGAAGGTGGGATTGGCCAAGGTGCCGACGGAGCCGAGCGCGGGACCGGCGGCGCGGAGGAGATAGGTGCGCTGGCTCGTGCCATCCGCGCCAATTCCGCCGACGACAATCTCGCCGCCGGAGGGTGCGGCCGAGCCGCGCACGGCGGTATAGGGCACGCGGCTGAGCGAGGCGGGTTCCGCGTCGTAGAGTTCGAGGAGGATGATGCGGCCGGCGCCGCTGGCGGCGCTCGTGCGCGCGAAGTAGGTGCCGGGCGCATACGAGCGGAGAACGACGGCGTCTTTGCTGCCGGCGGGGAGCGCGAAGGCGCCGGCGGCGGCGGTCGCGGAGATCAGGCCCGGTTGGTCGGCGTGGGCAGACCAATCGTCGTTGGCGGCGACGAGTTGGCCGGCGGTATTGTAGATCTCCAATTTCGGATCAGCCACGGGATCGGCGACGCCAAAGGTGCCGAGCGTGGGGCCGACGGCGCGCACGAGGAGGCGTTTCGGGGCAGAGCCTTCGAGCGTGAACGTGCCGACGGCATCGCCGGAGCCGAGGGCGAGGCGCGCGGTCCAGATCACGGGCCGACCCTGCACGGTGAGCGTCGCCGAGCTACTAACGACGCTGCCCTTGAGATTGGTGACGACGACATCGTAGGAGCCGGCGTCGCCTTCCTGCACGACGCCCACCTGGTAGGTCGACGCGGTCGCGCCGGGCAGCGGCACACCGTTGCGACGCCATTGGAACGTCGGCGCGGGGGCGCCGGTCGCGGTGACGGAGAGCGAAGCGGGCAGGCCGACGAGCGCGGACTGGTTGACGGGCGCTTGCAAGACGGTCGGCACGGTGAGCAGCGACGGGAACAGCAGGACGGCGCCGGCGCTGGTGGTGGACCCGAGGCCGTTGGTCGCGACAAGGTCGTAGGTGCCGGCGTCGGCGAGTTGGGCGTTGCCGACGACAAGGGTCGGAGTGTTGGCGCCGGGCACCGGCACACCGTCTTTACGCCATTGATACGACAGCGGGACGGCGCCGGTGACGGTGGCAAAGAAGTGCGCGACGTTGCCTGCCTCGATCACACCGCCGACCGGTTGCACGGTGAAGGCGGGCGCCGTGGACGGATGCACGACAAGGGTGGCGGGGGCGGAGGTGACGGAGCCGCCGTTGCTGGTGACGATCACATCATAGGTGCCGGCGTCGGAGAGTTGGACAGCGCCGAGAATCAAATCAGGCCCCGCCCTGCCGTTCGCGACACCGTTCTTGCGCCACTGATAACTTAGCGGGACCGGACTCGTGGCGGTGACGCGGAAAGAGCCGACGTTACCGACGTTGAGCACTCCGGATGCGGGCTGCGACGTGATGACGGGAAGCGGTGGCGTGAGGACGCTCAGCGTGGCAGCGGCCGACGTGACGGAGCCGAGGCCGTTGGTCACCACGACATCGTAGGAGGCGGAGTCGGTAAGCTGCAGTCCATAGATGGAGAGGGAGGAATTATTGGCGCCGTAAATGGGATTACCGCCCTTGCGCCATTGGTAGGACGCAGGAGCGGGATTCGCCGCGAGCGATACGGAGAAGGTCACGGAGCCACTGAGGTAGGCGGTCTGGCTGACGGGAGGGACCGAGACCACGGGCAGCGCCGTATCGCCAGATGGGTTACGGAGCACCAGCGTGGCGGAACCGCCCACGACGAGATTCTGCACACCGGCGAGTCCCGGCGAAAGGGAGGTCTGACCGTAGGTGTTGTCGCCCCACACGAAGGCCGTGCCGTCCGCCTTCAGCACGGCGCTGTGGGAATTGCCGGCATAGACGCCGATCGCGCCGGTCAAGCCCCCCGGAACCGTGGCTGTGCCGGAAGTGTTTGAGCCCCAGGCCACGACCAAGCCGTCGGATCGCAACGCCACATTGTGGTAACCGCCGGCCGCGACCATGACGAGCCCCGTGAGCGCGCTGCCGCCGCTAATCTGGCCCTGACCGTTATTGCCCCAGCCCACTACGGTGCCATCGGCTCTCAGCGCAACGCTGTGAGACGTGCCCGCACTCACCGCGGCGACGTTGTTCAAGCCGGCGGGAATCGTCGCCTGGCCGTAGGAATTCCATCCCCAGGAAACGACGGTGCCGTCGGCTTTCAACGCGACCGCGTGGTAGCTCCCGGCAGCAATGGCGACGACACCGGACAATCCGAATGGAGGTGTCGACTGATTTTCGGAATTGCTACCCCATGCCACCACGGTGCCGTCTGAACGGAGGGCAAGGCTGTAGTAATACCCGGCCGCAATGGCCACGACGTCGCTTAGGCCGACGGGCGACGCCGCTTCTCCGTAGGGATTGTTCCCCCACCCTACTACGGTGCCATCGCCCTTCAGCGCGATGGCGTGGAAGCCGCCCACGGCCACCGCACTCACGGCGCCCAGCGAACTTTGCAGCGCGGTCTGCCCGGTGTAGGGATAGCCCCAGCCGGCGACCTGCGAAGGGTTCACCGCGACGTTGACGAAGATGACGGGGCTCGTGGTGGAGCCGGCGGCGTTCGTCGCGACGAGCTGATACCAGCCGTTGTCGCGCGCGGGCGTGGCGTTGGCAGCGGTGTAGGTCGCCGAGGTAGCGCCGGCGATGGGAAATCCGTTGCGCTTCCATTGGTAGCTCGTGGCGCCGGTGACAGAGGCGGCGAGCGTAAGGGTAGAGCCAAGGCTGACGACTTGCCGGGGCGCAGGGAACGCAGCGACCAGAGGATTGGTGGCGATCACGAGCGGCACTGCAGTGCTGGTCACCGAGGCCAGATAGTTGGAGACGACCACATCGAAGCTGCCGGCACTGCCGGAGGTGACAGAGGATATGGTGTAGCTGGCCGAGGTCGCTCCGGAGAGAGGGACGCCGTCCTTTCTCCACTGAAAAGTCGGCGAGGGAGTGCCGTTCGCGACTACGCTGAAAGTCACGCTCGTCCCGAGAAAAGCCGCCTGTGCGGAGGGCTGAGTCGTGATGGCCGCGGGCGCGTCGCCGGGATTGTTACGCAACGCGAGGGCGAAGGTATCGCCGAAGGCCACGGCCTGGACATTGGTCAGACCGGAAGGCGGCGAGACATTTTGCCCCCAGGTGCTGACGGTGCCGTTGGCATAGAGAGCCAGCACACCGATGCTGCGCGCCGCCAACGCGGCCACACCGGTAACGCCGCTCGGCATCCGCGTCTGGCCGACATCCAACCCAGCGCCCCAAATCGTGACGGACGCGTCGTGGCGCAACGCGTAGCCGCGATCGGACACCGCAACCGCTGCGACCGAGGACAAGCCCGCCGGCACGTTATTCTGACCGGAAACATTCGAGCCCCAGGCCACGACCGTGCCATCGGCCTTGAGCACCACATTGCTAAAGCCGCTCTGTGCGATGCCCACGACGTTCGTCAAACCGGACGGCGTGGAGGCATCCACGGCTCCATTCCCATTCAACGCCACCACCGTGCCATTGGACCTCAGCAGGAGAAAATTGAAGTCGAGTGCGAGGGCGACGACGTCGGTGTAGGGCAGCGAAAAACCTAAACTCCCCCACCCGATGAGCGTGCCATCAGACTTGAGCGCGAGCGAACCGCTGTTGCCCGCGGCAATGGCAACGACACCGGACAGGCCGGCGGGCACGTTGGTGGTGCCAAAGGTGTTGTCGCCCCACGCGACGACAGTGCCATCAGCCTTGAGGGCCAACCCGTGTCCGAAGCCGGCCGAGATGGCGCACACCGCACCGAGCCCCGCCGGCACATTCAACTGCCCGCGGTCACTCGCGCCCCACGCTACCACCTGGGCCGCCTGCACTGAAACGTTGACGAACACCACCGAGCTCGTGACCGAGGTGACAGCACCGGTGACGACTACCTGATACCAACCGGCGTCGCGCACAGGTTTAGCGCCCGTGATCGTGTAACTCGACGACGTCGCGCCGGAGAGCGGGAGGCCGTTGCGTTTCCATTGATAAGAGGTCGCGCCGGTGGCTGTGACGGAGAGGGTGAGATTCTGATCAAGGGCGACGACTTGGCGCGCCGAGGAAATACTGGTGATCACCGGCCCGGTCGTCGGAGCCGCACCTACGCGAATCGTGTGGTTGCCGGAATCGGCTACATAGATGCGTCCCGTGCCGTCGACGAACGGCGGTGCCGGGTAAAGAAACCGCGCGACATCGGCCGCGCCGTCTACGCTACCATTATAGAACGGCACGCCAGCGATCGTCGTCACCACACCCGTCGGGGTGATCTGGCGAAGCACGTGGTTCCAGCGGTCGGCCATCAAAATGTTTCCGCTGAGATCGAGGCAGCCGGCGAAGTTGCCACTGAAACGGGCCGCCGTCCCGGTGCCGTCGGTGTAGCCCTGAGTGCCCACTGCTCCCGCCACCGTGGTCACGACGCCGGTGTTCGCAATTTTGCGCAGGGCCCCGTGGTCAGCAAAATAGACAAGACCGTTGGCCGCATCGGCGACTACGCCGCGCGGATCAGTCAGACGGGCACCGGCACCCGTGCCGTCCGTCGTGCCTTCCTGACCGGCCGTGCCGGCAATCGTGGTCACAGCTCCGGTGGCCACGACGATGCGGCGAATCGTCTCATTGCCCGCATCGGATACATAGAGGTTGCCCGCACCATCGAAGGAGATGCCGTTGGGAAACGTAAAGCGCGCCGCGCTCCCCACCCCGTCGGCAGAGCCCGCGACTCCTTCTAGGCCGGCGAAAGTGGTTACCACACCCGCGGCAGTGACTTTGCGGATCGCCGAATTCAACTGATCGCACACGTAAACATTGCCGGCCGCGTCCGCCGCCAATGAGATCGGGCCGTTGAATCGCGCGGTGCTGCCGGTGCCATTGGCGGTTCCTGTTACGCCGGCAAGTCCGGCCAGCGTCGTGACCACACCGGTTGAAGTCATCTTCCGAATGGTGTGATTGTTGGTATCGGCGATGAGCAGATTTCCCGACGAGTCGAGGACGGTCGCGCTCGGGTTGAAAAATTGCGCCGCGGCGCCGGTGCCATCGGCACTGCCCATTCCGGCCAAGCCAGCGAAGGTCGTCACCACTCCCGCGGGCGTGATACGCCGCACCGTATTGGCGCCAAAATCGGTCACGTAGTAATTGCCGGAGGAATCAACGGCCCCGCCTTGGTTGAGGTAGAAGCGCGCGACACCGCCGAGGCCATCGCTGCTGCCGGCAATATCGAAGGCCCCAGCCAGCGTGGTCACGACGCCGGTGGAAGTGACGCGGCGGATGCTGCGGTTAAACATATCGCAGACGAACAAGGTGCCCGACGAGTCGACCGCGACGCCACTGGGCGTCATGAAGCGCGCTGAGCTACCCGTGCCATCGACGTTCCCCTGCGTCGCGCTGCCCGCCAACGTGGTGACGACGCCCGCCGAAGAAATCTTGCGAATGGCCGCATGGTTCAGATCGGCGACGTAAACGTTGCCAGCACTGTCCACGCTAAGATGCACGGGGTTGTTAAAGCGCGCGGCGCCGCCGGTGCCATCCACTCCGCCCAACTGGCCTGCGCTCCCGGCGAACGTCGTCACCACACCCGTCGCGACCACGATCCGACGGATAGTATTATTCCCCTGATCGGCGACATAGAGATAGGTGCCGGCGCTATCGAGTGCGACCGCGGCGGGAAAAAAGAAGCGCGCCCCACTGCCCGTGCCGTCCGAGCTGCCCGATCCACCAAGCACACCCGCAAAGGTAGTGACCACTCCAGCAGCGGTGATTTTGCGGATCGCGGAGTTCCCGAAATCCGCGACGTAAACCGAGCCCGCACTGTCAACCGCGAGGCCCCACGGATTATTGAATCGCGCCGCCGTGCCCGCGCCGTCGAGACCACCGGGCACACCGACCGAGCCGGCCAGCGTGGTGACGTTGCCGCTCGTGGAGATTTTTCGGATCGTGTGGTTGGCCGAGTCGGCCACGTAGAGATTGTTCGACGCATCAAACGCCAAGCCACGCGGTCCGTTGAACCGGGCCAGTGCCGCCGCTCCGTCGGCACTCCCTGCAGTGAAACGTCCGGCCACGGTGGAAAATGTGAGCGAGGAGGCGATTGCACCGGTCGATGCAGGCAACGCCAGAAGCTCGGCGGTGGCCTTGGACGCGCGCACGTCGACGCGCACGTGGGCAGAAACCGTGCGTCCGTCCCGATCCGCCACGACGACAGCGTAGTGGCCGGCGGCACTCGTTTTCACCCGCTCCAAAACCAACGAGTCACGCAGGCCGCGGGCGATAACAGCTCCGTCTTTGAGCCACTGATACGACAACGGTGGCGTGCCGGTGGCGCCGACGCGGAGGGTAACCGTGGCGCCTTCCTCGACCGTCTCGCCTACGAGTTGCCGAAAGATAGAGGGACCGGAGACGGTCTGCGCCGGCAGATCCGGGCGCCCAAAAACGAGACAAAGCAAAGCGAGGACAGCCGGCCCAAAAACGGAGCCGGGGGTGAGGCGGAGGTGGAGCATTGCAGAGCAAAACCTGTCGATTCAAGCTACTGGAGCAACAGAGATCCACGACGAGACAGAGCGCGCTGCGGCCTCACAACAAGGGGGGCTTCCTCGACTGAAATCTTCCCTCCATATCGCCACGTTTCTCTGCCTCGGTAGTGGGCGCGAGGCCCGGAGGGACCGACGAGGCGTGCGCTCCGGATGTCAGTGCGGAATTTTTTCGTCAGAAAATGGGGTCAGAAAAATTAGGAAAGCAAGGGAAGTGGGCGAATGGCAGGGGTGAGAGAACGAGAACGATTGGCCGATGGGCGTGAAAAAGGCGGACCGGGTTGGGGTCCGCCTGGGGAAAGGAGGGCGCGCGCGGGTTGAGCGCGCGGCGCTTACTTGCCGAACTCGACGGGGGCGGGCGTCAGCGTAGCGAGCTTGCCGTTGGCGCGGACGAGGACGGTGGGGACGGCTTTCGCGGTCGAGGAACCGGCGGGATAGCGGACGACGACGGAGAACTCGGCTTTCGCGGCGGGGGCGGCGGTGTAGGCGAACTCCAGGGCGCCGGTGGAGCCGGCCGCGGGAGAAATTTCCGGGACATTGGCGCCGGCGACACTGACGAGTGTCCAGTCGGCCGGGAGGGCGATGGCCCAACCGAGCGCGGAGGGTTGGCCGTCGTAGCTCACGGAGGCAGTCAGGGTGACCTGGCCGCCAGCCGGGGCGAGCGAGGTGGCGTCGGCTTTGAGCGTGGCGTTCTGGGCGAACGCGAAACCAGCGGTGAAGAGGAAAACAGCGGCGGCGAGGCGGCGGAGGGTGGCTGAGTTTTTCATGGAGCTTTGTTTGGGAGAGAAGATTGAAGAGCGAAAGCCGGAATCGGCGGACGAGTGGCAGTGATTTTTTACTTAACCGAGAACTGGCAGGATAACACGGACAAAAAACAGTGGGCTGGCCGAGGGGCACAGGCGCGGAACGGTGCCCCCCGGACGGCCGGGGAGGAATTACGGGTTGGATTCGTAGCCATCTTCGGTGCCGGCGGCGGCGCGGTAGGCGCCGGTGCGCACGGTGCCGACGCGGGTGTTGTAGAGTTCGATCACGCGCGTGAGTTCGATCAGGTCGATCTTGCCGTCGCGGGTGGCGGTGCGCGCCGTATCCGCGGAGTGGTAACGCGTGAGCGTGACGGTGGCTCCGGGAGCGGTGACGGGGTCGGGCGCAAAACCGTCTTCGGTCGCGGTGGTGGCGACGGCGTAGCGGCCGGTGCGGACGGTGCCGTTGCGCGTGTTGAAGAGTTCGATCACGCGGGTGAGTTCGATCAGGCCAATCCGGAAATCCTGATTGGTATCGGCGCTGTGCGCGACGACCGGGGCGACCACGAGCGGATTGGGATTCGCGACGAACACGACGGGGTTACCACCGGGGCGCGCGATAGCGAAGGCGGTGAGCGCGCGGGGAACGTTTTCCCCGGCCGGGACGGCGAGCGTGTAGCTGAAGGTGACGGAGCCGGCGGGAGGCACGGTCGTCCAAGCCCAGCCGATGGTGCCCGTGGCGCCGGCCGTGGGACGGGTTTCACCCGCCTCACCGGAGGACGACACATAGCTCCAGCCGGCCGGCAGCGTGACGGACCAGCCGAGGCTCTGCGACGACGCGACGTAAGTAAGCGTGTTGGTGAGGGTGACCGTGCCGCCAGCGAGGTAGCCGCCAGTGCCGGCGACAGCGTGCGTGGCGGAGTAGCCGACGGGAGGAGCGACGGCGACCGTGGCGGGCGCGCTGACCGTGGTGCCGGCGGTGTTGGTCATCTCGACCGTGTAGAGGCCGGTATCGGTCGCGAGGGCCGAGGGCAGATGGAGGGCACCGGGCGAGCCGACGACGGGCACGCCGCCGGTGACCGCGGCGCCGTCTTTCTTCCACACGTAGGTAACGGCGGCAGGCTTCGCGAGGACGGGGGCGTTGAGCGTGAGCGCAGCGCCGGCGGCGACGGAGGTGTTTTGCAGCGGCGCGAGGAGCGCGGGCTTAAACGAGGCGGCGCGGAAGGAATCGATCGCGTGGATTTCGGTGAGGGCGAAGCCGGGAGCCGCAGTGGAGGTCACTTGGGCACTATAAGCGCCGGGCGCGAGGGTGAGCAGAATAGCGGAGTCGGTTGCGGCGAGCGGGAGCGCGCCGGCGGCGGCGGTAGCGGCGGTGAGTTCGGCGGAAGCGACCCAGTCGTCGTTTTGGGCGATCTGCGTGCCGCTGCCGTTGAAAACACGGAGAGAGGGATTGGCAGCAGCACCCAAGGCAGTGACGAGTGGCGAGCCGACGGCACGAATCAGCACGGTGCGCTGGCCGGTGCCGGAGATGACGAATCCGGCGACGCTGGTATCGGCACCGGTGCCCGCACTGACGCGCAAGGCGAGATGCGAGAGGCGTTCGGCCGAGCCCATGCCGTAGGCTTCGAGGAGGGCGAGGCCGGTGGTGGTGGCGGCGCCGGTGACGCGGGCGGTGTAGGTGCCGGGGGCAAGCGTGAGCTTGAGCGCGGAGTCCTTGCTGCCGGCCGTGAGGGCAAACGCGCCGACGGACATGAAGTCAGAGGCGAGCGCGGAGGACCAATCGTCGTTGCGGGCGATCTCGGCGCCGGTGGCGTCGTGGACCGTGAGAACGGGATCGGCGAGCGTGCCGCTCACGCCGAAGACGGCGAGAGCCGGACCGACAGCGCGGAGGAGCACGGTCTTATTACTGCCCTCGACCGTGAAGTTGGCGAGCAGGGCGTTTTCGCCCGTGCCGACGAAGCCGCGGCTGGAAATATTCACGAGGTTCGGGCCGGCGGTGATCGTGAAGGTGCCGGGGGCGGTGAGCGTGGCGGTCGGTTTCACGACCGTAACGGCGCCGGTGGTGGCGAGGGCCGGGACGGTGGCGGTGATCTCGGTATCCGAGACGACGGTGAAGGCGGCGTCGGTGCCGTTGAACTTCACGGCGGTGGCGCCGGTGAAGCCGTATCCGTTTATCGTTACAGCGGTGCCGCCGGTCGCGGTCGTGGGGGCGACGGCGAGGATCGAGCCGGCAGGATCGGGCAAGGAGCTGACGACGAGGTTGTCGAAGATAAAGCGGTCGAGGAGCGCCTTGTTGGTGGCGGAGGCGACCATGCCCATCTCGATATCGAAGGTGCCCGGGGTGGTCCAACCGCTGAGGGTGAATCCATTGGTGTTGATGGGCCGGTCGGTGGCGAGGGTGTAGGTGGCGGTGCCGTCGATCTTAGCAATCTGGGCGGACCAGGTGGCGGTGTTGTAATTCGCAGTGATCGTCACGCGATAGGGCACGCCATTGGCGAGCGTGGTCGGTGTGGTCGTGTAAGCGAAGTCGTGATCGGAGATACTGACGACGTTCGTGGGCGAAATATAGACCTGGGAGTGGAAACTCGAGGTCGCGGGATCGGCGAGATCGCGGGCGTCGTAGAGGTAGAAGGCGAGGCCCTGCGAATTCGTGCCGCTGTGACGATCAAGGATGAAGTCGGCAGAGATTCGGCGCACCGGTGTGGCCGAACCGATGATGTTGACCGGCACTTCATCCGAGCGACCGCCGAAGACGGTGGCCGTGAAGAAGGTATTCGTCGCCGGCGGGACGAGATTGGTGCCGGCACCGCCGAAGTAGCCGGCGCGGCCGGTGCCAAGCGGAGAGGTCGGGAGGACACCTTGGATCGGATCCGCAGTGATCGGCCCGAGGGAGAAGTTCGGCGCGACGTTGATGAAGCTGTAGCCGCTGAAGCCGGAGAACGGATCGGTGACGAGTTTTCCAGCGCCGGCGGGGAGCGTTTCAAAGTTCTGCTGGGCGATAACGGCCGGCGAAATGTCGGCCACGCGGTAGAAGGCGGGGAGCGTGTCACCGGGGAGGCCGACGGTGCCGAAGGCGTGGAGTTTCCCTCCGGCGATGATGAGGTTCACATCGGCGCGCGGCGCATCGAGGACAGCGAAGCCGGGATTCCAACCGGAGTCGAAGCTGCCGTCCGCGCGGAGGCGGAAGAGGCCGGGGACGACGGAGCCGCTGTAGTTATCGAAGCGGCCGGCAACGTAGAGGCGACCGACGGAATCGACGGCGAGTTTCGAGACGTAGGGACCGCCGTCGGCCGGGGAGAAGGCGATGCCGGGATTGGCGAAGGTGGTGTCGACCGTGCCGTTGGCATTGAGCCGGGCGAGACCGCGGGGGGCACCGGGATAGGAGAGATGGAAGCGACCGCCGACGTAGACTTTGCCATCGGGCATCTGCACGGCGGTGCGGATGAGATCGGAGGCGCTATAAGTCGTGATTGGGAACTGAGCCGAGGTGCCGGTAACCGGATCGGTGAGCACCGAGGTGAACCCGGAAGAGCCGGTGAGCGCGCCGAAGCTTGGCGGGGTGAAGCCGGTGTCGGCGGTGCCGTCGGCATTGAGGCGCAGGAGGCGGAGGTTGCCATCGACGGCGGAGACGACGACGAGGGCGCGGCCATCGGGGAGGACTTGGGCGACGTTGAGGCCGCCGGTCTTGATGGCGGTGATCTGGTTCGTGCCGTTGCGTTCGACCACGGCGAAGGAGCTGAGCGCCGGCGTGTAGCCGGTGTCGCGCGAGCCGTTCACATTGAGGCGTATCAACGAATCACCGACAGCGCCGGCGAGAGCAGCCTCCACGGCGACCGACGGCTGCGAGAGGAGGAGTTTACCTCCGGGCGCGGCGTGAAGGCTGGCACTCGAGAGCGAGTAGCCGGACGGGAGGACGGGCACGAAGGAGGTATCCTGCGGAATGCCGGGAAGACCACGCACGAGTTCGGGGGCGCCGGTTTCGTTGGAATTAAAGGAGCGATCGATCAGCGCGTAGATTTGGGCGCCGGCAGCCGCGGCGACTGAGGTGGATTGGTGCGAGTGGCTGGGCTCGGCCTGATTCGCGGAAATCGAGCCGTCAGCTTCGAGCAGAGCGATACCGGCGACCGGACGACCACCGATGCGGTTGAATTCGCCGGCGATCACCACGCGACCATCGGGGAGCACGGCGGCTTGCGTGGGATAGGCGATGCGACCCCAGCCGCCGGTCTGGAAGGCGAAGTCGGGCGTGCCGTCGGCGAGCGTCGTGACGATGCCGTTGGAAATCGTCGACAGCGGCGTCGCCTGGCCGGCGATCGACGTCTGGTCGGGCACGAAGAGGCGGCCATTCGCCCCGACGGAAAACCAGAAGGTCTCTTTACCGAAGGCGCGGGAGGAGAACGTGGTGTCGCGAGCGCCGTTGGCGGTAAGGCGAACGAGGCGATCGGAGACGGCAAGGATGGTATCGTCGGGCTGGACGACGAGGTGGCGGAGGCGAAGGTTGGCGCCGAGGCCGAGCTCGCTGCGGAGGGGCTGGGCGAAGGTGGTGTCGAAAGTGCCGTCGGTGTTGAAGCGGACCGCCATGATGCGATCGGCACTCGTGCCACGGGCGGTGTAACGGAAATCACCGACGAAGACGGCGCGGCCATCGCTCTGAAGTGCAACGGAGCGGATCTGCGTGTAAGCAGCACCGGCAGGGAGATTCGCGACCACGGCGAAGGTGGTGTCGAGAGCGCCCGCGGAGGTGAGACGGGCCATGCCGTAGCGGCTCGTGCCGTTGAGTTGGTTGAAACTGCCGGCGAGATAAATCCGGCCGGAGGAATC
>CALRZR010000005.1:0-73910 GCA_943372705.1 Opitutus sp. GAS368 | reverse complement strand
GGTCAGCCTGACCGCGATCCGCATCGCCCGACGCGGTCAGGCTGACCGCGCTACTCAAGACCCAGCCCGGCCCCTGCTCGACAACGGACGCGCCCGCGTCAGCGAGCTCGCGACCGAGCAGCGTTTCAAAACCGGATTGGCAGGTGAGCAACATCCGCGCGAACGTGCCCGGCCCCGGCTCCGTCGCGAGCGCAAAAAAGCCCGGGCACGCGGCCCGGGCTTCGTCGGTAATTCGCTTGTTGGCGATGTGCAGTGTTCGCTCAGCTCTTTTCAACTTTCGCACCAGACTTCACCCAACCGTCAATGCCAGGCGCGTAGTGCTTCACATTGGTATAGCCGAGCGCGACGGCGGCGTCGGCCGCGGCCTTGTAGGCCGAGCACTGCTCGTTGCCACAGTAGGCGACGACAAGGGCTTTCTTGTCCTTCGGCAGCAGCGCGGCGAGTTTCGCCTTTTGGGCGGTGAAATCGATCGCACCGGGGATGCGGCCTTCGGCGAACGAATCGCTGCCGTTAACGTCGAGCAGCGTGACTGCTTTCTTGGCAATCGCCGCCTGGAGGTCGGCGTGCGAGATGTCGGCAATCTTGCCAGGCGCCGCATAGACGGCGACCGCGAGACAGAGCGAAGTGAGAAGGGTAATGATTTTTTTCATGGAGCCGCGCACCGTAGCGGCAGCCGGCAATTTCTCAAGTGCCCGGAAAAGAAAACGCCCGCACGAGCGGTGCAGGCGTGCTGGCGACCGAGCGACAGAAGGTCGCTCTCGTCAGAACGTGGCACGGAGGCCGGTCGACCAGATCGCGCCGGTCTCGACCCAGCGTGTGCGCAGGTCGGAACGCAGGCGATACGTGCCGCCGTCCTGATTGAGCACGTTGCGGGCGTTCATGAAGAAATCCATGTTGCGGCGGAAATTCCACGTGAAGTCCACGGTGTGCGTGAGGCTCTCGCGCACGTAGTTGGCCCAGCCGTTGCTCGCGGTCGCGGCTTCGGTGCGGTAGCCGGGGCGCCAGTTGGTATTCCACTGGAGGCGAAACGCGCGATACGGCACGAACCAGCTCAGGTTGGCGACGTTTGTCGGCCGGAAATAATTATCGTAACTGTCGTAGCGCATCCGGGTGTAGTTCGCATTGATGCGCACGCGGCTGAACGGGCCGGGCAGGAAGCTCAGCTCACGGGCAAACGAAAACTCCAGCGAACTCATGTGCGCCTTGCCGACATTGTCCACGGTGCTGATTTCCCAATCTTCCGTGGAGACGGTCGCGGGCAACGCCTCACCGTTCCACGTGCCGCCGGCGGGCACAAAGAAGGTGCGGCTGCGGATCAGATCCTTGAAGTCGCGTCGGAAGGCCGAGACCGAGATCTGGCCGATCCCGCGCGTGTAGTATTCCAGGGTGAGGTTGATCGTCTTCGAGAGCTCGGGACGGAGGTTGGCGTTCCCGGCGTTGGCGCGGTTGGGCAGCGGATTGTTCGGATCGTCGTTCGTGACGACGAGGCCGCCGATGAGGCGGTTCATATCGGCACGGGAGATGGCCTGGTTCCACGAACCCTTGAGCACGAGCTTTTCATTGAAGCGGTAGGTGGTGTGCAGGTAGCGCAACCATGTGTTGTAGTCCTGCCGCGCATAGTTGCGGCCACCGCCGTAGCGCGTCTGCAGATACAGGGCGCTCGCGCGGTCGACGGTGCCGGTGGGGGCGGTGGTGCCGAAGACGCGGCGGTCAGTCTCACGCTGGCCGATATCGGCCGGACCGGCGGCACGGCCGCGGGTATGTTCGAAGCGAACACCGGGGGCAAAGGTCAGTCGGCGGCCGATCTTGAGCACCGTCTGCTGGTAGAGCGCATCGATCTGCTCCTGCGCATCGCGGGCGTTTTGCAATTTGAAGCCCACGATTTGCGCGGCGCTCGGGGCAGTCCAAGCGGTGGGGTTCTCCTGGTAAATCTTGTAGGGCGCCCAGCGGTCGAGGTTGGCCATGCCGTCCACGTTGCCTCCAAAATCGAAATTCATGCGATAGTTGCGCTCGGCAAACGCCGCGAGCGATTCGTCGGCGGACGCGGCGACGCGGTCTTTGCCAAGGAACGCGGTGGCGTAGTTGTTCACCGGGCGGTCGGAATTGTTGACCCACTGGCTGATATGGAGGCCGCCCTTGAGCACCGCGGGCACGCGACCTTGGAGCGTGTATTGGAAGTCAGATTTAAACTGATAGCGCTGATCCTCGCCCTGACGATCATTCATGCGGGCAGCGAAGCCGTTGGGATGATTGGCGAGATTGCGGTAGTCGGGACCCGCAGTCTGCGTGATGAACAGCGCGGGATCAGCGGGGCCATTGCGGTTGAAACGGAGGCCGAGGTTCGTCAACGCGCCGGGCTCGATGGACCAGAAAAAGCCAAATTGTTGGTCCTTATACCACGTCATCGAGCGCGACATGCTGCCGGCGAAGTCGGCGCGAAACGCCCCTTTCTTGTAGTGCCCATCGAGGCCAAAGTTGGCCGTGGAGCCATATTTGTTCGTCGCGCCGCCGCCCTGATTGATCGCTACCGTGCCGACCGTCGCGGTCTGGCTGCTGAGCGAATATTCGGTGCCCGCGATGGTCGGGCCGCCGGGGCCGTTGGCCGTCGTAGTGAAGTTGAAGTTCAGGTCGCGACTGAAGAATTTTGCGTGATAGCTGTTATACTCAGCACGGGCCGACATCCACAGCGAGTCGTCGAATTTGTAGTCGACGCGCACGTTGCCGTTGTAGCGCACGGTGGGCTTCGGCGAATCGCGGAAGCTGAAGCTCGTGATGCGCGGGATCTCGGTGTCGTTGTTGGTGAGATTGGTGTCGAAGGCGTAGTTGGCGACCTCGGCCTTCTGCTCGGCAAACGTGAACGAGTAGTTGTAGCCTGCCCGCACGCCGAGGCGCTTGTTGAGAAACACGTCGGAGTAATCGACGCCCCAGTTCGGCTGGAGGCGGGAGTGGTCTTCGTCGTCCCAGCCGGGCTGCTTCTTCCACGGCAGGCCGCTCATGGAGTTGAACGCGAAACCGGCGCGGACGCCGATCAGCCGGCCCGCGCGGTCGAAGGCGCCGCGACTGCGCAGATTCACGACACCGGCCAGCGCGCTGCCGGGATTTTCCGGCTGCGGCGTGCGGCTAAGCTCGACGGTCTCGATGCCGTTGATCGACATCTGCTCGAATTCAAACGCGCGGTTGGCCGTCGCGCCGCTCGCCGCGGCCATGCCGGAGCTGGCCAGCGGGGAACCGTCGAGCGTGACCGAGGTGTATTTCGGATCGAGCCCGCCAAGACTCACCGAGCGGGCATCGGCTTCCACGTAGTCGATCAGCACACCGGGCAAATATTTCAGAAACTCACCGACGTTGCCCTCGGAGATGGAGCCGAAGGTGTCGGTGGCGAGCACGCGTTTCGATTCGATGGAATTTTTCTGCTCCATGATCGCCTTGGCGTTGCCCTCGCGCTCGGTCGCGACGACGAACTGACCGAGCTGCACGATGTTTTTGTCGTAGGCGCCGCTGCCGAGCGTGGCGTCGAGCCGGAGGTCTTGGCCGGCGGCGACCATGACGGTCTCTTCCTTCGCATCGAGGCCTTCAAACGCGAAGCGCACGCGCTGCGGGCCCGCGGGCACATTGCGCAAAGTGAAGTTGCCACCGTCCTCGGCCGTCGTGCTCAGCTCGGCGCCGACCACGGTGACGACGGCATTGCGGAGATACTCCCCGGTGCCCTGGTTGAGCACGCGACCGGTGATCGTGCCGGTGGCGGCGCTTTGCGCGCGGACGACCCCGGCGAAGAGCGTCAGAAAGAGAACAAGCGAAGCCGCGAAGCACGCGTTCGCGAAGGTAAACCCACGGAGGGATCGGGAGGTTTTCATAGGGCAGGGTTTGGTTCGAACAGGGTCGGAGCTACGGTCAGGCAAGTGGTGTCAGGCGCATCCCGCACCCTGCAACCGAAGCTGCGTGGAGGGGACATTTCCGATGGTCTGCCATTCTGGTAAACCACCCGCAGGGCCGCCATCTGTCGCGACGCCGAACAGTTCGGCACCCGAGCGCCCCCCCCCCCGGCCGCGCCTCCCAAAGGTGACGCGCCGATGGCAGGAAACTTCCTTCGAACAATCTGTCGGAGTTTATACCACCTCGCACGCGCCGCCCGCGCAGGCGACGACCTGCTTCAGCTCGGTGATGTCCTCCGACTCTTCGAGTTGCGTGTAGTCGACGCTTTGGTGGGCGAGCGTATTCCACTTCGCGATATCGGCGGCCGTGACGACGCCTTCGCGCGGCGCTTGCTGGTAAACTTTGTCGCCGCAGTCCTGCAACATCGCGATGCCGGTAAACGCATGCCGGTGCGACCAGATGAAATCCGCGACCGCCGCCCACTCGTCGGGCCGCACCGAAATCGTGCACGAGACGTTGTGATGCAGCCCCGGCGAGGTGTCTTCGTGGCGACGCCCCGCCTGCACCCAGTTTTCCTGCACGAGCCGGACGTATTCGAGGTGCTTCACTGCCGAGAGATCCTCGCGATAAATCCCGAAATCCGGGCCTTCCACGGGAAACGTGATCACTTCGGTGCGCCCGTTCGGGTCGTAGACACTCTGCTCGACCATGTGCGGGTTGTGTTTCCGGAAATGGCGGTAAACGGGATCGTGAACATTGGCCTGCACCCGGCGGAAATACCTTTGCGCGTGGTGTGGATGCAGCCCGCTGCTCGTGCCCAGCAGGAGGCTCGCGGTGCCTTCGGGTTTCACACACGTCGTGCGCGCCGCCGGATGAATGCCGAGCGCGCGGGCGACGACGGCATTGACCGCCTTCACCACCGAAGCACCGGCCCGCAGGACGGCCGGATCGAGGAAAACATCCGGCCGATCCAAGATACCGCAGAGCGAAACGCCGAGCAGCGCCTCGCGCTCCGTAATCACGCGCGACACCGGTGAGAGGTAGCCAAACTCCGTGTAGCCCGCCTGCAACGTTCCGATGAGCGCAGCGTGCGCGCACAGCCGATAGAAATCCGCCGGAGTTTCCGCGGCGGCGGCTGAAATCGTGGAAAGGTTGCAAAACTGCACGCCGGTGAGCTCGTCGCCCTCGCGCAATTCGCCTTGGTAATTGAGCTCGCGCAGCCGGGCCATGACCGCCTGATCAAGTTTCAGCCGCGGGTGCAGACCGATTTCGACGCACGGGTTCGCACCGTATTCCGTGTCCTCGACGAAGTAGAAGCCGGGCTCGCCAAATTGTTTTTGCGCCTCGAAGAGCGCATCAAACTGCGCACGCGTCGCGGTAGCGCGCACGATCACCGCGGAGTTGTTGCTGGCCGCGCGCTGCGGCTGATCGGCGAACCAATTGCCGGTCTTCGACGCGACCATCTCGGCATCATCCACCGAGAAAAGGCAGATCGTCGCCGAGCGCCGCACCCCGCCCGAGAGCACCGCTTTCGCAGCCCACATGAGAATGTCGTAGGCCTCGATCGGGCGGAGCTGGCGACCCGCTGCGCCGCGCACGATGCGCTCGGCGCGCGAAAGCGTGTGGAAGAGCGGCGCCGATCCGGGTGCCTTGCCGCCGGACGTGCGCAGCGGCGCACCCTCGGGGCGGATTTGCGAGTAGTCGAAGTGCACCTGCCGACCCGCCACGGCATTTGCCATCAGCGCGTGCAACGCATCGCCCCAGCCCTCGATGGTATCGGCGACGACGTGGTTGACCGGCGCCAAGCTCTCGTCACGCGGCGCGAGTGCGGGCAATTTCGCGACGTGGTGCGTCTGCACCGAAAAACCCACGCCGCAGCCGCAGAGGAGCAAATAGAGTGTCTCGCGAAACGCCTCGAGGCGGTCGATGTAGGTGAAGCAGCAATTGTAGACGCGCGCGTGCTTCGTGAGAATCGCCTCGCCGCCAAATTGCAACGAACGCATCGAGGGCAACACCTCGCGCCGCGCCACGGCATCGAACGCCGCGCGAATCGCGGCGTGCAGTCCGCCGCTGAGCCGCTCGATCGCCGCAAGCTCCTCGCGCGACACATCGCCTTTCTCCAGTGCGATGAGTTTCGCATCGGAGAGCGAGCGCTCCGAAAAGTGCGCGAGGTGCATGTTGCGCACGCGCGCGACGGCCTCGGACCAGGTTTCACGGCGGCGTTTTTCGGGTGAGTAGCGGGCGTAGCGAGAGATCGCGATGTAGTCATGCAGACCGTTGACGGGATGGGAGACGGGATGGGCGTGCGCGGACATGGGGGAGGAGAGTGGAGACGAATATAGGCGAGCGAACTGAGCCACCCGCCAAGGTGCGAGAATCGCAGGCGACCACTACTGATAGTGATATTTTTTCGGTCAACCGCTACGGGTTGTGGTGGCCAAGTTATTATCCGCATTCATCGCCCCTAAAACGCACAGGGACCCAATTGCCCGATTCTGACTCTCAGGCGTCGCGCCGCGGATGACTTCGCTTGAAAAATATGCGCACCAAAAACCGCGCAACCCGCCCGCCCACTCCCCCACCGCGGGATCGCGACGACCCGGCCGGGCCCGCTCCGCTGAACGCGCCGTTCCCTTCGTCCGATCCACCATCACCCAATCGCTGCCGTCAAAAATTGTCATGGTCACAGATTCACCATTGCTCCAACTGTGCTGGTAGCAAACACCGCGCGCTACTCCTGCCGAGTGCGCGCGCTTTTCCCTAATCTGTTCGCCGCATGATCCAAACGCTCACCGCCCCCGCTCCCGCACCGCTTTACGTCGAGCTTGCGCGTTCCCTTGAGCAGCTCATCGACCAAGGCACGTTGCGCCCCGGCCACCGCCTCCCGTCGGTCCGCCGGATGGCGCTGCAGCGCGACGTGAGCATCTCCACCGTGCTCCAAGCCTACACGTTGCTCGAAAATCGCGGCAACGTCGAAGCCCGCCCGCAATCCGGCTACTACGTCCGCCCGCGCCTCGCGACCGCCGCCCTCGAACCGCGTATGGCGAAGCCCATGGCCAAAGCCAGCCACGTCGGCGTCAACGATCTCACCGCCGAGGTCCTCTCGCTCGCCAGCGATCCCAACTACGTGCCCTTCGGCGCGGCGTGCCCGCACCACTCGTTGTTTCCGACCAAGAAACTCGCCCGCACGCTCGCCTCGGTCGGCCGCAACGATCCCGCGCTCCTCGGCCGCTACGCGATGAACTGGGCCTACGAGCCGCTCACTCGCGAAATCGCCCGTCGCTACTTGCAGGCCGGTTGCCCGATTTCCCACGACGAGCTGGTCGTCACCATCGGCTGCACCGAAGCCCTCAACCTCTCCCTGCGCGCCGTCACGAAACCCGGCGATACCGTCGCCGTGGAGACGCCCACGTATTTCGGATTTCTCGAAACGCTCCAGGCCCTGAACCTGAAGGTCGTGGAAATCCCCACCGGCTCGCGCACCGGCATTTGCCTCGACGCCACCCGCGAAGCCCTCGCCAACAATCAGGTCAAGGCGCTCATGGTCATGCCGAGCTACTCCAATCCGCTCGGCTCCTGCATGCCCGACGAGAACAAGGAAAAACTCTACCAGATCCTCACCGAATTCGACGTCCCTGCCATTGAGGATGACGTCTACGGCGACCTGCATTTCGGCGAACGCCGCCCCAAGCCGCTCAAGGCTTGGGACACCGACGGCCGCGTCCTCCTCTGCAGCAGCTTCGGCAAAACCCTCGCTCCATCCCTCCGCGTCGGCTGGTGCGCTCCCGGTCGCTACCTCGAACGCGTCCGCCGTCTCAAGTTCACCAATACTCTCGGCACGCCGGTGGTTCTCCAGAAAACCGTGTCGGACTTCCTGCGCAACGGCGGCTACGACCACCACCTCCGTTCGATCCGCCGCGCATATCACAGCCAACTCCACCTCTTCTCACAGGCAATCCTCCGCCATTTTCCCGAGGGCACGCGCCTCAGCCGCCCCGAGGGCAGCTTTGTGCTTTGGGTCGAGCTGCCTCCCGGCTTCGACACCCTTCAACTCTACCGCGAAGCCCTCAAACACCGCATCACCACCGCGCCCGGCGCCCTCTTCTCCGTGAAAGACCGTTATAAAAACTGCCTGCGCATGAACTGCGGCCTCCCGTGGAGCGACCCCGTCGCCGCCGCGCTCCAAACGCTCGGCACGTTGGCCAAGAAACAGCTGTGAACCGCCCGCCATGATCGAACGCCTCCACGCGCCCGCCACTCCGCCGGACCTCGCCGCCCTCCACGCCCTCCTCCGCGACGCCGTCGAAGGCGGCGCCTCCGTCGGCTACCTCGTGCCGCTCGCCGACACCGAGGTAGCCGCCTTCTGGTCCGGCGTTTTCGCCTCCGTCGCCGCCGGCACCCGCTGCGTTCTCGTCGCCCGCGACGACACCGGCCGCATCGTCGGCAGCGTGCAGCTCGAGTTCGCCCAGCGCCCCAATTCCCGCCATCGCTGCGAACTCCAGAAACTCCTCGTGCTCCGCACGCATCGTGGCCGCGGACTCGGCGCCGCGCTCATGCGGGCCGCGGAGGCCGCCGCCCTCGCCCACCGCCGCACACTCATCGTCCTCGACACCAGCGCCTCCGGCAACGCCCTCTCCCTCTACGACCGCTGCGGCTACACGCGCGCCGGCGTGATTCCGCGTTACGCCACCGATCCCGACGGTCCGCTGATCGACACCGTGATTTACTACAAAGAACTCTCGCCCGCCTAGGCGTATCCGCCATCCGCATTCGCCGCTCCCTTTCATGGCATCACCTTCACCGCGCCCCGCCGCCTCCGCCGCTCCGTCCGCGCCCGCATGCACCCTCGCTATCAAAGCCATCCCCAACGCCCCGCGCAGCGAGGTGATCGGCTGGCTCGGCGACTCCTTGAAAGTCAAAGTCCACGCCCCGCCCGTAGAGGGCCGCGCCACCGCCGCGCTTTGCGAATTCCTCGCCGACGAACTCGGCCTCCCGCGTCGCGCCGTCACCGTCGTCCGCGGCGATCTCTCCCGCCAAAAAGTCCTCCGCTTCGACGGCCTCACGCTCGGCGAACTCAAAGCCCGCTTGAAACTCTGACCGGGGTGCCTGCCGCTCTGGAAAAGGCGCACCCGCTTTCCAGCGAGAATTTCCCTGACGCGTGCATCCGCGACGGCACGCTGCACGTAGCCCTCGCACGATCATGACCCAACGCCACCTCCGCCTCCCTTTTGCCACGCTCACTGCTCTCGCTGCCATGGCGACATTCGCCGCGCTCCCGATCGCAGCACAAAACCCCGCGTCCTCCGCGCCCGCGCCCACGGTTTCCGGTCGGCCCGCGAATTCCGCGGTCACGCTCAAGTTCGACACCGCCTACACCGGCGACACCCCTTTCTCCGCCCGTGGCGCCTCCGCCGGCGGTTTCTCCGTGGCTCAATTCGGCACCGAACTCGCCGTGCCGCTCCCGCCGGTCGGCGGAAACCTCTTCCCCATCGTTAGCCTCGAATATCGCCACTACTCGCTGAGTCGCGACGCCGGCACGCCTCTCCCCGAGCAACTCCAATCGCTTAGCGCCGCCTTTACCGTTTTCAGTAAACTGGACGCCGATTGGTCACTCCTCGCGAGTGTGAGCCCGGGCGTTCACAACGCCGGTTCCGGTTTCACGTCCAAAGGCTTCGGCGTCGGCGTTCTCGCCATCGCCAGCCGCAAGTTCACCCCCGAGTTCGGAGCCGGGTTCGGTTTCGTCTACGACTCTCTCTCGAAAGGCACCGGCCGCATCATCCCCGTCGCCACCTTTAACTGGACGCCCGCCCCGGCGTGGCGTGTCACCCTCGGTTTCCCGCGCACCGGCGTAATTTACACTTTCAGCCCCGAGCTCGAGTTCGAGTTCACGGCCGAGGCTGACTTCGGCTCCTTCTACGTCACCGACGACCCGCTCCCCGCCGGACTGAACAAACCGGCCCTCAACCGCACGCGCCTCGAGTATCAATCCCTCCGCGTCGGTCCCGCCGTCGCGTGGCGCGCCTCACCGACCCTCTCCGCCCGCGCGTCCGTCGGCGTGGTGCCGCTCCTGCGCGCCGACTACCATCAGCGCAACTACCGCGCCACCGCCGACCGCACCGCCCCCTACGTGAGCGCCGCGATCGACTGGAAATTCTAACGACAGGCCGCAGTTCTTCGCGCCCGGTTGCGCAGCGCACCGCACACTCGTCACCCGCCGCCGGCTCACCGCGCCCGCGTCAACCGCGCAAACCGCCACGTCAGAAACACGGCGGCAAGCGCGAGCCCCGAGGCGATGCCCACCCACACACCCGCGGCGCCCATCGTGCCGCGGATGCCAAGCACGTAGCCGAGCGGCAGCGCCACCACCCAGTAGGCCGCAAAGGTAATCAACGTCGGCAGCTTCACGTCGCCGATCGCGCGGAGGCACGATGCGCCGATCACCTGCACGCCGTCGACGAGTTGGAAAAGCGCCCCCACCGCGATCAGTTGCGCCGCGAGCACAACCACTGCCGCGTCATTCACAAACCAGCCGGCGATCTCGCGGCCTCCGACCCAAAACAGGACGCCAAATACACCCGTGATCGCCATGCCGAGTCCGAGCGCCCCAAACGCGATCGGCCGCCGCGCCGCGTAGTCACCCGCACCCACCGCGCGGCTCACGCGCATGCCCGCCGCCATCGAAAGCCCCAGCGGAAACATAAACGCCATCGACGCACACGTGATCGCGATCTGGTGCGCCGCGAGCGGCGTCGCGCCGAGCCAGCCGATCATCACGCTCGAAAAGGCAAACGCCGTCGTCTCGAACAACAGCATCCCCGACGCCGGAAACCCGATCTTTAGCATCTCGCCAAATCTCGCGCGCGAATAATTTCCCCACCAGTGCCGCGGCCACTCCGCCTGCACTTTCGGATCGCGCCGCAGCCACATAAAAATCACCAGCGCCCCCAGCAGGCGCGAAACGAGCGTCGAGATGCCCGCACCCGTCAGCCCCATCGCCGGCACACCGATATGGCCGTAGATAAATACCCAGTTCAGCGCCGCGTTGAGCCCCACGCCCCCGAGCATGATGAACATCGGCGCCCACGGGTGGCCCATCGCCTCCGCGAATTGCCGCAGCACCAAGTAGACAAACACCGACGTGATCGACGCCGCGATCAGCAGAAAAAACGGCGTCACGACCGCCAACACTTCCGGCGGTTGCCCAAACCGCGCGAGCTGCGTGCCGAGCACCACCATCGCCAACGTCTCCAGCAGTCCAAACACCACCGCCAGCGCCATGCCGTGACGCAAAAACTCGCCCGCTTCATCCGGCCTCCCCGCCCCGCGCGCCCGTGACACCAAAATCGACACCGGCAACATCAGCCCGATGCCGACGACATAAAATACATTGAAAACATTCCCGCCAAACGCCGACGCCGCCAGCGGCACCGTGCCCGCCCGCCCGATCATCGCGCTGTCCGTCACGCCCATGAGCATCTGGCTCACCTGACCGACGATGATCGGCAGGGCGAGCGTGAGCGTCGGACAAATTTCGCGCAGAACGTTTTTCACGGCCAAGAAGGAAAGCCGCGACGATGCGCGCACCTTCGCACAGCGCACGCCCAAACCCACGGCTCCCCGGCACAGCAGCCGCCGCGCCCCCTCGTTCCAGTTTCTACTGAGAGGACACCCCCGTCGCTTTCTCCGTGCCCTCGGCCCGCCCACTCGCCAACCTCCCGCCTCATGCTCCGCCCCGTCGCTTCCCGCCTCGCGCTGCTCTTCCTCCTCGCCGTTGCCCCGGCCTTCGCCGCCGCCACCGATCCCGCCTACCGGACACCGTCGCCCGCCCTCGCCGCGCTCGTCGATGCGCCCGCCGCCCCCGGCGTGAGCGTCAGCCCCGACCGCAAAACCCTCCTGCTCCTCGAGCGCACCGCATCGCCCTCCATCGCCGAGCTCTCCCAACCCGAACTCCGCCTCGCCGGCATCCGCTTCGAACCGACCGTCAACGCCCCGAGCCGCGCCCTTACCTACACGGGCCTCCTGCTGAAACCCATCGCGGGCGGCGCCGACCGCCGCATCACCGGCCTTCCCGCCGGCGGGCGCATCACCCACTACGCGTGGTCGCCCGATTCCCACCACGTCGCGCTCTCCCTCCGCCGCGAAAACGGCCTCGAACTCTGGGTCGCCGATATCGCGACCGCCAAAGCCCGCCGCCTCACCCAGCCGATCCTCAACGCCGTCCTCAACGAGCCGTTCGTCTGGCTCGATGCCACCACCCTCGCCCTCCTCCGCGTGCCCGCCGGTCGCGGCCCCGCCCCGCTCGCTCCCCGCGTGCCCACCGGACCGGTCGTGCAGGAAAACCTCGGTAAACGCGCCCCCTCCGCCACCTACGAAGACCTCCTCGCCAACGCCCACGACGAAGCCCTCTTCGAACACTACGCCACGGCCGAACTCGTCCTCCAACCGCTCAACGGCAAACTCGCCGCCCTCAACACCCGCGGTCTCATTACCGGGCTCACGCCGTCGCCCGACGGTCGCTACCTCCTCGTGGAAACGCTGCACCGCCCGTTTTCCTACTTGGTCCAGGCCACGCGTTTCCCGAAGGCCACCGAGGTGATCGACCGCACCGGCCGCCGCGCCTACCGCGTCGCCGACCTTCCGCTCTACGAGGGCAGCGAACTCGGCACCGGCGGCGTGCGCGCCGGTCCCCGCCAGATCGCGTGGCGCGCCGATCACGACGCGACCCTGAGCTGGGTGCAGAGCCTCGACCGCCTCGGCGCCGCCACGTCGCCCGCCGGCGGCGATACCTCCGAGGAAAAGAAACCCTCCTCCTCGAACCGCGAACGCGACGCGTGGTTTACCTTCTCCGCCCCGTTCACCGGCGCGCCCGTCGAGCAGCAGCGCTTCGAATACCGCGTGACCTCCGTCACGTGGGCCGACGACGCGCTCGCCCTTGTCACCGAAAGTTGGTTACGCACCCGCACCGTGCGCACGTGGCGTGTCGCGCCCGGTTCCCCCGGCGGCAAGCGCGAGCTCCTCTCCGAGCGCTCCTCGCAAGACCGCTACGCCGACCCCGGCCGCCCCGTCACCACGCGCAACGCCGCCGGCCGCATCGTTCTCCAGCGCAGCCCGGACGGCACCAAAATCTACCTCAACGGCCTCGGCGCCTCGCCGGACGGCGACCGCCCCTTCCTCGACGAATACGATCTCGTCTCGAAGCAAACTCGCCGCCTCTGGCGCTCCGCCCCGCCCGCCTACGAAGAATTCGTAACCTTCGCCGACGCCACGCTCACGCGCGCCCTGACCCAGCGCCAAACCGCCACCGAGCCGGAAAACTATTTCCTGCGCATCCTCGCCACCGGCGAACTCACCGCGCTCACCGCCTTCCCGAATCCGTATCCGCAGTTTACGGGCGTGAAGAAAGAACTCATCCGCTACAAACGCGCCGACGGCGTCGGCCTCTCCGGCACGTTGTATCTGCCGCCCGGCTACACGCCCGAACAGGGCCCACTCCCCACCCTGCTCTGGGCCTACCCGCGCGAATTCCTCGCCGCCGACACCGCCGAGCAGATCACCGCCAGCGGCACGCCCGAAAAATTCGTGCGCCTCAGCGTGCAGGGCCCGTTGCCATTCCTCCTCGCCGGCTACGCCGTCTTCAACGACCCCACGATGCCGATCATCGCGCCCGCGAAAGGGAAACAGCCGAACGACACCTACGTCGAACAACTCGTCGCCAACGCCCAGGCCGCTGTCGACGAACTCACGCGCCGCGGCATCACCGATCCCAAACGCATCGCCGTCGGCGGCCACAGTTACGGCGCCTTCATGACCGCCAACCTGCTCGCCCACACGCGCCTCTTCCGTGCCGGCATCGCGCGCAGCGGCGCCTACAACCGCACCCTCACGCCCTACGGTTTTCAGTCGGAAACGCGCACGTTTTGGCAGGCCCCCGAAGTCTACGCCGCGATGTCGCCCTTCAATTTCGCCCACAAAGTCAAAGACCCGCTCCTCCTCATTCACGGCGAAGCCGACAACAACTCCGGCACCTTCCCGATCCAGAGCGAGCGCTTCTACAACGCTCTCAAAGGCCAGGGCGCGACCACCCGTTTCACGCTGCTGCCGCACGAATCGCACGGCTACCGCGCCCGCGAGAGCATTCTCCACATGCTCTGGGAAATGGAAACGTGGCTCGACCTCCACGTGAAAGCCGCCCCGCCGGAAAAGAAGTGAGCGTTCTGGTCCCCGGTGCTCGGGCTCGTCCCGGTGCCCGCATTTTCACCCTCGCTCAAGCCCCCATGCGGGCACGGGGAAGTGCCCGCCCACCGCGATGACGCCCCTCGCGCTCGCCCTCGTTCTCGTCGCCGCAGTCCTGCACGCGACGTGGAATCTCTGCGCGAAACGCGCCGGCGGCGGACTCCCCTTTATTTGGCTCGTGGGCGCCGTGATTTGCGCCTGTTACGTGCCCGTGCTCGCCGTCTATTTCTCCCGCGACGCCGCGCCGGCGCTTCCTGCCGGCGCAGTTCTCTGGATTCTCGGCAGCGGAGTGATCAAAACGAGTTACTCGCTCTTCCTCCAGCGCGGCTACCGCACGGGCGATTTCTCGCTCATCTATCCGCTTGCCCGCGGCACCGGCCCGCTGCTCTCGACGCTCGCCGCCATCGCATTTCTCGGTGAGCGCCCGTCGCTCCTCGCGCTCACCGGCGCGCTCGTGATCATCGTGGCGATTTTCTTTCTCACGGGCGGACCGCGCCTTTTTCACGAAAGCCGCGCGCATCTCCGCATCGCAATCACCTACGGGGTCATGTCCGGCGTGCTCATCGCGACCTACACGATTTGGGATCGCCACGGCGTCGCGAAGCTCGGCGTGCCGCCGCTCGTCTACGATGCCGGCACGGCGTTCACCCAACTCGCGTTGCTCACGCCGTTCGCGTGGCGCCGTCGCACCGAAGTCGCCGCCGAATGGCGCGACAAAAAGCGCTGGGCCATCGCCGTCGCGCTGCTCTCACCCGTCGCCTACGTGCTCGTCCTCACCGCCCTCACACTCGCCCCCGTGAGCTACGTCGCCCCCGCGCGCGAAGTGAGCATCGTGATCGGCGCCTTCCTCGGCGCGAAGTTCCTCAAGGAATCCGATGGACGCCGCCGCATCTGGGCGGCCGCCGCCATGGCGGTCGGTGTCATCGCGCTGGCCCTCGGTTAAAAATTCGTCCAGCGTCCGCCGCATGAAAAACCGCCTCCTGCTGGTTTTCGTTGCGGTGGTCGTGCTGAGCGCGGGCGCACTGCTTCTCGTCCGCTGGAAAACCGGTCCCGGCAAGCCCCACCCCGAAGTCGCAATTCAGGACGGCAAGACCATCGATTTCTCCAGCGGCAAACCGGTCGTGAAAGATAGCGCGAAAGAAAAAGCCTCCATCGACAAGGCCGTGAAGGAAATGGACGAGGCCGCGAAGGGCGTGACCTTTGGGTCACCCACTCCCAAAAAGACCGAGGCCAAGAAGTAGCTCGGTTTTCGAAAGTCCGTCCCGGTCGGGTAACCACGGACATTTACGTCGCCAGGCGGGCCCGCGCGTGCAGCCATCGGCGCAACGCCCGGAAATCTTCCGGCAAAAACTCCGCCCGATTTTCCGCAAAGGCGCCCGCACCGCCCACGCGCCATGCATGTGCGAGCAACTCGGCATGCTGATCAGGATCGAGCGCCACCCAATAGGGACAATCCACACAGTGCGTGCCGCTCACCCGCGCGCGCACGCGGGCGAGTTCCTGGCGCTTGCACCCGCCGTCCTTCGTCGGCTCGCGATAAGAATCCCGGCACACCGTGAACTCCGGATAGAAGCACGCTTTCACCAATTGCTTCACGGCCACCTCCAATCGCGCATCCGTCTCGCTGCCCATCACCCGCGCGACTAACGGACCACACTCATCGTCGCTCATGCCGCCCGGAGTGCCGCACTCGCCCGCCGCCAATGCCCGCGGCAAGCCATGTTCGGTCACCACCTCCCAGAGACGCGCACCCACCGCCTCACCCACCTCCGCTGACACTCCGGACACGGCGTTCTGCGCGAGAAAGCGCATGAGCACCGCCGCCACCAATCGCGAAAATTCGGACTCAACGATGTCGTCGTTCATTGCGCCGCACGAGGTCGCACTGTTCTCGCACTGTCAATGCGTCGCATGCGCACCACGGCCACCCGACTCCCAAATCCAAAACAAAAAAAGGGCCCGAGTGAAAAACACTCGGGCCCGAAAACGAGAGCAAACTCAGCCTGCGCTTACGGCAGTTCGTAGATTTCGATGATGGCGATACCGGCCGTGCCGTTGGCTCCCACCACCGAAGCGGAGTAGTTGCCGGGGGCGAGGCTGACGATCATCGCGGCGTCGGCACTGGTCGTGCCGAGGGCAAACGCACCGACTTGGGCCGAGGCGGCGGCGATTGCCGATGCATCGGGTGAAGTGGTCCAGTTGGAGTTCGACGCCACCGTGACGCCGTCTTTCACCACGCTGAGCTGCGGCTGCGCGAGCGCGCCGACGACGCCGAGGGTCGCGAGGGTCGGGCCGACACCGCGGATCAGCATCCGCTTCGGCACAGTGCCGGAGACGACGATGCCCGCGATGAGGGTGCTGTCACCCGCACCGGTGCTGGCGCGCGTGGAGATGTTGAACAGTTTCTGACCCGCCGCCGGAGCGGACAGATCGTAAACTTCGGCGAGCGCGACGCCCGGGGTGTTGTTCGCGCTGCTGATCACCGCGGTGTAGGCACCGGGGGCGAGCGTGGTGAAGATCACCGAATCCGCGGCGTTATTGCCGAGGGCAAACGCGCCGGCGGACACCGTGGCGGCGATGATACTCGAGGTATTGCTCGAGGTCGCCCAACCGATGTTCGTCGCGATCGGCGTGCTGCTGCCGGAACGGAAGAGTTCAAGCTTCGGCGCCGTCAGCGCGGTGGAGATACCGAGTCCGGCGAGTGTCGGCCCGATCGCCCGGATGAGCACCGGCTTCGACTCCTGACCCGAGATGACGAAACCGGCGATGGTGACCGAGTCACCGGTGCCAACGCGGGCGCGGGTCGAGATATTGGCGAGACGTTGGTTGGCGAGCACGGCCTCGCTGGCGCCGCTGTAGGACGTGGTCGTGGCGCCGGCCGTAACCACCGCCGTGATCGACGAGGTTTCGGGAGCGACGGTCGCAACGATCAATTGCCGCGCGGTGGAGAGCGAGATGCGGTTGTTGCTGTCAATGGAGGTCTGACCGCCGTCCGCGGCGACCGCGGTCTGCACGAGGACAAACGCCTGACCCGCGGCATTCACGATCGCAGAGAGCGAGGACGAGGTATTCACCGCGGCACCCTGGTAGTAACCGGCCGCCGCAAGTGAACCGCCGACATCGGGCGAGCGGGAACCGCTGAGCGAGGCACCCGAAACACCGGCCACCGTGCCGGTGATCGCGCCGGCGGTGTCGGAAGCAATGGTGCCCGAGATGCCGATCCCATTTTGCACCAGCGAGAACACGCCGGTATCGCTGACGGGGAGGTCGGTGCTGCGCAGACCGATCGCGCTACCGGGGAGATAACCGAGGAAGACGGCCGTGTTATCCGGACGAACATGGAGGGCGAAGTTGCCGAGACCAGTGCCGAGCGAGCCGAGGTAAGTGCCGGCAAAGCTGCGGCGGACCACGGTCACGGCTGCGGGGCTCGAGGTGGCGGAACCGACCGAGTTCGTGACGACAACGTCGTAATTGACGGAATCACCAAGTTGGAGGTTCGAGAGCGTCACCGACGAGCCGTTCGCACCGGGGATCGCGGCGCCGTTCTTGCGCCATTGGTAGGTCGGCGCAGGCGCGGCGTTCACGCCGACGCTCAAGGTGGTCGAACCGCCGAGCACCACGGTGCGCGGAGCCGGTGAGGACGTGATGACAGGCGCAGTGGCTGCCGTGACGACGGTGAGTTGTGCGACGGAGCTGACACCGCCACCGACGCCGTTACTGACGATCACGTCATAGTTGGCGGCGTTGACCGGTTGGACGTTGGTGAGGGTGAGCGTCGACGCGGTTGCACCGGGAATCGTCTGGCCGTTGGCGCGCCACTGGAAGGATGCAGCGGGCGAACCGGTCACCTCCACGGAGAAGGTCACGGTGGCACCGACCAAGGCAGTCTGGGAGCGCGGAGGCGTGACGATCACGGTGGGCGAGAGCACGTTCAGGAACGCGGGAGCCGAGGTCACCGTGCCGGCGGCATTCGAGACCGTCACGGTGTAGCTGCCGGCGTTAGAGGTTTGCGCACCCGTCAGGAGCAGCGTCGAAGCGGTCGCTCCGGTCAGCACAGCGCCATCTTTGCGCCATACATAGGTGAGCGGTTCCGTGCCGGTCGCGGTGACATTGAAGTTGGCGTTCTGGCCGCGGGCGATGGTGCCGCCCACCGGGGCGTTGGCGATGACGGGCGCAACGATCGCCGGATTGACGGTGAGCGTGAAGCTCTGGTTGACCGCGATGCCGTTGTTGGCTGTGAGGGTGATGGCAAACGGCGAACCGCTGGTATCGGGAGCAGTGCCGCTGAGGACGCCGGTCGTCGCATTCAACGTCAGCCACGAGGGCAGGCCGGTTGCCGTGAAGGCCGGAGCCGGATTACCCGTCGCGGTGACGTTGAAGGCACCGAGCTCGGTCGCCTTGAAAGATGTGCTGGCAATGCTGGTGAAGACCGGAGCCGAGATCACCGTGCTGAGCGTAACGGCATTCGAGGTGGCATCCGGGCTGATGTAGTTGCTGACGACGACGCGGAACTGGTCGTTGTTCATCGTCGTGACGATGTTGGAGACCGTGAGAGCCGCCGTATTTACGCCGCTATAGGTCGCGTCATTGACGAGATTGACGAAGCCCGTGGAGCCGTCGGCCGGCATACGCTGCCACGTGAAAACCGAGGGAGTCGGCGCGCCCGATGCGGCGACCGTGAAGGTCGTGCTGCTGCCAGGCGCCGCGGAGGCGTTGATGGGCTGGGTGACGATGGTCGGAGCGGTCGTCGCACCACTGCGGCGGATCGTGCGGTTCTGGGTATCGGCGATGTAGACATTGCCGGCCGAGTCCACCGCGATGCCGTTGGGTTGATTGAAACGGGCGGCGCTGCCAGTGCCGTCATTCGAGCCGATGGAACCCGCGAGACCGGCGAGCGTGCCGACATCACCGGCCGTGGTGATACGGCGGATCGTGTGGCTAAAGGTATCCGCAACATAAACGACGCCAGTGCTGTCCACAGCGACGCCGTTGGGTTGGTTGAAGCGCGCGACCGTGAGGGCGGCACCGTCAGCCGTGCCAAACGAACCGGCCGTGCCGGCGTAAGTCGAAACCGTGTTGCCTTGGTTGATTTTGCGCACCGTGCCGTTTTGGGAATCGGCAACGTAGACAAACGATTGCGCGTCGACCGCGATACCGGTCGGATAGGCGAAGCGGGCCGCCGTGCCGGTGCCATCGGTCGTGCCGCGGACACCCGCGGTGCCGGCCATCGTCGAGACCGTGCCGTTCAACGCGACCCGGCGAATCAGGTGATTGAAGGTGTCGGAAACGTAGATCGTGCCAAAATTGTCGATCGTGAGGCCATAGGGATAGTTGAACCGGGCAGCTGCACCGATGCCGTCCGCAGAACCTACGGTGCCGGGCGTGCCCGCCAGCGTCAGGACATTTCCGCTCTGGGAGATCCCGCGAATCGTATGATTGTTGGTGTCGGCAACATAGATGTTGCCCGAGCCGTCGACCGCGACGCCCTGGGGACCATTGAAACGGGCCGCCGCGCCGACGCCATCGGCACTGCCGGCCGAGCCCGCCGTTCCAGCGAACGTCGTGACTACACCGGCCGAGGTGATCTTGCGGATCACGTGCGCAGCCGGATCGGCCACGTAGAAATTGCCCGCAGCATCCACCGCGATCGAATAGGGATTCGAGAACGACGCGGCCGCACCAGTGCCGTCGACCGTCGAACTCACGCCGGGCGACCCCGCAATCGTCGTGATAATCGTGCCGATATTGACCGTCAGCGTGGCGATATTGCTGGTGGCAGATGAAGGCACCGAGTTTACGGTGTTCGAAGCGACGCATTGGAACTGCTCACCGTTAAGGCCGGTGCTCGCCGCCGAGATCGTCAGGGTTGCCGTCGTGGCACCGCTGAACACACTGTCATCAACCACATTGTAGAAGCCGCCGCCCGAGGCGGATTGGCGCTGCCACTGGTAGGTCGGAGCCGGCGAACCGGTTGCGACGACCGTGAAAGTCGCGGGCTGCCCGATCGAAACCGAGACGCTCGCCGGCTGCGTGGTGAATGCGGCAAAAGCCCCGGCCGGCGTTACCGTCAGGGTGAAATCCTGTTCAGAAGCCGAGCCAACCCCGTTGCTGGCACGTATTCTGAACGCAAAGGGAGAGCCGGTATCGTTGGTCGGCGTTCCGGTGATCGCGCCGGTCGTGGAGTTGAGCGAAGCCCACGGCGGGAACGTGCCGCTCGCGACACTGAACGTGGGAGCTGGCGAACCGGTAGCCACGATCGAGTAAGAATTGGCAGTGTTCAGCGCAAAGAGCGTGCTCGCCGCACTCGTAATCGTCGGCGCCACCACGACGGTCAAGGTGGCGGTGGCCGAAGTGACCGGCGAACCAATGCCGTTACTCACGACGACCTGAAATTGATCGCCGCTCCAAATCTGCTGCGCGCTGAAAACGGTCAGATTGGCCGTATTGGATCCGAGGTAAGTGCCGCTGACATCACTCATCGGCGAGAAACCGCTCACGCCGCCGGCGTTGCGATACCACTGGTAGGTGAAGGTCGAGGGCGTGCCGCTTGCCACGACCGAGAAGCTCGCGGTGCCACCGGGTGAAACTGTGGCATTCACCGGCGCAGTGGCGATCGCCGCACCATTTTGCACCGTGAGGGTGAACGATTGCGTCGCAGCGGGATTCACGCCGTTGCTGGCCTGTAGCGTAAACGTAAACGGTGAGCCCGTATTGTTCGTCGGCGTGCCGCTGATCACACCGGTCGTGGCGTTGAGCGAAGCCCACGGCGGGAACGTGCCGGCGGTCACGCTAAACGTCGGAGCCGGCGACCCGGTCGCGGTCGCGGTAAAGGAGCCCGCTGTATTGACCGAGAAGCTCGTCGTTGCCGCGCTCGTGATGGTCGGCGCCTGCTGCACGGTGAGAATGGCCGGAGTCGTCGAGGAAACCGCCCCGCCAACGCCGTTCGTGACGGTGGCACGGAATTGGTCGCCGCTCATCGCGAGCGAGACATTGGCCACCGTGAGTGTCGCCGTGCCGACACCGCTATACGTGCCGGTATTGCTAAGGGCCACAAAGCCGGTCGTGTTGGCGGCCTGGCGCTCCCATTGAATCGTGGGCGTGGGATTGCCGGTAACTGTAACGGTGAACGTGGGATTGCCGCCGACCGCGACCGAGGCATTGGCCGGATTGGAAACAGTCGGAGCCACCGCCGCGCCACCAGAACGGATCGTGTGATTGTTCGTATCAGCGATGTAGATCGTGCCGGCGGCATTGACGCCGATACCGGTCGGGCCTTGGAAACGAGCCGATGTGCCGATTGCGTCGGTCGTGCCGACCGAGCCGGCCGAGCCGGCGATCGTGGTTACAATCTGCGTGACGAGACCGACAGTGCGGATCGTGTTGTTCCCCGAGTCCGCTACGAAAAGGTTCGTGCCGCTCACCACGAGGCCGCCGGGACTCTTGAAGCTGGCCGCCGCCCCAGTGGAATCAATCGCGCCACCGATACCGCCCGCGGTGCCGGCGTGCGTCGTGACAACACCGCCGCCCGCGATCACAATCTTGCGGATCACGTGATTGGCCGTGTCGGCCACATAAAGGTTCGTAGTGCCTTCCGCCGCGATAGCGCCGGGATTCTTGAAGAGCGCCGCCGCGCCGGTGCCGTCAGTTGAACCGGAGGTGCCGGGAGTGCCGACAAAATTGAAGATCTCACCCGCAGCGATCGCCACCCGGCGAATCGCATGGTTGCTCGTATCGGCAACATAAAGATCGGTGCCCGAGACCGCGAGACCGAGGGGATTGTTGAGTTTACCCACTCCGGCCACACCGGTGGTGGTGCCCGAGCTGCTCATGGTGCCCGCGAGCGTGGTGACCGTGCCGTCGGCGATCACGACTTTGCGGATCACATGGTTGAACGTATCGGCCACGTAAACATTGGTGCCGTCGGTCGCAACGCCTTGCGGGAAATTGAACGTCGCCGCCGCACCGACACCGTTGGCGCTACCTTGGCTGCCCGAACCCGCGAGCGTGGTCACCACCCCGAGCGGAGTGACTTTGCGGATCTTATGGTTCGAGGCATCCGCTACATAAATATTACCCGCGGCATCCACGGCGACACTCGCCGGGGCGCTAAAACGCGCGGCCGTGCCGGTCGCGTCGACGTTGCCCGCCGCGATGGCGGGGCTGCTGCCGGCGAGCGTGCTGATCGCGGTCTGCGCCATCGCAGAACCCAGCCCCAACAACATCGCGCCACATGCGATCGCCTGTCGACTGACACGCGACCATTTACCAGGTGCTCCTTTTACGGCTGCGGACGGGTTATTCTTCATGACTTTTAAGTATTCGATTTCGTTGATCATTACGCGTTGCAAAGTGAGAGGGGTAAAAACGTTCCCGGAATTTAACTGGCATGGAGACACAAACTTGCACCGAGGTGCAAGCCTTGTTCCCGAAAGACATCGATATGGGCATGAGGTCTCGCAGCTCGCGCCACAAATTCAAAATCCCGTGAAGAACGACGACGCGGCCGGCGAAAAGTTCCGCATTGTGCGCACCGCTTCCGCCGCCGCATTGTTTCTCGCCAGCAATCCGCGCACGTTCATCACATGCCACGGCGCACCGTTCGCCGGCCCCTCTCTGATCATGAAGCAGAAAACGACCTCCCCGAATAATCCCGTTGCCCTCGTCACCGGAGCCGGCAGCGGCGTCGGCCGCGCCGTCGTCCTCAAATTCGCCGCCGAAGGCTGGCATGTTGCCCTCGTCGGCCGCCGCGCCGCCGCGTTGGCCGAGACGATTCGCCTCGCGCCCGCCACGCAACGCAAACGCCTCGCCGCCTTCGCGTGCGACATCGGCGACCACGCCGCCGTCGCGAGCATGACCGCCGCCGTCCTCGCGCGCTTCGGCCAGGTCGATGCGTTCGTCAACGCCGCCGGCACCAACACCCCGCGCCGCAGTTGGTCCGAGTTGCCCCTCGCCGCTTACCACGAGCTCATGGCCGCCAACCTCCACGGCCCATTCCACTGCGTGCAAGCGCTCCTCCCGTCGATGCGCGCCCGCCGCACCGGCACCTTTGTGTTCATCAACTCCGAGGCCGGCCTCAAAGCCAGTCCCAAGGCCGGCGTCGCCTACGTCGCATCCAAGTTTGGCCTGACCGGACTCGCCCAATCGCTCAACGCCGAGGAACGTCCCAACGGCCTCCGCGCCTGCTCCGTTTTCCCCGGTGACATCGACACCGACATTTTGCTCAAACGTCCCGTCCCGCCCGGTCCCGAGGCCCGCGCAAAGATGATGCAGCCCGCCGACATCGCCGCGTGCGTGTGGCTCGCCGTCTCGCTGCCAACCCGCGCCGTCGTCGAGGAACTCCTCGTGCGCCCGCTCTGAGATATCAGTCCGCATCGGCCTCTACGACACTCCAACTCAAAAAAACCGCCTGCACCCGCGCACTCTCCTCGGCTCTCGCGCTCTTCGTTCCACCAACTCCGCATCTCCCCATCTCCTCCTCTCCCCTTCTCTCCCTCTTGTCTTTATCCGCCCCATGCTCCGCCTCTACTCCACCCCCGCCGGCCTCGTCATTGAAAACAACGGCGCGTTCCACCTCGCGCCCGCCGCCCTGACCTTTGACGCGCTCTTCACCGCCGCCGATCCGCACGCGCTCCTCCGCACCGCCCTCGCCGCCGCGCAACCCACCTCGGCCCCCGCGCCCGCCTCCCTCCTCGCCCCAATTCGCTCGCAAGAGGTTTGGGCCGCCGGCGTCACCTACTACCGCAGTCGCACCGCCCGCATGGCCGAATCGAAAGATTCCGGCGGCGGCACGTTCTACGACAAAGTCTACGAAGCCGACCGCCCCGAGATTTTTTTCAAAGCCACGCCGCACCGCGTCGCCGCGCCCCACACCGGCGTCCGCATCCGCTCCGATTCCAAGTGGAACGTCCCCGAGCCCGAGCTCACGCTCGCCATCAACTCCGCCGGCCAAATCTTCGGCTACACGCTCGGCAACGACATGAGCTCGCGCGACATCGAGGGCGAAAACCCCCTCTACCTCCCGCAGGCGAAAGTCTACGACCGCAGCGCCGCCCTCGGCCCCTGCCTCGTCGTCACCCCCACGTTGCCCGCCGCCGACGCCGTAATTGCTATCGAGATACGCCGCGCCGGCGCCACCGTCTTCGCCGGCGAAACCACCGTCGGCCAGATCAAGCGCCCGCTCCCCTCGCTCGCCGCGTGGCTCTACAAGGACAACGCTTTTCCCGCCGGCGCCTACCTCATGACCGGCACCGGCACCGTCCCACCCGATTCTTTCACGCTCCAGCCCGCCGACGAAATTCGCATCACCCTCGCCCCCGTCGGCACACTCGTAAATCACGTGCTCTGAGCCGCGCCCGCCTCACCTGCCCGTTCTTCAACTTCAACTTTTCCCTTCAACTCTCCTCCCATGTCCCTCCACGGCCTCAGCCTCATCGCCGGCAAACCCGGCCAACCGGGCGGCACCACCTTCCACGCGCACAACCCCTCCAACAGCGCGATCATGGAGCCCGCCTTCCACGAGGCCTCCGCCGCCGAAGTCACCGCCGCCCTCGAAGCCTCCGCCGCCGCCTTCGCCACCTACCGCGCCTGCCCCGGCACCGACCGCGCGCTCTTCCTCGAGACCATCGCCGCCGAAATCGAAGCCCTCGGCGACACGCTCATCCACCGCGCCCACGCCGAGACCGGCCTCCCGCTCCCCCGCCTCATTGGCGAACGCGGCCGCACCTGTGGTCAACTCCGTCTCTTCGCCGCCGTCGCCCGCGAAGGTTCCTGGGTCGACGCCCGCATCGACCCCGCCCTGCCCGACCGTCAACCGCTCCCGCGCGCCGATCTCCGCCGTCAACTCGTGGCCCTCGGCCCCGTCGTCGTCTTCGGTTCTTCCAATTTCCCGTTCGCGTTCTCCGTCGCCGGCGGTGACACCGCTTCCGCCCTCGCTGCCGGCTGCACCGTCGTCGTCAAAGCCCACCGCGCCCACCCCGGCACCGCCGAACTCGTCGGCACCGCCATCCACCGCGCCATCGCCACCTGCGGCCTCCCGCCCGGCGTGTTTTCGCTCATCCACGGCGGCGGCTCCACCATCGGTATCGCGATGGTGAAACACCCCGCCACCGCCGCCGTCGGCTTCACCGGCTCGCACACCGCCGGCCGCGCGCTCTTCGACGCCGCTGCCTCGCGCCCGCATCCCATTCCCGTCTTTGCCGAGATGAGCAGCCTCAATCCGCTCTTCGTCCTCCCCGGTGCCCTCGCCGAACGCGGCGCCGCCATCGCCCAAGGCCTCCTCACCTCGTTCACGATGGGCGTCGGCCAATTCTGCACCAAGCCCGGCCTCGTCTTCGTCACCCGCGGACCCGACACCTACGCGTTCCAACAAAAACTCGCCGAGCTCGTCCGCTCCGCCCCCTGCGGCACCATGCTCACGGGCGGCATCCGTGAAGCCTTCCTCGAAAACCGCGCGAAAATCGCCGCCACGCCCAACGTGCAAGTCCTCGCCGCCGGTGCCGCCACCGCCAGCGACACCCGCACCGAGTCCGCCCCCAGCGTCGCCACCACCACCGCGAAAAACTTCCTCGCCCACCCCGCGCTCGCCACCGAAGCCTTCGGCCCCTTCACCCTCGTCGTCATCGGCGAAACCGCCGACGAACTCGCCGCCTGCGCCGCCGCGCTCGAAGGCCAGCTCACCGCCACCGTCCACGGCAACGCCGCCGATCTCGCCGCCGCCGCCCCGCTCCTCGCCACCCTCGAACGCCTCGCCGGCCGCGTCGTCATCAACGGCTTCCCCACCGGCGTCGAAGTCTGCCCCGCGATGAACCACGGCGGCCCGTATCCGGCAACCACAGACACGCGCTTCACGTCCGTCGGCACCGCCGCCATCCACCGCTTCGCCCGCCCCGTCTGCTACCAAAGTTTCCCCGACACCCTGCTCCCCGCCGCCCTGCAAAACGCGAACCCCCTCGGCCTCATGCGCCTCGTCGACGGCAAGCCGACACGGGATGCCTTGCCTTGAAGGTGGAGCGCGTTGACCCCAACGCGCTGCTCAGCGTCCGATCGCACCACATGCGCTCCGCCCAAAATTCTCCCAGCAAAGAACACCGCGAAATCCTCGACGCGCGCCTCGCTTCCTATCGTGCGGGAAGGGCCAGTATCATCTCGCATGTAGAGTTCATGCGCCGCGTGCGCATTGATCTTAAAAGCACAAAGACCTCTCGCAGTTCGCTGCACGCCGACGGGATACGCGGCATGGGAGCGCCACAATAGTAACTGCCGTGGAAAATCCCTCTCAGCGTGCAACAACCGACTACTGGAGGATGGAATATCCGTCCGACTGGAAGATGAGCGATCGTGAGGGAAAACCGGGAGTTGCGTTCGAATCGAACGACGGGACGAAGAAAATTTTTATCAACACATTTCAAGCCCCAGAAGGCGCCATCCTAAGTCCTCTGGAAGAGTTGGCGGATTTTGAATCGAACACTTCGCAAGCAAACCTGTCGGCCTTCGGCGACGACAAACCGTTCGTCTTCTCACGGAGGGAGATCAAACGTTCGTATCAAACAAGCACCATCGCCGCGTTTTGCACCGAGACAAGCCTTGGACTTTGCGCATGCAAATACGCCAGCCCCACGATCTGTGTGATAGTTCAGGTGCATGACTACGCCTCTAGAAATCAAACCTCCTTTGATTTATTTTGGCGCTCGATTCTGAAGGGGTTCACTCCCGTTGATGACGAAACCTAGACCGCCTTTGTCAATAGCTCGAAACGCCTATCCGCCCATGCCCTCCCTCTTCGACTCCCCCGATTCCATCTACACCCTGCGCACCACCGCCGCCGGCCCCACAGGATCTCTCCCGCTCAACGCCGCGACACTCCCCGGCATGGCCAGCGGCGATCTCTTCGGTATGACGCAAAACGCCGGCATGGGCTGGTCACCTGCCGCGCTGCTCGGGAAACAGTTTCTCATACTCTCGACACAGGGCGGCATCCGCGCGCCCGACGGCTCGCCCGTCGCGCTCGGCTATCACACCGGCCACTGGGAAGTCGGCCTGCTCATGGAGGAGGCCGCGCGCACGTTCACTGCACACGGCGCGATTCCCTTCGCCGGCTACGTGAGCGATCCCTGCGACGGCCGCACCAACGGCACTGCCGGCATGCTCGACTCCCTCGCCTACCGCAACGACGCCGCCATCGTCTTTCGTCGGCTGATACGCTCGCTCCCCACCCGCCGCGGCGTGCTCGGCGTCGCCACCTGCGACAAGGGCCTCCCCGCGATGCTCCTCGCCCTCGCCGGCTCGCCCGATCTCCCGACCATCCTCGTCCCCGGCGGCGTCACGCTCCTCTCCCAAGACGCCGAGGACACCGGCAAAGTCCAAACACTCGCGACGCGTTTCGCCCGCGAGGAAATCACCCTCGAGCACGCCGCCGAGATGGGCTGCAAAGCCTGCGGTTCCCCCGGTGGCGGCTGCCAGTTCATGGGCACGGCCGCCACGAGCCAAGTCGTCGCCGAAGCCCTCGGCCTTACGCTCCCGCACGGCGCGCTCGCCCCCTCCGGCGCCGAGATCTGGCGCGACCTCGCCCGCCGCTCCGCCCTCGCTCTCCTCGAACTCGAAAAACAATACACGACCACGCGCGACCTCCTCTCGCCCGATTCGATTCACAACGCCCTCGTCACCCACGCGGCCTTCGGCGGCTCCACCAATCTCACGCTCCACATCCCCGCCATCGCGCACGCCGCCGGCCTTCCCCGCCCCACCGTCGACGACTGGGCACGCATCAATCGCTCCGTCCCGCGTCTCGTCGACGTCCTGCCGAATGGCCCGAAGCACTACGCCACCGTGCAGGTCTTCCTCGCCGGCGGCGTGCCCGAAGTGATGCTCCACCTCCGCGACGCCGGTCTGCTCAAGCTCGACGCCCGCACCGTCACCGGCCGCACCCTCGGCGAAAATCTCGCGTGGTGGGAAACCTCCGAACGCCGCACGCGCCTCCGCGCGAAACTCACCGCCCTCGACGGCATCGACCCCGACGACGTCATCATGTCGCCGACGCGTGCCCGCGAGCGCGGCCTCACGAGCACGATCACGTTTCTCCGCGGCAACCTCGCCCCCGAAGGCGCACTCGTGAAGAGCACCGCCATCGCCCCCGACGTGATCGGCGCCGACGGTGTTTACCTCCACGAAGGCCCCGCGCGCGTCTTCACCACCGAGGCCCGCGCCATCGCCGCGCTCAAGTCCGGTAGCGTCAAAGCCGGCGACACCATGGTCCTCATCGGCCTCGGCCCCGGCATCGGCATGCCCGAGACCTACCAAATCACCTCCGCGCTCAAATACGTGAAGGAAGGTAAACGCATCGCGCTCGTGACCGACGGTCGCTTCTCCGGCGTATCCACAGGAGCCTGCCTCGGCCACGTCAGCCCCGAAGCTTGGGCCGGCGGCCCCATCGGCAAAGTCCGCAACGGCGACCTCATCCGCGTCCGCATCGACACCCGCAATCTCACCGGCTCCGTCGATGTCCTGAACATCCCCGACGCCGAATTCGCCGCGCGTCCGATGCACCCGGACCTCACAATGGACCCGCGCGTCCCCGCCGACACCCGCCTCTGGGCCGCCCTCCAAAACGCCAGCGGCGGCCCCTGGGGCGGCTGCGTCTACGACGTCGACGAGATCGTGAAACGGCTGAACCAGTAGTTTCCCACGGCGAATCATTTTACCTGCGTCCACCTATGCAGGCGGGGCGCCATTCCTGATGTCCACCCCACGTCCTCCCACTGCCGAGCGTCCGCTGAGCGGAGCGGCCAAAGCGACACTGGTCGTCAGCGCATCTTCCGTCATCCTGTTGTGCTACGCATCGTATCTCGCGGCGATGCTGCTCCTCCTGCTCCTCCTCGCGTGCGAGACCATCCTTGCGATCGCCGGAGCCCGTTTCGGCATGGCCGGTTTTGTCATTAACATGATGAAACGGCAAACACCGCTGCTCGGAATCCTCTATCGCAGTTTTTGGCTCGGCCAAGGCACCGACTATCGTATCGCCATCCAATCGAAAGATGCACCCAAGCTCTTCGCTTTGCTCGGCGATCTCTCCGCTCGCTTGCAGATCGCGCCGCCCGACGAAGTTTCCATCGAAATGAACTCGGGGGCGTGGGTCCGCCTCCCCGGAATGCGGCGCGGTGCAGGCAAGACCATTCTTGGCATCGGCTACGATCTGCTCGCCGGACTTTCGATCAGCGAAGTCGAAGCGGTGATGGCGCACGAAATGACGCACGCCAAACTCGTGCAGCGCGGCCTCAAACAGTGGCTCAACGCCGGATTGGCCCGCACCGTCCGCGTCGCGAGCGGGCTTTCGCAGATGGTCGACGCGGGCCGCCAGGCCAAACAGGCATCAACGCTCGCGACCTTGTTTCTACACGGCGCCGGCCCCCTTGCGTCCCTCGCGGCGCGCTTGGTCGCGAAATATTCTCGGCAAGATGAATTCGAAGCCGACCGCGGCGCGGCCGAGCTCTGCGGGGCCGAACCGCTTCGCACTTCCCTGCAACGCCTCGAAGCGATGGAGGAAAAACTCGCGCGCCTTCCTTGGCCTGAACGCGTGGCCCAACTGCAACTCGACGAGAGCTTCAGCCAGTGGCTCATCCGCGAGCTATCCACCCCAACCTCGTCCCGTGAGCACACGATCCGCACCACCGTGCACGATCCGTTCTCCACTCATCCGTCGCTCCACGACCGCATCGCCGCCTTGCCGCCATCCACCTCGGCCCGGCGCGATGAGGAGTCCGGCATTCAGTTGCTGGCGGCCCCCGATCAAATCGCCGACCGGTTGATGACCGAGATCCAGCGTGTCGTGGCCGAACAAGAACAAAAAGACACGCAGACGATCTCCAAGTGGGCGCGAAAGACCCAGCGCTCAACCAGCATTCAGATTCGCTGGCAGCAGTTACCGTCCATTCCGCTGATGTTTGTCGGCATCATCTTCGGCGTCGTCACCTTTGCCGATGGGTTCAATCCAATCAGTGCCCTTACCGCACTCGCCCTGGGCGCCGCCGCTGTCTGGATCTGGCGGCTCGGCAGATACAAAGACCATCGGACTCTGCCGGTGCCTTCGTTCTCCGATCTGAAGCGCGCTTGGCAGGCCGAGGCACCGCCCAACCTCGCCGAGCGTGAGAAACAACTGGAATCCGAGTTGACCAAAACGATCGCCGCCGAAACCAAGAAACGCCGGCAAATCGCCGTGCTACTCGATCACGGCTACGCGGCACTCGGCCGTTGCGATTACCTTGGCGCTCACGTCGCCGCCCGGTTGGCTTTGGATCGCGACGGCAAGTCGATCGAAGCCGCGCTGGGTATGGCGGTCGCAGCGGCCGGACTACAATTCTACGATCAAACCGGCGCCATGCTTGGATTCGTGCGGGACAAAGTTGGCTTTCACACCCCCGCCACGCTCTGGGGAGCCGCGTGGGCGCTCACCCTCCTCGGCGACTGGGAACATGCGGAGGCCATGCTGTGGAGAAAGCACGAGCAGGACCCCGAAAACACGACCTTTCTCGCCCTCCTCGCACTCGCCCAGTTGCGTCGAAACAAACTTCAGAGTGCCGCCGCCAATACCACCCGTGCCCTTGCTATCGACGGCCAACAAACCGCCGTCGTCACCCTGCTGGTGGAAACGCTCCTCGATGCAGGCCGGCTTCGCGATGCCGCCCGGCACCTCGAACAATTGGAGTCGTTGGCGCGCGGCGACACCGAACTCGCTCTGCTCCAGGTGCGGCTCAACCTCCTGCGCCGACGTTTCGACTTGGCCCGCCAGTGGGCCGCTACCCTGCGCGCAAACGACGCCTCGCCCAAGTGGCTGATCCGCCTCGGCACCCTTTTTCAAAACGCTCGACTCGACGATGATGCCGGCAGCTTTCTCCACGACGCCCTGAACGTCGGCCACTATCCGGAATCCCATCTGGAACTCGCCCGCTTGGCTACAAGCCGCCGCGACACCGCCGTTGCACGCTCACATCTGCTTGCCGCGCTCAATGTCGAAAAAAAGCTCGGCGAGAAAGCCACCGGCCCCTTGCCGTTGTTTCACCACACCCTGGCCGCCCTCATCCAGCAGGAAGAACCGCGCAGTGACTGCCGCGCGTGGATCGCAACATTTCCTTCGGGAGAGCCCCCCTCCACACCCGCCGCATTGTCCAAGCGCTCCTTCCTTATCTACGCGCCTGACCAATCAGCCGCTGAAAACTACGCCGATACCATACTCGCGTCCATGCAGCCAACCAACCCTCCCGCCCGCGCAGCCACTCTCCACTGGAAACCGGCCCCCAAAGACCAACAACCCGTTCGCCCGGTGCGACCCGGCGTCGAGTGCGTTCTTTAACCCGCCACCGCCAGGCAGTGATTGCCGAAATCCGCCGCGGCGTATCCCGATTGATTGGAAATTAGACACCGCTTTTTCACTCAACACACTTTCAATCGGTCAGCATTTCATTTTCAATCAGTCAGCTCTTTACTTTCAATCGGTCGGACCTTTTTCTGGCCTCGTCCCGCCGCCCGCCATGCACCCCCGTTTCATCGAGAGCCGCATCCAGACCTCGCTGTCCGACACCCGGGTCGTGCTCCTCTCCGGCCCGCGCCAGTCCGGCAAATCCACGCTCGCGCAGCACCTCGCCGCCGACGGCCGCCCTTTTCTCACCCTCGACGACTCCACCACGCTCACCGCCGCGCAGCGCGACCCCGTGGGCTTCATTCGCGGCCTCGACCGCGCCGTGATCGACGAGATCCAGCGCGCGCCCGAGGTGCTTCTCGCCATTAAGCAGAGCGTCGATACCGACCGCCGCCCCGGCCGCTTCCTCCTCACCGGCTCCGCCAATCTCATGACGCTCCCGCGCGTCGCCGATTCTCTCGCCGGTCGCATGGCGACCATCGATCTTCTCCCTCTTTCGCCCGCCGAGATTCGCGACACGCCCTCGACCTTTCTCTCACAGGCCTTCCGCGGTCGTGCCCCCAAAGCCGGCCCCGCCATCACCGGCCCCGACCTCGTCGCCACCGTGCTCGCGGGCGGCTACCCCGAGGCCTTGAAACGCACCTCGTGGCCGCGCCGCCAAGAGTGGCACCTCGACTACGTGCGGGCCATCGTGCAGCGCGACGTGCGTGACCTCGCGCAGATCGACCGCCTCAGCCAAATGCCGCGCCTCCTCCGCATCCTCGCGCAGCACTCCGGCCAGCTCGTCAACTACTCCGGCCTCGGCGCGCCCCTCGGCGTCACGCATCCGACGATGCAAAAATACGTCGGCCTCTTCGAGCAGCTCTTCCTCATCCGCACGCTGCCTCCGTGGTTCACCAACGAGCTCAAGCGCCTCATCAAAACGCCGAAACTCTACTTCCTCGACTCCGGCCTCCTCGCATCGTTGCGCGGCCTCACGCCCGCGCGCCTCGCCGAGGACCGCGGCCCCTTCGGCGCGCTGCTCGAGACCTTCGTCCTCTCCGAGGCCCTCAAGCTCGCGAGCTGGTCCGACGACGGCCCGTTCGAGTTCTTCCACTTCCGCGACAAAGAGAAGAACGAGGTCGACGTCGTGATCGAGAGCCCCGACGGCAAACTCATCGGCCTCGAAGTCAAAGCCGCCGCCAGCGTCACCGCTTCCGACTTCGGCGGCCTTCGCAAACTCGCCGAGGCCTCCGGTAAACGCTTCGCCGCCGGCTTCGTGCTCTACGATCATACCCAGACCGTGCCCTTCGGCGACCGCCTCTTCGCCGTCCCCATCTCGTCGCTCTGGGCCTAGTTCTTTATACTACAAAAGCGCTTTTTTCACTCTATACACTTTCAATTGGTCAGACTTTCACTTTCAAACGGTCGGAACCAAATCCGCCCCAATTTCCTCCACATCTCACCCCCTCCACCTTCCCTCTCCCCATGAAACGCCTCCTGCTCCTCGCCCTGCTCACCTTCGCCCGTGCCCTCGCTGCCGAACCCGCGTCGATCGACACCGCCATCGCCAAGGGCGATACCGCCGAGGTGCAGCGCCTGCTCACCGCCCGACCCGAACTCGTCCGCACGCCCGGCGCCGGAAAAATGCTCCCGCTCCACCAGGCCATCCTCCGCAAAAAGGCCGACATCGTCGCACTCCTCCTCGAGCGCGGCGCCGACGTCAACGCCCCCGATCCCTCGCAACGCACGCCCCTCCACCTCGCCGTCGAGCGTAGCGACGCCGCCCTCGTCAAAACTCTCCTCGCCCGCCGCGCCGACACCACCGTCCGCGACCGCATGGGCTGGACGCCTCTCCATCACGCCGCCGCGAAGGATAAAATCGAGTTCGCCCGCCTCCTCCTCGACGGCGGCGCCAAGCCCAATTTCCTCAGCGAGCTCGGCGGCACGCCGTTGCACGAAGCCGCCGCCGGCGCCAGCGCCGCGATGGTGCAACTCCTCCTCGACCGCGGCACCGATCCCAGCATCCGCTCCAAGCCCGGCGTCACCGCCCTCGACCTCGCGCGCGAGTTCAAGAACGCCGCCGCCATCGAGGTGTTGGAAAAAGCGAAACGGTAAGTCTGCTCCGCTTCTCAACCGCCCGTCGCCCTCCACTCACAGCAGCTTTTTTCCCTTCGCCAGCGGCGGCGCGGCAACCCCGAGCAGCGGCGCCAACGTAGGCGCGAGATCGTCCACGCCCACACTCTCGGTGTGCACGCCTGCCTTCACGCCTGCCCCGAAAAACACGATCGGCACATGCGTGTCGTAGTCATAGGGAGTCGCGTGAGTCGATCCGACCGCGCCGACTGGTAAAAAATTCTCTTTCGGAAAAAACATCACGTCGCGCCCGCGCGCCGCGTTGTAGCTGCGCCGCGCCATCGCCAGCACCTCGCCACCTTCCGCCGGTGCCGCCAACAACTCCTCACGCGTGAACGCATAGCCCATGATCGGCATTTCCAGCAGCGCGGCTTTCACCACCTTCGCCGCCTCGGCCGCACTCACTTTTTTTGCCGCCAGCGCCGTGGGCCGCAGGTGAAAATTGACGCTGTCGCGCGTCGCCCACGTTTCGCCTTTGGGCAGCGGTCCATACTTCGCATCGAGCGCCTTCTTCACGACCGAATCGAGATCCGCGAGCTTCACACGGCCTGCCGGCGCAGGTGCCGTGCGCTCCGGCAACGGCGCCACGCCGTGATCCGCCGTGAGCACAATCACACAGTGCGCGAGCCCGACGTCGCGGTCGATCTGCGCGAAGATCGCCGCGAGCACGCGGTCGAGACGCAGCATCGAATCCATCACTTCGTGGCTGTCCGGACCGTAGCCGTGGCCGATTCCGTCGACCTGCGAAAAACTCACGCACAACAAATCCGTCGCCCCATGCCGCCCGAGTTTCTCCTCGGTGAGCGCCCGTTGCACAAACTCCCCGAGCGTCACGGTCGTAAACGGCGAGTTATCGTAGGCCGTATAAAACGCCGGCGTGATCACCCCGCTTCCGCCATCGACCTTCTTGGGGAAAACTCGCGTGAACCCATCGCCCACCTTCTCACCTGGCGCGTCGTCCGGCCCCTGCACTTTTTCATACACCTCGGCCGGCAGCAGACGCTCCCACGTTTTGCCGAAGGCCGCCTCCGCCCGCTTCTCCGCGTTGAACGCCGCCACCCACGCCGGCAGCTCCGCGCGATAGTGCCGCGAAGTGACGTATTTGCCGTTCTCGTCCCAATACGCCGCGTCACCGCGCTGCCCGCCCAGGAGAATTGCGGAACGGTCCTTGTTCGACACAGCGAACACCTTCGAGCGGTCGCCATACTTCTGCTTGAGCTGATCACCCACCGTCGTCGCCTGAAAATTCTTCGGCGAGCGGCCGGTTTTCTCCGGCGCCTTCGCCTGCACCGGCCCGAGCTCCGCCGGGTTGATGCCCACGAGCGGCGAGCCGCGATCTTCCACCGAGTTGATCATCTCCCACGAATCGCGATCCAGCCAATCGTTGCCGATCACACTGTGCACATTCGCGTGCACGCCGCTTAGGATGAGCGCATGTCCCGGCGCCGTGTGCGTGATCGCATGACGGTAGTGCGCGTTCCGAAAATCCGCGCCGCCCTCGAGGAGACGCTTGAAACCGCCTTCTCCGAAATATGGCCGAAAGCGCACGAGATAATCCGCCCGCAACTGGTCCACGGATATCACGACCGCGAGCTTCGGCGGCGTGACGTCGGCCGCGCGCACCGCGCACAGCAGCGTGAGAAAAAGTGGCAGCGTCCGCGCGAGATTCATCGCCGCAAAGTGCACGGGCCGCGCCCGCCGTGGCAAGTCCCCGCCGCATCCGTCACGCCACCGCCACATCGCCTCCCCTCGTCTACTCAGCTCTTGCCCGCTCCGGCTTCACCCGCCCGTAGACGCCGCGTCATTTCCGCCGTCAACTCCAACAGCCGCCCGCGCACCTGCGTGAGCTGCGCGCGCGTTGTGCGCGAGATCGGCGCGCTACAGCCGATCGCCAGCAACAGCCGCCCGCTCGCATCAAACACCGGCGCACCGAGCGCGATCACGCCGCTGTTCGCGACATTCTCCGTCAGCGCATAACCGTCGCTCACGATCTTCTTAAAGAGGGCAAACAGCTCCGTCGCCGTGCGCGGCGATTTTTCTCCGAGCGCCGCCAGCTCTTTCGGACGCGCTTGGCGCAGTTGCTCTTCGCGACTCTGATGCGCGAGCAGCACGCGACCCGACGCAAACACGAGCGGATTTTCGAGCACGCCGTGGTTATGCGTCACCGCCAACGGATGCCCCGCCTGAATCCAGTCGACGACCACCGCCTGCCCGCCCTGCCACGTCGCCACCACGATCGTCTCGTCGAATTCCGCCGAAAATTTCTCGATAAACGGCCGCGCAAATTCCCGCAGGCTCGTGAGCGGGTCCGAGCCGCCGCCGAGCCGGATCGCCGCCAGCCCCAGTCGGTATTGCCGCGTCGAGGGATTCGTCTCCGCGAAACCCGCCGCCACCAGTGTCTTCAGCAGATTGTGCGTCGTCGGCGGCGACAGCTTCAGCTGCCGCGCGAGATCGCGCACCCCGATCCACTCGCCGTGTTGGTCGAGCGCTTGCAGGAGACGGAGAGCTTTTTCGACAGACTGGATCATGGGAAATTCGGACGACGCCAAACGGATGGCCGCCCACACACAGCCGAACTTCGCCGTGCCGACAAGGCCGCAGTGTCCGCCCCTCTTCCTCGCCGTTTTACACGTGTTCGGCTAATCGGAACAGCATTCGTCTAATCGGAATAATGGCTTGCGCTCATTCTCCGCTTGCCGCTGAACTTACCGCGTCTCCTTTTTCGTCGTGCGCCCCGGTCCGTCCGGTTCGCGCTGCCCGCGTCGGTCCGTTCCCCACCTGCCTCGCGCCACCCACCCCGCTAACCCCGTCCCCGTCATGAGTCACCCCGCCATGTCCTCGTCCCGTCATCATCCCTTCCGCGCGAGTTCCCCGCGCGGCATGTTGCTCAGCCTGCTCGCGTTCGTCGCCGCCGATCTCACCTCCGCGCAAACCGTCCCACCCGCCTCCACCGCGCCGGCCAACCCGGCCGACGCGGTCGTCCTCAGTCCGTTCACCGTCAACTCCGCCAGCGATGTCGGTTACGCCGCGGGCGATTCGCTCGCCGCCAACCGCTTCAAGACGCGCCTGATGGATTCCGCCGCGACTGTCTCCGTGTTCACCGAAGAGTTCCTCCGCGACCTCGGCGCCAGCTCGCTCGCCGAGGTTCTCGAATACGGCGTCAACTCCAACATCGACTACGACCAAAATCGCCCCGACCCCACGATGTTCTACGTCGATGCCGGTCTCCAAAACACCCGCATCAACAACCGCGGCCTCTCCGGCTCGAGCCTCACTGATTTCTTCCGCTCGCGCATGCCCGTCGATGCCTACAATACCGGCCGCTTCGATTTCGCCTCCGGACCCAACAGCGTCCTCTTCGGCGTCGCCAACGCCGCCGGCTCCATCAACACGTCCACGCTCCAGGCCGAACTCCGCAAAAATCACTACAAGTTCTCCGCGCAGGCCGGCCGCTGGGCCGACTATCGCGCCTCGGTCGACGCCAATTTCGTCCTCGTGCCGAAGCAACTCGCGTTTCGCCTCATGGGCGTGCACGCGCGCAAAGACAGCTGGCGCGAATGGGACAACCGCGAGGACAACCGCGTCACCGGCTCCGTGCGCCTCGTGCCCTTCAAGCAAACCGGCACCAACCTCGTCGCGTCCTATGAGAAGGCCAACCTCTCCGGCATGTGGTCCGTCCCGCAGAACATGGCGGACAACGTCTCCTTCTGGGAAACGCTCCCCGACTCCCAACGCCTCGTCGACAACCGCGGCACCGCCGCCCTCAACGCCAACCTCGCCGCCGCCCGCGGACTCGAACGCATCGCCGGCAACCGCCACTACATCGTCACCAATTCCGGCGACACCTACGCCAACACCGTTGGCGGCGTATTCGGTGGCCTGAATCTCTACACCAGCACCAGCTTCTACGAAACAGCCGCACAATTTAACACCCTCGTCGGCGTCGTTCCCGGCTGGCAGCCCTCCACCTTCCGCGACACCTTCCAGACGCTTCTCCCCGCCACCCCCCGAGAGGCCGCCGCCAACGGCCCCTACCAGTCCAATCTCGTTGCCCCCTACTCCGTCGGCTACGGCCCCGACACCACCAACGCCAGCGACGTCGAACGCCACTTCCTCCGCATCGAGCAGCCCGTCGGAAAAAATCTCTTCCTCGATCTTAGCTATCAAAAAGAAGAAGCCACCGGCTCCGCGTTCCGCCTCGATACGCAGATTTCCGCCGACCCCAATCTCTACATTCCCGACGGCGCCGGCGGCGCGAAACCCAATCCCTACGTCGGCCGCTACTACATCGACGGCGCCCCGCTCCGCACGATCAACACCGACAACAACGAAGCCCTGCGCGCCTCCGCCCTCTACAACCTCGACCTGAAAAAATTCGGCGACCACAAGATCCTCGCGATGTGGGAGCGGAGCGAAAACACCAATTCCCAACTCCAGGGCAACCAAGTCCTCATCAACGCCCGCACCAACGCCCCCATCGCCAACGCCGATATCCGCAACGCCAACAACCGCGTCGACTACCGCACCTACATCACCCCCGGCACCGACTACCGCGGGTGGTTCGCCGGCACGTTCGCCGACAAGCAAGTCGTTCGCCTCAACGGCATCGACTACAAGAAGGACTTCACCGACCGCAGCGTCTCCGGCAACAAGGCCGAGTCCAAGACCTACGTCCTCGCGACCCAGAGCTCATTCTTCGACAAGAAAGTCTTCGTCTCCCTCGGCGCCCGCCGCGACAACTACACCACCCTTACCCGCGTCGCGTCGCTCCTCACCGCCACCGATCCGCGCGTCACCTCCGGCGCCCGCTACGCCGGCGACGGCGTGCTCACCGATCAGTATCTCCAGATCAACAAGGAGATTTTCGACACCTACACCGCCGGCGTCGTGTGGCACGCCCTCCCCGCGCTCTCCCTCTTCGGCAACCAGGCGACCAACGTCGCCCCCGCGATGACCAACCGCCGCGTCATCGCCAACAACTTCGACGTCCCCAATCCCGTCAAAGGCCGCGGTTACGACACCGGCGTGATGGTCCGCCTCCTCGACAATCGCATCAACGCCCGCCTCACCTACTTCAAGGGCGAGAATCCCGGCAACCCCGTGAACCGCGTGAACTCCGTTGTCGTCGATCACGACCGCATCATCAGCGCGCTCATGACCACGAACAATCCGGCCACCGGTCGCCCCTACATCACCCAAGCCGAAGCCTTCGAGAAGTTCGTGTATCAGAAATCCCGCGGCGGCACCGTCGGCACCTACGGCGGCGCGCTCCTCGACGGTCTCTCCGACGACATCACCACCGGCTACGAAGCCGACTTAAAGTTCAACCCCACGCGCGCGTGGACCTTCACCGGCGCCTTCTCCTACACGAAGCTCGAGCGCGGCAATATCTTCGCCGAGTTCGAACCCTGGTTCGCCTCGGTCCGCCCCTACCTCGAGCGCTTCGGCAGCCCCGCCGGCCTCGTCGATCAGAACAACAGCCCCGTCAACGTCGCCGAACACGTCGAGCGCATGCAGCTCGCGATCGACGACGTGCGCAACGCCGGCGCCTTCGGTTTCAACAATCGCCCCTACAAGGCGAACATGTTCAACCGCTACACATTTGGCGCCGGCAAACTCCGCGGCGTCTTCGTTGGCGGCGGTGTCCGCTGGCAGAGCCAGAATCGCGTGCAGCGCGTTGTCACCGGCCTCTCCACGGCCGGCCGCCCGATCTACGGCGCCGTCCTCTACGGCCCCGAAATCCTCGAGGTCGACGCGCTCCTCGGCTACTCCGGCCGCATGGATTTCTTCGGCCAACGCACCACGTGGCGCGCTCAACTCAACGGCTACAACGTCCTCAACAACCGCGAAATCCAGGTGCTCCGCTACTCCGCCGACGGCAACCGCCTCTGGCGCGTCACCCCCCGCGCCCCCGGCAGCTGGCGCGCCTCCTTCTCCATCGATCTATGAGGCCAACGTCACCCTACCGCCACCCGTGTCCCGCCTCGTGAGAGGCGGGACTGAGCGCACAGAATTCCAACCAAGTGTTCACCAAGCCCAACCCGCCGTCTTGCTCTGTGGCCTCTGTGTCTGGGCTCTGTGCGCTCTGTGACTCATGCCTTGGCCGGATTTTGGCATGATGGTTCCCTTCTAGCCTCTCGCCCTCGCTCCCGCCGAAACACTCACTGCCATGCTCTCCCCCGCCCGCGCCTGGCTCCTCTGCATTCTGCTCTTCTTCGCGGCGGCCCTCTGTTTTCTCGACCGCCAGGTGCTCAGCGTCCTCGCGCCGCAGATCATCGCGGAGTTCGGCATGAGCAACACGACCTACTCCCGCGTCGTATTCGCCTTCGTGCTGAGTTACACCGTGATGCTCGCCCTCGGCGGTCGCGTCATGGACGCTCTCGGCACGCGCCGCGGCCTCACCCTCGCCGTCGGCTTCTGGTCCATCGCCAGCGCCGCGCACGCGTTTGTCACCGGTCCGCTCACGCTCGGCGTCGCGCGCTTTTTCCTCGGTGCGGGCGAAGGCCCCGCGATTCCCGGCGCGATCAAAGGCGCTGTCGAGTGGATGGACCCGAAGCGCCGCGGCATCGCCGTCGGCCTCGCCACGAGCGGCGCCGCCGTCGGCTCCGTCGTCGCTCCGCCGCTCGTCGTGTGGACTGCTTCGCATCTCGGTTGGCGCGGCGCCTTCGCCGCCACGGCCGCCCTCGGCGCGATCTGGCTCACCGCGTGGCTCCTCGCTTTCCGCGGTCTGCCCGCCTCCGCCACCACGCCCGCCGCCAACCAGCCTGCCTCCACGTGGCGCGCCCTCCTCGGACGCCGCGAGGTCCGCCGCCTGCTCGCAGCCCGCTTCTGTTTCGATCCCGTCTTCTACTTCTACATGTTTTGGATTCCGCAGTATCTCTCGCGCGAACGCGGCATGTCGCTCCCCGAGATCGGCGCACTCATCTGGATTCCCTTCGTCTTCCTCGAAATCGCCAATATCGGCGCCGGTCAGGTCTCCGACATGTGCGTCGCCCGCGGCTGGCCGCGCCCCCGCGCGCGCATGACGCTCATGCTCATCGCCGCGCTGCTCACGCCCGCGTCCTTCGTCGCCGCCCTCGCCGGCACGCCCGCTCTCGCGATCGCGCTCATGTCCGTCCTCATGTTCGCCCACGGCATTTGGATTACGAATTTCATGACGCTCATCGGCGACACCGTCGAATCGCGCGACGTCGCCACCACCGTCGGCCTCACCGGTTTTTGCGGCGGCGTCGCCGGCATGTTGTCGAACCTCGTGATCGGCCCCGTCGTGGACCACTTCTCGTTCACCCCCATCTTCTTCGCCTCCGCCGTCGTGTATCCGCTCGCCTGGTTCATCCTCAGCGGCCGCTCCCCGCTCCGTTAACTCCGCATTTCCGTGAACACACTTTTTTGCCACAGAGCACACAGAGCACGGACACAGAGGCCACGGAGCCAAATCCGTTGCCTTGCTCTGTGTCCTCTGTGTCGGAGCTCCGTGCTCTCTGTGACCCTGCCTTAGTCTGATACAGCTCTTCTCTTTCCCTCTCAAAATTTCCCATGTCCGCCGCCTCCACTTCCTCCGCTTCTCCCTCCCCCACCGCCCCCGTCGTCCGCATCCCGCGCCGCAAGCCCCGCACCGCGCGCATCGGCCTCTTCGGCGTCGGCTACCACGTTTACTGGGGCCAGTTCCCCGGCCTCCTCGACGAGCTCCTTGCGAAGCTCGCGATCCTCGAGGGCCGCGTCGCCGCCACCGGCGCGACCGTCACGAACTTCGGCATCATCGACAAAGCCCAGGACGCCTACGCGCTCCTCCCGAAACTCAAGGCCGCCGACCTCGACCTCGTATTCTGCGACATGGTCACCTACGCGACCTCCGCCACCTTCGGCGCGATCATCCGCGGCCTTGATGTGCCCATCGTCCTCGTCGCCCTCCAGCCGCTCGCCGCGATGGACTACGCGAAAGCCACGACGCACATGCAGCTCGCCAACGACGATTTTTGTTCCGTCCCCGAGTTCACCGGCGTCGCCATCCGCATGGGGAAACGCCCACCCGAAGTCATCCTCGGCACACTCCACGACGATCCCGCCGCCGACGCCGAGCTCACCGAGTGGTGCGAGATCGCGATGGCTCTCCACGACCTGAAACGCGCCCGCCTCGGCCACTTCGGCCACCCCATCGAGCACATGCTCGACATGCAGACCGACCAGACCGCGCTCACCGCCGCCTTCGGCCTCCACGTTGTCCAAACCGAGGCCGACGATCTCCTCCGTGTCAGTCGCGACATCACGCCCGCCGAGATCTCCGCGAAGAGCGCCGAGATCCTCACCCTCTTCGACACCCCCGACCCCAAAGCCGATCCGCTCACGCGCAAACTCACCGACGAGGATCTGCACATCGCCGCCCGCACCGCCGTCGCCCTCGACAAATTCATCGCGCTCCACGAACTCGACGGCCTCGCCTACTACTACGAAGGCGAGCCCGGCAGCCCCCTCCGCGAACTCGTCACCAACCTCATCGTCGGCAACTCCCTCCTCACCGCCGCCGGTTTCCCGATGTGCGGCGAGTCAGACCTCAAAACCTGCGTCGCCATGCTCATCATGGACCGCCTCGGCATCGGCGGCAGTTTCGCCGAGTTTCACCCGATCGATTTCCGCGAAGGCTTCGTGCTCGTCGGCCACGACGGCCCGCACCACATCAACATCGCCGCCGCCAAACCCGTCCTTCGCAGCCTCGTGAAATACCACGGCAAACCCGGCAAAGGCGCCGGCGTGGAATTCAAAATCAAGGAGGGCCCGATCACGATGCTCAGCATCGGCGTCACGGCGCAGGGCAAATTCAAATTCATCATCGCCGAGGGCGAAAGTGTCCACGGCCCGATCCCCGCCACCGGCAACACCAACACCCGCGGCTTCTTCCGCCCCGACGTCCGCACGTTCCTCAAACGCTGGGTCGCCGAAGGACCCACGCACCACTTTGCCCTCGGCATCGGCCACCGCGCCCAATCCCTTCGCCGCATCGGCGAATCCCTCGGCCTCGAAACCGTGGTTATCGACCTGGAGAAATAAAATGAACTCTCCGTTCCGCTCCGCCCGTAGCCCGCTTCGTGAGAAGCGGGACCTCCTCACCCTCGTCGTCACCCTCGTCGTCGCCCTCACCGCCACGCTCTTCACCTCCGCCTCCGCCGCCGAGCCCACCCTCGAAGCCGGCTTCCGCGCCCCGCCCCCCGCCGCTCGCCCGCACACCTACTGGCTCTGGCTGAACGGCCACGTCCACCTCCCCACCGCCTTCGACGAACTCAAGGCCATGCGCGACGCCGGCCTCGGCGGCGTGCTCCTCTTCGAGATGGGCGCGCGCGGCGACAAGGCCACCACTCCTCCGCCCGGCCCCGCCTTTCTCAGCCCGGACTGGGTGAAACAACTCCGCGCCACCACCGACCAGGCCCGCGCCCTCGGCCTCCAAGTCGACATGTCCATCATCAGCAGCTGGGACATGGGCGGCCCGTGGATCGAGCCGAAGCACGCCGCGATGAACCTCTACTCCACCGAGGCCACCGCGACCGCCACCGCCGGCACCCCTCTCGATCTCACGCTCCCGTTCCCCACGCCCGAGCGCGCCGCACCCCTCGCCGCCGACGGCCGCCCCGCGTTCTGGACCGACGTCGCCGTGCTGGCCCTACGCGCTCCGCGCCGCCTGCCCGCGCACGAATTCGTCCTCCGCCTCGATCCCGTCGGCACGCACGACCTCACCGCCATCGTCCTCGACCAGGGCAAACCCAACGCCCCCGCCGCCCTCGCCGCCACGATGACGCCCGTCCGCGAATTCAGCGTCGCCGTCTCCACCACCGGCACCGCCGAAAGTGACTTCACTGAGATCCACCGCGGCAGCCTCGCCGCCGCTGCCGGCCCGCAACGCATCGCTCTCCCCGCCGGCACGCGCGCCTCCCATCTCCGCCTCCGCCTCCTCTCCGGCCACGACGCCACCCGCCCGCGCTGGACGCTCGGCGAACTCGAGGTCCTCGACGCCACCGGTCGCAATCTCGCCGCTTCGCACCGCGCCGACCAAACCCGCGACGGCGCCCTCCTCGTCCGCGAGCCCGTCCCGCTCACCTACACCGGTTGGAGCGCCGCCAAACTCCATGACAACCTCCGCGAGGGCGCCGGCGGGGTTTTCGCCAGCGCCGGCCTCCCCTCCTTCGATGTCACCACTCTCTCCGATGTCGTCGACGTCACCGCCCACGTCGACCGCACCGGCCGACTCCGCTGGGAGGCCCCGCCCGGCGATTGGACGCTTCTCCGCTATGTCTGCATGGTCACCGGCGAGAAACTCAAAGTGCCCAGCCCGTCCTCCGACGGACTCGCCAGCGATCACCTCAGCGCCGAAGCCACGCGCATCCACATGGACAACGTGATCACGCGGCTTCGCGCCGGCCTCGGCGACGACCTCTCCCGCACCGGGATCGAGAATTTCTACCTCGCCAGCTACGAAGTCGTCGGCCGCGTCTGGTCGCCCGTCTTCGCCGCCGAGTTCAAACGCCGCCGCGGCTACGATCTTACGCCGTATCTCCCGACCATCTTCGGCGCGCGTATCGGCGGCGACACCACGACCGCCCGTTTCCTCTTCGACTACCGCAAGACCCTCGGCGAAGTCGTCGTCGATGCCTACTACCGCACCGCCGCCGCCGTCGCCCGCGCCGCCGGCCTGAAAATCAAATCCGAGTCCGGTGGCCCCGGCCCGCCCATTCACACGCCCCCCGTCGATGCCCTCCTCGCCCAAGGCGCCGTCGATAGCGTGCAAGGCGAATTCTGGCCCTTCTGGCCCGACAACGACGCCATTAACGTCATCAAAGAAACCGCCTCCGCCGCGCACATTTACGGCAAGCCCCGCGTGCACCTCGAATCCTTCACCTCCTTCCACCACTGGGCCGAGGGCCCGCAGGACCTCAAGCCCAGCGCCGACCGCGTCTTCACCGAAGGCGGCAACCACTTCGTCTGGCACACGTGGACACACCAAGCGCCCGACTACGGTCTCCCCGGCCTCGTCTACGGAGCCGGCACGCACCTCAGCCGCAGCGTCACGTGGTGGCCGAAAGCGAAACCGTTTCTCGACTACCTCGCGCGCGGCTCGTTCCTCCTTCAACGCGGCCACTTCGTCGCCGACGTGCTCTACTACTACGGCGACGACGGCATGAACTTCGTCGGCCCCCGCAAAAACCCATCCGCCCTCGGCCCCGGCTACGATTACGACGTCACCAACGCCGACGCTCTCCTCAACCGCTTCACCGTCCGCGACGATGGCTGCCTCGCTCTCCCTGACGGCACCCGCTACGTCGTCCTTGTTCTCCCTGACCGCGACGACATCCACCCGCCCGTCCTCGCGAAAATCGAATCCCTCGTCGCCGCCGGCGCCACCGTCCTCGGCCGCCGCCCCACGCGCGCGACGGGCTTGGAAAATTTCCCCGCGAGCGACACCCGCGTGCGCGAACTCGCCGCGAAACTCTGGGCCGACCTCGACGGAAAAACTCGCACCACCCGCACCCACGGCCGCGGCCGCGTCTTCACCGGCGTCCCCGAACGCACCGTCCTCACCGCCCTCGGCGTCGCGCCCGATTTCACCGCGCCCGCCACCCTCGACTTCACCCACCGCCACGACGCCGAGGGAGAAATCTATTTCGTGCGCAACAAAACCGCGACTGACGTCGCCGCGCCCGCCACCTTCCGCGCGGGCGACCGCACACCCGAACTCTGGGACCCCATCACCGGTCGCATCGCCCGCGCGCCTTCCTTCCGCCAAACCGCCGGCGGTGTCGAAGTCCCGCTCACGCTCGCTCCCCACGGCTCGACCTTCGTGATTTTCCGCGACCGCTCCACCGCCGCCCCGCTCGCCACCACCTCCGAAAACGCCCCCGGCCTACCCGCCCCGCTCGCCCTCGACCGCGACTGGACCGTCGACTTCGCCTCGCCGCTCGGCACCGCGCCCGCCCGCGTCACCCTCGCGCAGATCGGCCCGTGGACCTCCACCGGTGACCCCGCGCTAAAAAACTTCTCGGGCACCGGCACCTACCGGAAAACCTTCACGCTCCCCACCGGCCTGCGCGCCCCCGGCCGCCGCCTCGAACTCGACCTCGGCCACCTCTGGACGATCGGCGAAGTCTTTCTCAACGGCCAATCCCTCGGCGTGCTTTGGACGCCGCCCTTCCGCGTCGATTGCACCGCCGCCCTGCGCGACGGCGAAAACCAACTTACCGTCGAGGTGATCAACACCTGGCACAACCGCCTCGTCGGCGACGCCCGCCTCCCCGCCGCCCAACGCCAGACGCGCACCAACGTCGCCATCTCGCAACGCAAAGCCTGGAAGGACCTCGACCCCATCGCCTCCGGCCTCTTCGGCCCCGTCCGCCTCGTGCCGGTCCAACTCAACCGCCCATGAAAACGCTCCGCGGCCTGTCGCTCCTCGCCCTCCTCTCCGTCGCTCTCGTCTCATCCCGCGCCGCCGACGCCCCCTACCGCGAGCCCTTCGCCCAATCCTTCCCGATCCGCCAGGAGCAACACCTCCAGCTCAAAACCTACGTCGACAAACTTCTCTCAACCCAAGCCGACCGTTCCCTCGCTTCTCTCACTCCCGATTTCTCCAGCCCCGCCGCCTACGAACGCTCCGTCGCCCCCTACCGCGAACGTCTCCGCGCCGCCTACGGCACGCCCCCGCCCGGCGCCCGCGAGGGCCGCGTCACGAAATTCCTCCAAGTCGGCGAAGACGCCGACTGCACCCTCTTCCGCGTCTGGATCGAAGTCATCGACGGCGTCGACGCCTACGGCCTCTACCTCGTCCCCAAGAAACTATCTTCTTCCGGCCGCGCCCCGCTCCTCGTCGCCCAACACGGCGGCGGCGGCAACCCCGAGGCGATCGTCGATCTGGATACGCGCGCCAACTACAACGCCTTCGGCCGCGCGGCCGTGCGCCGCGGCTACGCCGTCTGGGCGCCCGCCCTCGCCATGCGTAGCACCTACAGCGGCGACCCGGTGATTCCCGGTGCGAGCCGCGAGCTCCTCGATCAAAAACTTCGCCTCGCCGGCACGAGCATCATCGGCGTCGAACTTCACAAAATCATCGAGAGCACGCGCACCCTCCTGCGCGTGCGCCCTGAAATCGACCCCGCCCGCGTCGGCATGACCGGCCTTTCCTGGGGCGGCTTTTTCACGATGTATGCGACGGCCCTCGCCCCGTTCATCAAAGTCGCCGCACCTTCCGGCTACCTGCGCGACACCGCCCAATCGCTCGCTCGCGCCGCCGCCGATACCGCCACGGCCACCGAGCGTGACCTCTTCGACGACCCCGGCCACTTCCAAGCCCTCGCCCTCATCTGCCCGCGCCCGTGCCTCGTCGAAATCGGCGAACAAGACGGCACCATCAACCCCATGCCCGGCGCCCGCGCCGAAGCCGCCCGCGCCGCCGCCTTCTACCAAAAACTCGGCGTCGCCGACCGTTTCCAATTCAGCACGCACCCCGGTGGCCACGAATTCGACACCAAGACCATCCTCTCGTTTTTCGACCGCCATCTCTGACGCCGCCTCCCGCTCCGGTCCAAACCACCGGACATCCGCGCTTCGCCGATCAGGCGAAGCACGCACGCGTCCCATCGCCCTCCCCTCTCATGGAAATTAGCGCAAATTAGCGGTTCAAGCTCCGCCGTTTTGATTCTGCCTCCGCGCTCTCCGTGTCCTCCGTGTTTCAAATTCCACCTCTGAAATGAAACCCCTTCTCCACGCTCTCCGCTTCCTCCTTCCTGCTCTTGGTCTCGGTCTCTCCTCCCCCGCCGCCACTCCCACCACCCGTCCCAACATCGTCGTCCTCCTCGCCGACGACCTCGGCTACGGCGATCTCTCCAGCTACGGCGGCACGGCCGTCGCCACCCCGCGCCTCGACCAACTCGCCCGCGAAGGCATTCGCTTCACCGACGGTTACGTCACCTGTCCCGCCTGCGCGCCCAGCCGCCTGAGCCTCATGACCGGCGCGTATCCGCAGCGCTTTGGCATGACGTGGAACGACGACCGCAGCGCGCACAAACTCCCCGATAGCCAGCGCCTTCTCCCCGAACTGCTCCGCACCGCCGGCTACACCACCGGCCTCGTCGGCAAGTGGAACATCGTGCGCCCCGCCGAACAGGTCTTCGACGAGGTTCACGATTTCATCGAGTGGGAGTCCGACTATTTTCCGCAGCCCGACGGACGCTACCTCGGCAGCCTCGCCACCAAGAGCCCCGGCTTCGCCTCCGGCAAAACCGCCCTCTGGGGCCCCGCGCGCGACACCGACGAATACCTCCCCGACCGCATGGGCCGCCACGCCGTCGACTTCATCGCCCGCCACGCCGCGCAGCCGTTCTTCCTCTTCGTGAGTTTCAATTCCGTCCACAGCCCGTGGCACGGCCGCCATTCCGACCGCGCCCGCTTCGCGCACCTCCCCCACGAAGTCCTCCGCCTCTACGCTTCGATGGTCGCCGGCCTCGACGAAAACGTCGGCCGCATTCTCGAGGCTCTGCGCGACCAAAAACTCGCCGACCACACTCTCGTCGTTTTCCTCGGTGACAACGGCCCCGCGAAAGGCGGCCCGCACATCGAAGGTTGGAAACCCGATTGGCCGAAACAACTCATCGTCGGATCCGCCGGCCCGCTGCGCGGCGCCAAAACCGATCTCCTCGAAGGAGGCATCCGCGAACCGTTCATCGTGCGCTGGCCCGCCCAACTCCCCGCCGGCCGCACCTACCGCCACCCCGTCATCGCGAACGACCTTCTCCCCACCGTCTGCGCCGCCGCCGGCGTCCCGATCCCCGCCACCACCGTCGTCGACGGCGTCAATCTCCTCCCCTTTCTTCACGCCACGGGCACCGGCGCACCGCACGACACGTTGTATTGGAAAATCAAATCCGCCGCCGCCCTCCGCCGCGGCGAATGGAAACTCCTGATGCTCGCGCCCGACTTTACTCCCCAACTCTACCACCTCGCCACCGACCCGGGCGAATCCCGCGACCTCGCCGCCGAACAAACCGCCCTCACGCGCGAACTCCACGCCGTCTGGCAAACGTGGAATGCCCCGCTCCCGCCCCCCGCCCGCCCCGTCACACCCGCGAAGAAATCTCCCGGCAAGTAAAGCGTCCGCCCGGTTTCAGCGCCGCGGCAGCCACACGCTCATCTCGGTATCGCCGCGATTTCCCCACGCGAAATACGGCACAAACGTCAGCGTAAAGCCGCGGCGCTCCTCCGGCCCAACTTCACGATAGAGCTGCGTGCGGTCCCACGCGCGCGGCGCCGCCTGCGTGGCGGGTGCACTGAGCGCGACGACACTCGCGCCGGCGATGTCCACCCGACTCCGGACAAACGCCTTCGGGGCCGACGCCGCGAGCGCCACCTCCGTCAACCGCACCCCCGCCGGCAGATCATTCGACTCCACGCAGTAGACCAGCGGCCCGCAGCGGAGCGCGACTTGGTTGAGCGATTCTTCCACGAGCGGATGCGACTCCCACAGCGTCGGCTCAAAATTGAGCCGCAGCTCGACCACATCACCCGCGCGCCACCCGCGTTTCACCTCGGCATACGTTCCGGGCACCGGTTTTTCCGCCAAGTCACGGCCGTTCACGCGCAACGTCGCGCCGCCCGCCCGCAACCAGCCCGGCATCCGCAACCGTAGCGCCAGCTCGCGCGTCGGTGCCGCCTCAATCGTGAACTTCACCGCACCGCTCCACGGGTATTCGGTTTCCTGACGCACCTTGAGCCGCTCGCCGTCGGCCAGCGCCGTGTCGAGCGTGCTCGCCGCGTAGAGATGCACCCACAGCGCGTCGCCCGAGAGCGCGTAGACGTAGTTGTGCGCCTCCGCGAGCGTGCGCACGACATTTGGCGGGCAGCAAAAACTCGACTTGATGTTCGGCGTGCGCGTCCGCGACCACCGCAGCGGCACGTTGAAGTCGTGGAGTTTTTTCAGCGGGTTGACGTAAAAATAACTCCGCCCCTCCAACCCGATGCCGGGCAGCACGCCATTGTAGAGCGCCTGCTCGAAGCGGTCCGCAAACGCCGCCTCTCCCGTCACTGTGAGCATCCGCCACATCCACATCGCATAGCCGATCGTCGCGCAGGTCTCGTTGTAAGCGGTGAGATTCGGCAACTGGTAGTCGCGCCCGTAAGCCTGATGCACCGTCTTGATCGTCGGGTGGCGCGCCGAACCGTCGGGCGAAGCCCCGTCGTAGAGCGCCCCGGTCATGCCGGTGAGATAGAGTTTTTGCGAAGCCACATCGTCCGAGATCGCGCGCAGCGGTTTCAACAACGCGCCATCGCCCGTCTCGGCCAACAGGTCCGCCATGCCGGCGTAGAGATAGTTCGCCCGCACGGCGTGGCCGACCGCCTCGGTCATCTCACGCCACGGCAACCGGTCCTGATTCTGGTCGCTCGCAAACGCCGTGCCCGGCACCAAATCACGAATCTCGATGAGTCGTCGCGCGAGCCCGAGATAGCGGGCCTCTCCGGTGGCGCGATACAGCTCCACGACACCCATGTAGTGCGACGGGCAGATCGCGTTGCGCGCGAGTTCGGCCGGCACGGTGCGCGCGAGTTGCTCGATGTAATCCGCCGCCTTGCGCGCCAACGCGAGCAGCGTGGTCTTGCCCGTCGCGCGATGATGCACGCACGCCGTGGTCATGAGGTGGCCCATGTTGTAGGTCTCGAAGTGCTCGCGGTCTTCGAACTCCTTCGCCTTCGGATCACCCTGCCGCTGCGGAATGATTTTCTGCGTGTGCAAATACCCGTTTTCACGCTGTGCCTTCGCGACCACCGCGATGATCTCGTCCATTTGCGCGTCGATCGCAGGGTCGCGCGTCACCGCATAAATCTGCGCCAACGCCTCCACCCATTTCAGGAAATCGCCGTCGTTGAACGGCGGCCCGTGGAACTTCCCGTCGCGCCCGCGACCGAGGCCCGCCGCGATCAGGAAGTTCGACCACGCGTGGCTCTCCTGGTCGTCCTTAAATATCGTCCACATATGCGGCACCATAGTGGTGCGACACACCTCGAATCTCTCGCCGAGCAGCCCCCCGTTCCATTTCACCTCGCCGAGCCCGACCATGTGCATCTTCACGTGCGGCGAGTGCGCCGTGTCGATCAGCGCGCGTCCGCCGGCCGCTAGCGCACACGTGACTCCGAGCAACCCACCGAGAACAAAAGCCGAGCGCAGGTTCATAATTTGGTCGGATCGAGCACCACGTGTTTGATCGCTTTGCGCGCCGCTGTGTAGGTGACGTGCACACGCCAGTCGCTGGCCTGAATCACCGCGGGATACGCGTAGCCGCTCACCACCGGCTCGGCCTCGAGCGTGAGCACACGTTTCCACTTCAGGCCATCGGCCGACACGGCCACATCGAGTGGAAACCGGTCGCCTTTCGCCTCGTGGGCGCGATGCGCAGAGTGGTTGTAGATGATCAGGTGCCGGCCGTCGGCGAGCGTGACGGCATCCGTGCCGGAATTCGGATTCGGCAATTCCGTCGCTGTGAGCGCGCTCCACGTCCGACCGTTGTCCCGCGACCACGTTTGCGCCACGACACCATGTTTCGTGCGGCTCACCGCCTGCAGCGCCCCGTCCGCATGCACCAACACGCTTGGCTGAATCGCATCGAAGCCCGGCCCTTTCGCGACCGGGCCGATCTTTCGCCACGTCGCGCCTTGGTCCGCCGAGAGCTCAAAATGCACGAGCCAGCCGTCGCGGTTACCTTCCGTGCTCGAGGCCGCGAGCCATGCTCCGTCGCGCAACACGACCGGCTTGTTTTTCACCGGCCCGAGCAACCCGTCGGGCAGCCGGCGCGGCGCGCTCCAGGTGCGCCCCGCGTCTGCCGACGTGATGAGCATGCCCCACCACTGGCTGGGCGACGGCCCAATCTTGTAGAACAAATGCAACGGCCCCTTCGCCGGCTGAAACAGCACGGGATTCCACGTCGGCAACCGCGGCCCGTTCACCTGCACTCCGTTCGCCACCTCCACCGCCGGTTGCCACGCACCGCGCTCATGCCGTGCGAACCAAATACCAACATCCGGATTCCGCTCCTTCGTGCCGCCAAACCACGCCGCCACCAATTCCCCGGGCGCCACCTCGACGATCGTCGAGGCATGGCATTCCGGATACGGCGCGCCGGAATTGATCACCGTGACACCGAGCACCGCGCCGTCGGGCGCCGCGCCGGCAGCGACCGCCCAGATCGCCGCCAACACACTCTGCCAGAATATGCCGGGCTTCGTCATCGCGAGGGCAGGCCGCTACGGAGCCGCCAGGAGAAACGCGATCAGATCGGCCATGGCTTCCGGCGAAACGGCCGCCTCGATCCCCTCCGGCATCAGCGATTGCCCCGAGCCCGTGAGCGTCGCGATGTCGCGGCGCAGCACCGACTCCGTGCCGCCGTCCGCTCGCTTCAACGTCACACTCGCTTCGTTCTCCGCCGCGATGAGCCCGGCCACCGTGCGGCCGTCTTTCGTTTCGACGGTGTAGTTCAGATAAGCGGGCGCGACTTCGCGGTTGGGATCGAGCGTGTTGATGAGCACCTGGTCGGGATTCCACGCGCGGATCGTCGCGAGATTCGGTCCGAGTTCGCTCGTGCCGATTTCGCCCGCGCGGTGACACGCCGCGCACACCGTCTCGAACACCTTCCGTCCCCGCGCCGCGTCGCCCTTGAGTTCCAACGAAGGCCGGTAGCTCTCGATCACCGCCTTGCGGGGCCGCGGCGCATCGTCCGAAAAATATTTCGTCGCCAGTGTCTTCACCGCCGGATCGGCGTTGCGCAGCAACAGCCGGCGTTTGTCGAACGGGATCTGGCTCGCCGGCACGACGCCGCGCTCCACCGCCTGCACAAGTGGCAACACCCGCACGCGCGCCGCCAACATCGCGGTCACCACATCTGCGCGCACCGCCGGCGTCTGCGTGCTCCAGTTCGCCAGCAACAGCGCCGCCGTCTCCGGCGCCGTAAAACTTCCGAGCGCGGCCACCGCCGCGCGTTGCACGTCCTGCGGCTGGCTCGTGACGAGCAGTCCCGCGAGCGACGCCTTCACGCGCTCGAAATCGTCAAACGCCAGCAGCCGGATCGCCGCCCCGCGCGCCGGCGCCGGTCGGCCAGTCTCCGTCGCCTCGCGTGCCGCGGCCGCGAGCACCGTGTCCGCCACCGTCGCGGCCTCGCCGGTGAAACCCGCGCGGCGCAAACTTTTCCCGCCCCGCTTCAGCCCTTCGCCGATGCCGCCGACCACGAGGTTCACCGCCGGCGATTTCCCGACCGCGCCGCACGCCGCCAGCACGCGCTGCATCTCCGGAACTTTCCCGCGCACGCCCACGATTTGCGCCAGACTCCGCAGCAATTCCGCCGCCGCCTCGCTCGCCGCAAACTCCCGCTCACCCAACAACCGCACGAGCAATTCATCGCTCGTCTGCCCCGTCGAACTGAGCACCGCGGTGCGAATCCACGGCTCGCCCCCATCGCGGCGCGCGATCCTTGCCAGCGCATCGAGCGCCCGCGCGTCCGTCGTTTCTCCGAGCGTAAACGCCGTCTGCAAACGCACGCGCGCACTTACATCGTCGGCCAGCGGCCAAACCGCGGCGAAGAGTCCGCGCTGTTCGGCGAGCTTCACCGCATTCTCGCGCACGCCCGCCACCGCGTCGCCGAGCCCCCTGCGCACATCATCGTCGGTGAGCGCACCGAGGCCGTGTAAACTCCACAGTGCATGCAGCCGCCCCTGCGCCGTTTTCCCGCTGCGCACGAGAGCGTGCAGCGCGGGCACCGCCGCCTGATCCTGCCGCTCAAAGAGCAGGCGTTGCGCCGTCTCGCGCCACCACGCGCTCGGATGCTCCAACGTCGCGACGAGTTCCGCCGCACTCGCCCGACCAAGCCGCGGCGGTTTCGGCGGCGCGAACTTCGGCGGCGCCAGCCGCCAGATGCGTCCCATGTCGCGGCCCGCTTCGAGATCCACCGCGGCATGGATGTCGTCGGGAATGCTCCACGGGTGCTCAATGTTGCCGCGATACATGTCCATCACGTGCAGCGTGCCGTCGGGCGCGTTCACAAAATTCACCGGGCGAAACCAGTTGTCCGTCGAAGCCACCATCTCGGCTTTCCCGTCGATGCGCTCGGCGCGGTAGGTCGCGCCACTCGGCGTGAGCTTCAGCCGGTAGAACAGATTGCTCGCGCTCTCGGTGACAAAAAGCGTGTCGCGGTAGTTTTCCGGATACGCGGCGCCGCGATAGCTCGTGATCCCGCCCGCCGACGTCACGACGCCCGCGCCGACGAGTTCGCTGCGGGGCATCACGATGTCGCGCTCACCGGCCCAGCGTTTCGCGCGGATCACGCGCCAAGATTCCGGCGGGGACACCGCGTAGACCGGCAACTGGTCGCCCGACACCGCCATATCGTGAATCGCACTACCCGCGGCCAGCGCCGGATTTCGCGCGAGATAGTTCAGCGGCAGCAGAATGTGCTGAGCCGGATTGCGGATATTGCAGAGGAAGCGGCTGCCCCAGTCGTCGAACGTTCCGCCGAAGCGTGCGCCGCCGGAAACGAGCTCTAATTTCGCGCTTACCGGATCGAAGCGGAAATCGTGGCGCGACATCACGAACGGTTTCGCCGTCGGCTCGTCCGCAGGGCGGATTTGCCCGCCGTTCGTGCCGCCCGCGCCATAGATGCGGTTGTCGAGGCCCCAGACGAGATTGTTGATCAGCGCCTGGACGTTGAGCTTTTTGAAACCGGTAAACACCTTGCGCCGCACGTCCGCCTTTCCGTCGCCGTCCGTGTCTTTGAGATACCAGATGTCCGGCGTGGCGGCGACGAAGATGCCGCCACGCCAGCACGCCACGCCCGTCGGCCACGAGAGGCCGTCGGCAAACACCGTGGATTTTTCGAAGACGCCGTCGCCGTCGAGGTCCTCGAGCAAACGGATGCGGCCGATCGCCGCGTCGGTGGGATTTTCCTGTCCGGGCACGTGCCGCTTTTTGTCGGTGTAGGGGTAGTCGCGCATCTCGCAGACAAACGCGCGGCCGTTCTCATCGTAGGCCATCGCGACCGGACTCGCGACGAGTGGCTCGGCCGCGAGGAGCTCCATGCGGAAGCCGTCGAGCACGCGAAACGTCTTGGCCGCTTCGCCCGGCGGCGTCGGCGGGGGCGGCTCGATCTTCCCCGTCACCGGCTTCGGCGGGGCGACCATCAGCGAGTTCACCTCGGCCGCACCGAGCGCGGCAGCGAAGGCAAACGTCGGGAAAACTAGGCGGGGCGAAAGCATGGCAGGCACGAAAACAAATCGGCCGCCGACCGCAACGCCCGCTCAGAATCGCCCGCTCACGCCGATCGTCACCGTCACGCCGGGGATGCGCACCTCGGAGATGTTGTCGGTGACGCCGCGGTAGAAGGTCTGCGCTTCGTTGAAAATATTGCCTACATCGACCGAGAAACTCAGCGCCGGCCGAAGCTGGTAGGCGCAGCCCCAGTTCACCACGGTGCGCTGCAACGTGTATTGGTTGCGGCCCGAGCCGCTCGCCGTGAACGCGTTGATGTAGTCGCCGGTGCGGTTGATGTTGATACGCGTGCCGAAGCGGCGATAGCGCCAGCTCAGGCTGAGATTCGAGGTGCGCGGGACGAAGCCGGGCACTTCGCCGGTTTTGCGTTCGGCCGTGCCGCCGAAGTTGCCATGCGTGTCGAGAATCGTGGTGTTGGCAGAAAGTCCGAAGCCCTTCAGCAGACCGGGGAGAAACGTGAACTGCTGTTGATAGCTCAGCTCCCAGCCCTGCACGATCGCCGTGCCGAGGTTGTCGCGCGTGAGAATCGTGAAGCCGCTGTATTCGCCATTGTAGCCGTTGTCGGCGCCGCCCGGGACCGTGCCGGCGATCACGCCGTTTACGAAGTAGTCCGAGATCGTCTTGTGAAACCAACTCGCGGAGAGACTGCCGACGGGCTCGAAATAATATTCGAGCGACGCGTCCCAGCTCTCGGCGACCTGCGGCCGGAGCGCCGGATTGTTGATGGTGAGCGTCTGCGCCGTCTCGTTGATCGTCTCGTTCGGGAGGAGGTTGCTCAATGGCGCGCGGCCGAAGCTGTTCGACCAACTCAGCCGCGCCTTGAGGTTCGGCAGAATGTCGCGCGTGAGGTGCACGCTGGGAAACAGTTTCGAGTAACTGCCCGAAACCTCGCGGCGTGTGTTCGCATAGTCGCGCTGCGCGGAGCCGACCGGATCGGCCGTCTGCTGCGCGGCCGTGCTGCCGAAGCGCGCGCGCACCCAGCCCCAACTATCGTCTTCCGTTTTCTCACCGCGCACACCGGCGACAAAACCGGTGCGGCCCCACGTGCCCTGCGTCATCAGATAGCCGGCCGTGACCGTCTCGGTGACTTCGCGCGTGCCGATGTATTTCTGGCTCTCGGCGAAATAGATGTCGTCGCGCCAGAGCGCGGTGTTGACGGGTTTCTCGCCGACGCTGATCGCGTTGGCATTCCACGCGGGAATGTTCAGCCCGGTCTTGTGATTGCCAAACGTCTTGATCGTCGGGTCCGTCGGCAGTTGCGCGGAGTTCGTGCCGGTGAAGATCGACCGCCGGTCGCGGTTCACGTCGCCGGCCAGTTCTTCGCGAAGGCGGAAGCCGGTCTTCAGGTAGATCGGGTTGTCCACCGTGAGCCGGTAGCGGGCGTTGCCGCGCACTTCGCGGATCTCGTGGATATTCGTGCTGTTCGCAAAATTCAGGCTGTTCGGACGGTAGCTCGCGGGATTCGAAATGTCCGGACCACCCGTCTGGATGAAGCGCGGGTAGAGGTCGGACTGCGTGCGATCCAGCGTCCAACCCACGCCGGTCACGCGGTTCACGAGCACGCCGCCATCGCCACCGCCGCCGTTGATGTGATCGGGGCTGAACACCGCATTGTAGTCGAGCTCGAGGCGACCGAACGTGTGCTCGCCGCCAAAATCCACGTGCCGCTGCCGGTGAAAAAAGTGCGACATCTGGGAGGTGATATCGATGGTCGAACCTGCGACGGGCCGCACCTGCGTGATGCGCGACGTGAAACCCGGAATCACACCCGAAGTGGTGGCATTCGGCACGGTGGCTTGGTTGCCAGTGAACGCGCGAAACAGATAGCGCAGGCGAAACCGCTCGAAGGCATCGTTGTAAATCAGGTTGAGCGAGAGTTTGGAGTTCGGTGAGAGGCGGTAGTCGATCTTCGCATTCACACTCGATTGCTTGCGGTTGTTGTAATTGTCCTGCGTGCGGTAGTCCCAGACGTAGGCGGGTGCGTTCACCGTATCCTGAAAGTCGCGCGTCGTGCTGAAAAAGCCGACCGCCTGCTCACTGTAAAACAAGTTGACCGAAACGCCGAGATTGCGCTGTTCGCCGAGCACACCGAACACCTCTTGATAGCCGACATTGAGGAGCGGGTGGAAGCGGTGCTCCTCGCGCATCGGGATCTGCTGCGTGCCGGAGGGCGCGAGGCGACCGGAGAAATTGTAGGTGATGCGGCGCTTTTCCTTCATGCTGAGCGTCGAGCGGCTCTTGAGATTCACCGTGCCGCCGAGCGAGCCCGCCTCTTTGTCGGGCGTGTGGCCTTTGGTGACCTCGAGCGCCTCGAACATCGAGCCCGTGATCGTGTGGATGCGCGTCGCCCGCGCCATGCCGCCCTGCGATCCCATGAGCGCGCCGTCGATGGTGATGGTGTTCATCGCCGGCGGCATGCCGCGCACCGTGAAGCCGATGATGTTGCCCTCGTCGCTGAGGTTGCCGGCCACGCCCGGCAGCAGCACGGCGAGTTCACTCGCGTTCATGTTCGGCAAATTGCCGTAGGCATCGAGCGCGACGACATTCTTGAGATTGGTGGCATTGCGCTGGGAGGTGAGTGCCGCGGCGTTGCCCTCGCGCTCACCGCTGACGGTAAACGCCTGGAGTTTGTAGACGCCCGTCGTGAGATCGAAGTCGCGCACCGCCCGCTGGCCGGCCGTGACGTTCACCGTGAGTTTCTGCGCGTCGAGGCCGAGATACGTCGCGACGATCTCGTGCGCACCGGTCGGCACATCGTCCAACACGAAGCGGCCCGTCTCGTCGGCCAGCGCACTGAGCCCGAGCGCGGGCAACTCGACGCGCGCGCCTTCGAGCAGATTGCCGGTGGCGGCATTGCTCACGTTGCCGGCGATCGAACCGGTCGCGGCTGCGACGGCGGGCGAGGCCGCGGCGAAAATCGCCGATGGCGCCAACGCGCCGGTGAGCAGCGCGCAAAGGAGGAGGAATGCAGGGGTGCGTTTCATGGAGACAGACAGGGGTTGAGGGTGGCCGGCAGCGAGGGTGCGCCAGCGCGGCCGCGCCGGAGGGTGTTTGGTTGAGGTAAAGTTGAAAACTGCGGAGCTGGTTTTCGTTGTCCAATTCATTTCGTTTTCAGTCGGCCGCACAATTCGCGTGCGCACCGTCCCGCGCATCGTTTCGCTTCGGGTTTACCCTCTAAGCTATGCCTCACCTTCCCGTTCTCCGCTTGGTCGCGCTCCTAACCGCGCTCGTCTCGTCGCTCGCCGCCGCCGAGCGCGCCCCAAATCTCATCGTGATCCTCGCCGACGATCTCGGCTGGGCCGATCTCGGGCACGACGGCTCGAAAATCAACACGCCGAACATCGACCGCCTCGCGAAAGAGGGCGTGAAGCTCACGCATTACCGCTCCTCCGCGCCGATGTGCTCGCCCACCCGTGCCGCACTTATGACCGGCCGCTACCCGCACAGCGTCGGCGTGCCCGAACTCGCCAGCCCCGACGTGCGCGGCAACGTCCCCATCCTCGCGCTCGACCACGCCGCGATCACCATCCCCGAGGCGCTCAAGCCCGCCGGCTACCGCAGCAATCTCGTCGGCAAATGGCACATCGGCCACGCCAAGGAAAACTGGCCGCGCACCCACGGCTTCGACGAATTCTGGGGCTCGCTGATCGGCACGCCGCGTTTTTGGGATGTGAAGGAGACTTTTCACAACGAGACGCCGATCGTCGTCACGGGCAAAGGCTACTACACCGACCAGCTCGCCGCCAAAGCCGTCGAATTTATCCGCCGCGATGCCGCCACCGAAAAGCCGTTCTTCCTCTACCTCGCCTTCAACGCCCCGCACTACCCGCTCGAGGCGCCGTTCGAGCTGGTCCAAAAATACCGCCGCATCTTCCCGGACCGCGGGCTCTTCGCGATCTACGCCGCGATGGTCGAGCGCCTCGACACCGGTATCGGCCAAGTGCTCGCCACGCTCGACGAACTGAAAATCGCGCAAAACACCCTCGTCCTCTTCACCTCCGACAACGGCCCGAGCGCCGAACTCAACCACTACGGCCCCGAAGGCGCCGACTATTCCAACGGACCTCACCGCGGCTACAAATTCGGTCTGACCGAGGGCGGCCTGCGTGTGCCGTTCCTAGCGCGTTGGCCCGGAAAAATTCCCGCCGGCACCGTGCAGAAAGGCCGCGCCATCACGATGGACATTCTCCCCACGCTCCTCGACGCCGCGCAGGTGAAACCCGCCGCCAACCACGAGATCCACGGCCAATCGATCCTCCCGCTGCTGCGCGGCGAACCCTTTGCCCGCACCGGCGCCCTCCACTGGGAAAACCAGCAGAACTACGCCGTGCTCGACGGTGATTGGAAACTCGTGAAACGTGCGTGGGAAAAGGACGCCCGTCTCTACCGCCCGGGAGACGACATCGGCGAAGACCAAAATCTCGCCGCAAAAAATTCCGCCAAAGTCGCCGAGCTCACCGCAAAGCACGAAGCGTGGCGGAAGCGCTACTACCCGAAGGCCGTTCCGCCCGTAGCCAAGCGCACGACCGGAAACTTCCCGATCACCGCGCAGGACCCGTGAGCGGCCAAGCCGCCGGTTTTTCCTCCGGCGGGTCGTTGACACTCCGATCCGTGCCTACAGCGTGCTCACATGAGCACCACGATCACTGCGAAAGTCTTCAAGGCCGGGAATTCCAAGGCACTGCGCCTGCCGCGCGGCCTCGACGTGAAAGCCAAGTCCTATGAAGTGACTCCCACGGCGAGCGGCTTCATCATCGTCGACCCGAAGGCGGAAGCGCGGCGACTGAAGGCGTTGCAGGCGCTGCGAGGCTCCGCCCCAAACTTTCCCGACCACACGACGTGATTTTCCTACCGGACACGAATGTGTTCTCCCGTTATCTCCGAGATCGCGCGGAGGATGCTGCGCTTTGCGAGCGCCTGGAGAGTTCGTTACCCGACTGCCGCCTCTCGGCGATTGTCCTCATGGAGTTGGAATACGGCGCGGCGAAGCAGCCGGAAATCGCGGTCTTTCGCGATCGCATCGTCCGGCTGAAGGCCGTGTTTCCCGGCATCGCATCCTTTGATGCGGCGGCGGCGTATCAGACCGGAATTGTGCGCGCCTATCTGGCCCGTCTGAAACCCAACGCCCAACCCATCGGCGCCTACGATGCGCTCCTGGCAGGCCAAGCACTGGCGCTGGGCGCGGTTTTCGTGACGCACAACACGGCAGAGTTTTCCCGCGTGCCGGGCCTCACCGTGGAGGACTGGCAACGCGCCACCTGAAACGCGCCGCCAGCCGGCCCTCAGATCGTGACGAACAGTTCCTTGGTCTGCTCCGCCTCGGCGTCGACGCCGCTCACGGCGGTCCACTTGTTCAGATCGGGGTCGCCGGCTTTCACCGTGTAGCGCCCCAAGGCGAAGACGAAGGGGCGCGTCTTGTTGCCGCGCAGGCGATATGCGTAGAGCAATTCGCCGGTTTTCTCCTCGAAGATCTGCACCACGGGATCGTTCACGCCTTTGAAATTCAGCGTCGGCAAATACGCCGCGGGCTTGCGCGCGTAGTTGTCGAATTGGCTGACCGTGACGGGCCACGTCTCCATCTGCGTGCCGGGTTTCGTCACGTCCGCCGAGTAGGCCCAGCACTCGAACGTGATCGTGCGTTTCGATTTCTTGAAACGCACGAGACCGAGGCCGCTCGTCTTCGCGTTCACCGATTCGAGCACCGGACGCGGCGGCTCGTAGGGCCCATTCTTCACCGCGATCACCGTCAGCGGATTGCCAAAATGGTCGAGAAAATCGCCGGTGAGGGCGGCGTTGCCCGTAGTTTTGTTGCGACCGGTTTTCGCGGGTTCCCACCAGCGCGGATAGCCGACATTTACGGCGGGGCCGGCGAAGGCCACCGGACCGTCGCGGTGCGCATCGAGGCCGTAGTGCACCACGGCGGGCAAGTGCTGGTCGCCCGCGATATGCACCGCGAAGGCTTTGCGCAGCTCGCGCAGGGCGTTGCGGCGCGCCGTCTGCGGCCAGCCGCTGGCATCGTAGTCGGCCATGAGAATCTCGTGATTGCCGCCATGCGTCGTCGCCATCGCGGTGAAGACCGTCTGCGAAATCGCGGCCTTCATGTCGGCCCCACGCCAATCGAGCACCCAGTCGCGGAGGAACTGTTCCTGTTTTCCACCGAGGAGTTCGAGTCCGGGCAAGTCGGCGGTTTTCGGGTCGTAGTTCGGATTGATGACATGGTCGCCGCGATCGCCGGTGGGCGGAACTTTCCCCTCGGGGGCGGATTTGAACTGGCGGTCGGCGAGGACCGCGAAACTCACGCGGCCATAGGTGAGCGGGCCGTAGTAGTTGATCGTATCCCGTTTCGAAGGACGCGGATCGTAGGGATCGGGATGGTGCGCGGTCTGCGTGCGGTGCACGACGTTGACCCACGCGGCGGGCAACTCGTAGCCGCCCGCCTCCTGCGTCGTTTTCTGACCCTCGCCGCCTTCGCCCCAGAGGTTGCCCTGATAAACGTCGTGGTCGTCGGGGAGCGAGACGCTCGGCCGGTCGCGCATGAGATCACGCCACGTCCAGCCGTGGAAATACCATTTGCGCAGATAATCGAGCACCGCCGGGGCATGCGGCGAGCGCTGCGTGCCGAAGCCGCCCGTGCTCTCGTAAAACTGGTCGCCCGTAAACGCGAGGAGGTCGGGATTGAGCTTCGCCATACTCTGCACGAGCGGAACATTCGGGAAGATCGTGTGGATGTTGCACGAGATGTCCGCGACGGAGAGTTCGTCGCGCTCCACCGGATCGTGGCGCACCGTGCCCGTCCAGAAATGCTCCGTCTCGCCTCCGCGATGACGCAGCGTGTAGGCCACGCGGTAGGGCACGTCGCGTTTCGCGTCCCAGCCCTCGACACGGAACGCCACGACGCGTGCGTCAGCGTGAATTTTCGCTTCCTGCGCGGTCTTCCAGGCGCCACCCGGGCCGTCCTGAATTTGAAGCCGCACCGTATCCGCATCGCCAGCCCCGAGCGGCGGCATTTGTGCCGAGAGTTTCAGCACCCCGGCGTGCAGCGTATACTGCGACCACAAAATCGGCCCGAAGGTCTGCGTCTCGCGCACCGCGACCTTCGTGCCGCCGACGCGCCAGTCGCTGAACCAAAATTGTCCGAGCCCGGGACCCGCACCTGCGGCGCCCTTCTCGGCACCTTTCGCCTTCGCCTTGCCCTTCGTCGCAACGCCTCCGCCCGAGCCGCCGTCGGCCGCGGGGAAATTGCAGACGAGCGCGATATTGCCCACGAGCGCGTCGCCGCGGAGGCCGCCGAGCTTCGCCTGCGCGAGGACTTTGCCGTCCCGCGGATCGGTGGCGGTCAATACCGCCTCGTAATTCTCGCCGGCCGGAGCGACCGCGAGATGCAGGTCCACCGCCTCCCGCGCGAGATCGAGTTTCACCGCATTGGGTTGACCGATCCGGCCGATGAAAAGCGCACCATCGGCGGAAAAACCGGCGGCGATTCCCGAGGGCCCGATGGGCCAGAGGTTGTTTCGGTAGTCATGCAACTCCGCGTAGTCCTTGAGTGAGCCGAGAATCCCGAGGCGGAATCCCGCCGAGCCTTTGCCAGCGAGCGGCCCGCCGCCGACGCGACCGATGCGCACGCGCACATCCGCGGTGCCGCTGCGGGCGACGAGCTGCCGCGTGAGCACGTGGACGTTGCGGTCGGGGGCGGCGTTCACGCACTCCGCGCGCCCGTTGGCGACGCGCCAATCCTGAAGCGGGTTCGCCCACACGTCGGCCCCGAGCCACACGCGGTCCAGTGCTCGGTCCCATGAGCTGCGAAACTCGGGACCGGATTCGTCGGCCGCGTGCAGAGCGGGCGAGAGCCGCGCCGCGATGACGGAAGATGCGGCGAGAGCCGCGGTGCGGGTGAGAAAAGAACGGCGGTTCATATTTTCTGCGGAGATCATGCGAGGAGAATAGTAAGCGTGTGCGGGTGAGTGCGGAGACGGCGGGGCGAAACCGGGCAAGGCGCGTTTATTCCGGCTGCGGTGCCGCGCCTTTTTTCTTGCCGACTTTCTTGGGCGGTTCGACGGCCGGAGCCGCACCGGCCAGCTTGGCCTCCTGCGTCTTCAGCCAAGTGTCGTAGCCCTTGTTGCGCGCACCGGTGTAGCGATAGGTATCGAAGACGGCCGCCTGCCCGAGCGCCCGCGGGTCCTGTTCTTCGGCGAGGAGTTTCATCATCCGCGCGCGCATCGACTCCAACGTGCCCGCGTAGGCGAGATCGTGGACGAGATTGTTCACGCCTTCGGGGTCATTCCGGAGATCGTAGAGCTCGTCGGGCAGACGTTTGCCGAACGACAGATCGTAGTAGTGGCCACCGAGGGCCTTGATGAATTCCTTCGAAGGTCCCGGGTCGCAGTTGCCAAAATCCGTCTCGGGATTGCCGACGGGCCAGCGGTCGGGATGAAAATTGTGCACATAGAGAAAATCCTTCGTGCGCAGCGCACGCACCGGGTAGCCGAGATCGTTGGGCCGGCCGATGTCGTGCCGCTCTTTGCCCGCGAGCATCTCGACCCGCTGCTCGATCAGGCCCGACTGCGGTGAACGAAGAATGTTCACGAGGCTCTTGCCCGTGATCTGCGCATGCGGCGCGAGGCCGGCGAGTTCGAGATAGGTCGGCGCAAAATCGCGGACGTTGATGAAATCTTCGACGACGCGGCCGGGTTTGATGCCCTTGCCCCAGCGCATCGCGAGCGGCAGACGGAAACCGTCTTCGTGAATCTGGCCCTTCACATAGGGAAACGGCATGCCGTGATCGGAGGTGATGACCACGAGCGTGTTTTCCAGTTCACCGCTCGCGGCGAGACTCGCGAGCGCTTTGCCGATGAAGGCATCGGCCCACTCCACTTCGATCGCGTAGTCGGCGAGATCGCCGCGCACGACCGCGGTATCGGGGAGGTAGGACGGCACGGTCACATCGGCGAGCTTCTTGCCGAGGCGCACGCCGGAGTTGAGTTCGTAACCGCGGTGCGGCTCTTGGAAACCCATCCAGAAGCAAAACGGTTTGTCCTTGGGCCGCTGAGCGAGAAACGCATCGAAGTTTTTCCCGTAGTCGTTGCGCCCAATGCCCGAAGCGATGGGCTCGGACCGGTGCGTGTCGAAACTCGGTCCCGCCGGATTGCGCGTGCGCTTCGCGTGGGTCTTGAAATCGCCCGGCCCCCAGCCCTTGCCCGTCAGGCCGACGGTGTAGCCCGCTTTCTCGAGCAGATCGGGATATGTTTCGAAACCGTCGGGAAACAGCCCGTTGTGCGACACCGCTTCACGCAGTTGCCACGAATTGCGACCCGTCAGGATCGAAGCGCGGCACGGGCTGCATTTCGGATTCGAAGTGAACGCGTTCTTGAACAGCACGCCTTCGCGGGCCACGCGGTCGAAATTCGGGGTCTTCACCCAGGTCGAGCCGTAGGCGCCGGCGTGCTGCCAGCCCCAGTCGTCGAAAATGATGAAGAGAATATTCGGCCGGGCGGCATCGGCTGCGCGCGCTGCGGGCAGCGCCAACAACAGACCAAGCAGCGGCAGCCAGAAACCGAAACGAACACGAAGGGTAGAGATCGTCATAGGGGATGGGGAAGGACGCCGCAGCCTGCCCCGCGGTCACCGCCACAGCAAAGAATTTCCGCCCCCGGCACGGCTGCCGTCGCACGCGGAGCTTGTCTCAACGTGCCCGGGGGACGAAGAACACCGCACCCGCCATGAAACGCCGCACGTTTTTCCGTTTTGGTTTCGCCCTTTCCACCGTCGCGCTCGTCGCGTTTGGCGTCGCGGCCGAGACTCCGTGGAAAGCTGGCGTTGCTTCGCGCAAACTCACCCCACCCGGCCCGATCTGGCTCGCTGGCTACGCGAACCGCACCGCGCCGTCCGACGGCGTCGCGCAGGATATTTTCGGCAAGGGCCTCGCGCTCGACGACGGCCGCGGCGGCCGCCTCGTGATCGTGACGCTCGATCTCATCGGCGTCCCAGCAACGCTGCGCGCGCACACCGAAAAAACCGCCGCGGAGAAATTCGGTCTCAAGCCGCACGAGATCCTGCTCAACGCCTCGCACACGCACAGCGGCCCGCAAGTCTCGCCCGACCGCATGGTGCTCGAACGCGCGTTCAGCAAAAACGCCAAGGCGGCGGATGTCGCTGCGGTGAACGCGTTCGAAATTTTTCTGCGCGAGACCGTGCTCGATCTCATCGGCGAAAGTCTGCGCACCGCCGCGCCGGCGCGGCTCGAGTTCAGCTCGGCCCGCGCCGGCTTCGCTATGAATCGCCGCCGCCCCGAACCCAACGGCACGATCACCAACAATCCCTACCCCGCCGGTCCCGTCGATCACGAGGTGCCGGTGCTCAAAGTCACCGGTGCCGACGGCCGGTCGCGCGCGATTCTCTTCGGCTACGCGTGCCACAACACGACGCTCAGCGGGAGTCAGGTGAGCGGCGACTACGCGGGCCACGCGCAGCACTTTCTTGAAGCCAGCTATCCGGGAGCGACGGCGCTTTTTCTCATGGGCTGCGCCGGCGATCAAAATCCCTACCCTCGCGGAAAAATGGTGCCCGACCAAACGCCGGACAATCTCGCGGCCCAGCACGGCCGCGCCGTCGCCAACGCCGTCTCCACCGCGCTCGGCACGCGCCTGCGTCCGATCAGCCCGCCGCTGCGCGCCGCGTTCGGCCATGCCGCGCTCGCCTATCAACCGCTGAGCGCCGCGGAACTCGCAAAGTTCGCCGGCGCCGAATTCACGCCTCCCGTGCTCGCCCGCGCGCGGGCGTTTCAGGAATCGCTGCGCCGCGGCGAATCACCCGCGCCCCAGGCGTGTCCCGTGCAAGTCGTGCAATTCGGGAACGATCTCACACTCGTCGGCATCGGCGGCGAGGTCGTCGTCGACTATTCGCTGCGCCTGAAACGCGAACTCGCCGGCAACGCCGCCGTCTGGGTTGCCGGTTACACGAACGACTACTTCGGCTACCTCGGCAGCCGTCGCGTGATAGCCGAGGGCGGCTACGAAGGCGGCGACGCCAATACCCGCATCCTCAACCACCCCGGCCGTTTCACGCCGGAGGCGGAAGATGCCGTGATCGCGAAAGTTCACGCGCTGCGGAAAACGCTCGCTCCGTAGCCTCTGCGGTGGGCGTTTTCGCGCTACGCCAGCAGGCCCTTGACAAGGTGGCCGTGCACGTCGGTCAGACGGAAATCGCGGCCTTGGTAACGATACGTCAGGCGTTCGTGGTTCAGGCCGAGGAGGTGGAGCACCGTCGCGTTGAGGTCGTGCACGTGCACGGCGTTTTCGCCGATGTGGTAGCCGAGATCGTCGGTCAGGCCGTAACTGATACCGGGTTTCACACCGCCGCCGGCCAGCCACATCGTGAAGGCCTCCTTGTGGTGGTCGCGGCCGGGCTTGGTGGTCGCGCCGCCGCCCGAGTCGGTCTGCGCCATCGGCGTGCGGCCAAACTCTCCTCCCCAAATCACCAGCGTGTCGTCGAGCAGGCCGCGTTGTTTCAGATCTTTCACGAGGGCCGCCATGCCGCGGTCGACATCCAGGCACTTGCGCGGGAGGCGCGTGCCGAGGTCGGCGTGGTGGTCCCAGTCCGCATCGTAGAGCTGCACCATGCGCACGCCGCGTTCGACGAGTCGGCGCGCGAGCAGGCAGTTGTTGGCAAACGACGCTTTACCCGGCTCCGCGCCGTAGAGCTCCAACGTCGCGCGCGACTCCTGCGAAATATCCATCAGGCCCGGCACGGAAGTCTGCATCCGATACGCGAGTTCGTATTGCTCGATACGCGTCGCGATCTCCGGGTCGCCGGTGTCGGCGAGTTGCGCCTCGTTGAGCGCGCGCACGGCGTCGAGCACGTGGCGCCGGTCGGTGGTGGAGTGGCCTTGCGGATTTTCGAGAAACAACACGGGCTCGCCGCCGCCGCGAAACTGCACGCCTTGGTGGACACTCGGCAGAAAGCCCGACGACCACAGGCTCGTGCCGGCGCCGGCTAGCGGACCCGACTGCAACACGACGTAGGCGGGCAGATCGGAATTTTCCGAACCGAGTCCGTAGGTCACCCACGAGCCCGCGCTCGGCCGACCGGGGCGGCCGAAACCGGTGTGGAGAAACAGCTGCGCCGGTGCATGGTTGAACTCGTCGGTGTGGACGGATTTCACGATCGCAATCTCGTCGGCCACCGTCGCGAGGTGCGGCAGGAGCTCAGAAATTTCCGCGCCGCTTCGCCCGTGGCGGGAAAACGTGTAGCGCGACGCGCCGATCGTCGGATGCCCGCGCAGAAAGGCGAAGCGCTTGCCCTTGATAAAATCGTCCGGACACGGCTTTCCGTCGAGCGGGCGCAGCGCCGGCTTGTGGTCGAACAAGTCGAGCTGCGACGGCGCGCCGACCATGTGGAGATAGATCACGCGTTTGGCCCGCGCGGCGAAATGGGGCGTGCGCGGCGCGAGCGGATTCGCGGCGGACGCGGCAAACAGGCTCTCGTTGAGCAGCGAACCGAGCGCCACGGCCCCGAGGCCAACACTGGAGCGTTGGAGAAAAGTGCGGCGCGTGACGGCGCGCAGATGGGATTCGAGCGGATGCATGGCGTCAGTTTTTTACGATCATCTCGTCGAGGTTCAGCAGCGCCAGCGCAACGGCCTGCCACGCGGTGTCGGACGCGGGATGCGCCGCCGCCTGCTGCGCATGCAGGCGCTCAAGCGCGGCGGACTCGACGGCGGACGGCGGGCGCGCGAGGCAGAGTTGAAACGCATAACGGATCCGCGCGGGCACCGTCGCAGCGGGACTCTCGCGAACGACGCGCGCCGCGAGGGCACGCGCCGCTTCGACATAAACGGGATCGTTGAGCAGCGTGAGCGCCTGCAGCGGCGTGTTGGACCGCGAGCGGCGCACCGTGCACGCGGTGCGTGCGGTCGCGTCGAAGTTAACGAAACTCGGATACGGCGAACTTCGTTTCCACACCGTGTAGAGACCGCGGCGGTAGGCGTCTTCGCCGACGCTCACGTTGTAGGTGACGCGGTCACCGCCGACCTTGTTGTCCCACAGGCCGGCCGGCTGAAACGGGCGGACGGGCGGGCCGCCGAGCTTTGGGCTGAGGAGGCCGGCAACGGCGAGGGCGTTGTCGCGGATGGCTTCGGCTTCGAGGCGGAAGCGCGGGCCGCGCGCGAGCAGCCGGTTCTGATCGTCGCGCGCGAGCAGCTCGGGCGTGACGCGCGACGACTGCCGGTAGGTGGCGGACAACGCGATGAGGCGGTGAACGTGTTTCATGCTCCAGCCGCGTTCGACAAATTCGACCGCGAGCCAATCGAGCAGCTCGGGATGCGTGGGCGCTTCGCCCTTCGCGCCAAAATCCTCCGGCGTGGCGACGAGTCCACGTCCAAAAAATTCCGCCCACCAGCGATTGACGGTCACGCGGGCGACGAGCGGATTTTCCGGATCGACGAGCCAGCGCGCGAGGTCGAGGCGAGTGGGTTGGGCGGACGCAACTTTTGCCGCGTGCAGCACCTCCGGCGTGCCCGGTTGCACGGGTTCGCCGAGATCGAGGAAATTGCCGCGCTTCATGATCGCGGTCGCACGCGGCTGCGCGAGTTCGCGCATCACGAGCGTGCGCGGGGCGGGCGGCGCGGCGGGCGCGACAGTGGATTTCTCGCGGCGGAGCGCGACGATCTCGGCGTCCTGAGCGAGCCGATACTCGCGCAGCTTCGCGGTTTGCGCGGGCGTGCGCTGCGCGGCCGCCGTCGCGACGATCGCGGCGACTTCGGCCGGAATCGCTTCGCCGCCAAGACGCCCCGTGAGCGCCGAGAGCCGGAGCCGGCCGATCATGCGCGAGGCACCGAATTCCTGCGTCAGACGAAACGTGAGTGTGGTGCCGCCTGCGTCGCCAACCGGCGCGGCGGTTTCGAAAATTGCCCAATGGTCGCGGCGAAACTGCGGGTTGATCGCCCAGCCCTCGCGCGGGTTGACCTCGGGCCGCAGCAGATTCTCGACGGAGAATTTTGCCTGCGAAAACGACGCGGTGGCGCGCACGAATTTGACCGGCGCTGCGGTGCCGCCGGCGGAGGCGGCGGTGACCTGGAATCCGTTGAGCACGAAATTGGGCCGGGCCGCATCACCGAGACCGGGACCCGTGCCGGGCAGCGAGGGATCGGTGAGCGCCTCCAGTTTGAAACCGGTGATGCCGGTGAGCTTCGTGCGCACGGTGACGACGTAGGTGTCGCGCTCCGGCGCGCTATCGATGACGAGCGAGTGGTCGGGCAACTGGCGAAACTCGACTTCGCCGGAGGAGGCGAACTCGGCGATCTCCAGCGGGTGCGTCTGCCCGGCGGTGGCGAGGGACGCGGCGAGCGTGCGTTCCCACGCTGAGAAATCCGCGAGCGCCCGCGTGGTTGCAGCGGCGAGGCGCGCATCGAGTTGCGCCGCGCGCTCGCTCACGGTGGCCGTCTCGGAGGCCGTGCGGGAGGCCGGGAGCGTGAGGTAGGGACCGGTAAACTTGAGCGTGGCGAGCGACTTGGCGTTCGCGAACTCGGTCTCGCGCTCGGTGCTGTTGAAGAATGCGAAGAGCCGGTAGTAGTCCTTTTGCGAGAAAGGGTCGTATTTGTGATTGTGGCACTGCGCACACTCGAGCGTCGTGCCGAGCCAGACGGCGCCGGTGGTGTTCACGCGGTCGAAAACTTGGTTCACCCGGCCTTCTTCCTGATCCGTGCCCGCCTCGACATTCGTGGGCGTGGCGCGGTGGAAACCGGTCGCGATGAGCGGATCGGGATTTTTCTGCGGGTGGGCCTCGGGCAGGAGATCACCGGCGAGTTGCCACACCGTGAATTGGTCGAACGGCAGATCGGCGTTCATCGCGCGGACGACCCAGTCGCGATACGGCCAGAGGTCGCGCAAATCGTCGCGCTGGAAACCGTGCGAATCGGCATAGCGCGCGAGATCGAGCCACGGACGCGCCCAGCGTTCGCCGTAGTGCGGCGAGGCGAGCAGACGGTCGACGGCGCGCGCGTAGGCCGGCTCGCCCGACGGCGCGTCGGCGAGAAACGCGGCGACTTCGCCGGGCGACGGCGGCAGGCCGATGAGATCGAGCGAAACACGGCGCAGCCAACGCGCGGGATCGGCGGCGGGGGACGGCGCGAGTCGCTCTTTTTCGAGCCGGGCGAACACAAAACGGTCAATGGCGTTGAGCGGACGCGCCGTCGGAGCGGTTGAGGTGAGCGACGGGAACGCGGGGCGGACCGGCTTCACGTAGGCCCAGTGTTTCAGATTTTCCGGCCACACGGCGCCCTCATCGATCCAGCGGCGCAGCAGCGCGATCTCGGCCGGCGTGAGACGCTCGCCCTTCTGCGGCATCACGTCGTCCTCATCCGCGGTCAGCACGCGCTTCATTAGGAGACTCCGCGCACTCGCACCCGCGATGATCGCGGGCTCGCCGGACTCTCCGCCACGGAGGGCCTGCGAAAGCGAGGTAAGGTGGAGGCCGCCTTTCGCCTTTTCGGCGCCGTGACAGTCGTAACAACGACTCACGAGCAGCGGCTGGATATCGCGCGCAAAATCGACGCGCGCTTCCGCCGCACCGACGCCAAGGGCGCAGAGCAACACGGCAGGAAAAATCGCTCGGGGTAACAGGCGGATCATGCGGGCGGGGTGGGGTCGCCGAAATTCGGGCCGAATCCACCGGTCTCGTCAACGGTCGCGGAGCGTGTTCAACGAAGCGCGGGCAAGGAGGCGACGAAAGCGAGTTTATTTGGCCTCCATGATCAGCACCCAGTCCTGCAAAATGGGCGGGTAAGTGAGCCGCCATTCACCGTTGCTGTCGGGCTCGACGGCAACGGGCTGCTCGCTGCGTCCCGTGATCGGATCCACATAACGGGCCGTGTAGCGAACGCCTTTCTCGAGTCCGCGCATCGTGAACGGCTGCACCCAGCGAGCCTGTCCTTTGGGCAAAAAGACCACCCGAAGTCGGCCGGGAATTCCCGCGCAAAAAGGCTTCATCAGATCGGCCGGCGTGGCGTTGGGCGTGATCCATTCCCGATGCGGCTCGAGGCGCCACCATTCGATATCGGCGAGAATTTTCCGGCCCAAGCCCACGTGCGTCGAGCCGGCCCACTGGTAGCCTTCCTCCCAAGGAATATTGCCCCACGCCATGCCGTGCGGCGACGGGCCGAAGGGTTCGTCGCGGCGGTTGAACTGCCACGTCGTGTCGGTGCCATAGGAAAATCCCGGCGCACCGGACAGCACGGTGCTCCAAAAGAGAAAGCGCTGGATCTTCGGTCCACTGCCGCCGCCATGCATGCCCTCGAAACAGACCTCACCCATCAGCGACGGACGGTCGGGAAATTCACGGCGCGCTCGCGCTAAATGATCGAGCGCGTGGGGCAGCGTTTCCCAATCGCTGTGACCGGGCTGGAGAAAAATAAAATCGAGCGACGCCATGTCCGTGAGCGGCCGCATCATGCCGGAGTTCGGCCCCGGGTGCACGGTAACCAAACGATGAAACGGATCAGTCGCGCGGAGATGCTTCGCCACCTCCGACCAGCCCTGCACTTGCGCCGTGCGAGCGGCGGTTTGCTCGGGGCTACCCGCCTTGAAATCGTAGTAAACCAAGGTGGACTCCCCCGCGACCGTCCACACGACTGGCCAAGCACCGTAGCGGGCAATAACGTAGCGCCAGTGGCGTTTCATTTTTTCGACGCCCATGCGCGGAAGATAGTAGCCCCACGCTCCGACGATATTGGGCACGAGTCCGGCGTCGACGATGGCCCGCACGCGCTGATCCGTGAGATCGAAGTAGGCCGGATCGATGGTGCCGAAATCGGCGGTCCAAGCATGGCCGGCCTCGTTGGCACCGCGGGGATCGAAGGGCGCGATGTCGCACGGAAACGCGATGGCAAACTGGATCGCGGAAAATCCCTTGGCCACGCGGTCGTCGAGCAGCGTGCGAAACTCGCCGGGAAAACGCAGCCGACTCGTCATTCCGAACCACCACGAGTCGGCGAGCCAGAAGAACGGCGTGCTGTCGGCGTGCGCGAAGTGGCGCCGGTCATCGCTGAGGCGGAGCGGGCCGTGGCGCAGGAGGATATTTTTTTCGTCGGGCGCGGTCGTGACGGTGATGGTGCCGGCTTGGGCGTGCAGGCCGGAGTCGGTCGCGTCGCTGCACACGGTTGCATAGCGAAAGTTGCCAGGCGTCCCGGATGAAAAACGGAAACGCCACGTGCGACCGCCGGCCCAGTAACCGGGCAGCCGCAGCTCGCGGCCGGCGGTGTCGCGCACGATCGCGTCGAGTTCTACCTCGGCAAACGGATCGGCGCGATCGCGCGCGGAGGTGACGCTCCACTCGACCGCTCGGTGCGTGGTCGTGGTGAGGGTCGCCGCGGCGGCGCGGCTGGCGAACGCCGAGACGCATGCGACAAAGACGAGTAGCAGATGCCCCGATTTCATGGGGTTGAGTAGCGGGCGGTTGAACGGAGCAGATGCGCGAGCGCGGTGATCTCGCTCCGCAGCGCGGGCTCGCCGGCGAGGTTGCGGTGCTCACCGGGATCGGCGGCGTGATCGTAGAGCTCGGCGCCCGCGCGGCCCTCGTCCCACTCGGTGTAGCGCCAGCGCTCGGTGCGGACGGAGCGGCCCATTTTGTTGCCGGCCCGCAGCATTTGCGTGAACGCGGGGCGGCTCCACGGTGCGTCGGGATTTTCGAGCAGCGGACGGAGGCTCGCACCGGCGAGTCCCGCGGGGGCCGGCACACCGCAGAGATCGGCGAGCGTGGGAAACAGATCGACGAATTCGACGAGGCGCGTGCTGGCGCGGCCGTTGCCCTTGGCGCCGGGGGCGACGATGACGAGCGGGGCACGGGCGCTCTCTTCGAAGAGCGTGCCCTTGTGCCAGAGACCGTGTTCGCCGAGGTGCCAGCCGTGATCGCCGATCATGACGATGATGGTGTTGGCGGCGTGGCCCGTGCGTTCGAGGGCGGCGAGGAGGCGACCGAGTTGGGCGTCCATGAAGGTCGTGCTCGCGTAGTAGGCTTGGAGCATCTTCAGCATGTCGACGGGCACGCCATAGTTGGGCTTGGGATTGGTGAATGCGATGGAAGGCACGCCTTCCCGCGGGCCGGGATCGGGGAGGCTCAGCGACGCGAGCGGATATAGGTCGAAATATTTCTTCGGCGCGATCCACGCGGCGTGCGGGCGGCGGAAACCCACGGCGAGAAAGAACGGTTTGTCGCGTTTCGCTTCGAGGAGCGCGATGGCATCGCGCACGGCCTGTCCGTCGTCCTGATCGTCGTCGTCGCCCTCGGCCATGAGGCGATAGTTGAGGACGTCGTTGGGTTGCGGCCCGCCGGCGAGGTGGAGGCGATCGCCTTTGGCGCCGCGTTCGGTGGGCTTGGTGTTGACGCGAAAATCCCACGAGCGGGCGTCGTCGAGTTTCCACGTGCCGGGTTTATCTTCGGGGCGGCGCGGGTCCCACTGGCTCACGTGGAAAATTTTTGAAATCGAGGCGGTGAAGTAGCCGCTCTCGCGGAACCGCTGCGGGAGCGTGACGGCGTCGGGAAGCGTCGTGCGCAATGCGGTGCTGTTGTCGTAGATGCGGGTGGTGTCGGGCCGCAGCCCGGAGAGAAACGAAATGCGCGACGGGTTGCAGACGGGATATTGGGCATACGCGCGGTCGAAGCGCACGCCGCGGGCCGCGAGCGCGTCGAAGTGCGGCGTTTGCACGACCTTGTCGCCATAGGCGCCGACGTGGGTGCAGAGATCATCGGCGACGATGAAGAGGACGTTGGGACGGGCGGGCGCGGCCGCCAAGGAGCCGAGGAAGATCGGCGCGAGCAGTGTGGCGAAGGCCGTGAACAGGCGGTGAGGTTGCATGAAGTGAACTGAGGAGGCACGCGGCGCCGGCGGTCGCGGCTAGAATTCCAGCGTGGCGGTGAGGGCGTAGGTGCGCGGCTCGGGGAGCTGAACCGTGTAGGCCACGCCGTCGATCAGCGGGAGGGTGTTCGTCGCGAGGTTGGGCGGCTGGCCGCCGGCGAGCG
>CALRZR010000004.1:0-74762 GCA_943372705.1 Opitutus sp. GAS368 | reverse complement strand
CGACGGCCGATTTGGCTCGCTGGCGCTCGCCGCTACCCAAGTCCCGAAATCTCCGGCCCGAGGCGCTAGTGTTAGACCGGTGCCGGTTTTGCGCGGGGGCGGGCTTGATCTTGGCTTTCTGGACTGCCGGCGGCCATCGTGGCGCGGCGCTCTCTCGATTCCTGACCATGAAAACCAAACGGCTGCTTTTTCTCGTCTTGTCGGTGTTGGGGGTGCTCGCGTTGCGGGCGCAGACGCCACTGCCGGCGGGTGGCGAGGCTTTGTTGTCTGGTGACGTCGGGGCGTTTGCGGCGACGGGCGGCGCGGAGAACCGGGATGCGTTTACGTTTGCCCCGATCGACGCGCAGGGGCCGACGTTTCAGCGGGCGTGGCGGCTCACGACGAGTCGCGATCTGAGTCCGGCGTGGGCGGTCGAGGTGCGGGTGCGGTTTGGGCGCGCGGTGCAGCGGGGCGACACCGGCTTGGTGCGTTTCTTTGCACGTGCGACGCAGGCGACCGATGAAACGGGCGCGGGGCGCATTCGCGTGGCGGTGCAACAGGCGGGGCCGAACTACACGAAGAGTTTGGATACGACCTTGTCGGCGGGCGGGGCGTGGCAGGAATTTTTGCTGCCGTTCACGTTTGCAGGGGACTACGCGGCGGGCGCGGCGGAGCTCGCGTTTGGGTTCGGCTTCAAGCGGCAGACGGTCGAGGTGGGCGGCGTGGAGGTGTGGAATTTTGGGCGCAGCGTCGCGGTGGCGGCGTTGCCGAAGACGCGCTTCAGCTATGCCGGCCGCGAGGCGGACGCGGCGTGGCGGCGCGAGGCGCTCGCGCGGATCGAGCAGATCCGGAAATCGGAATTTTTGATCGAGGTGCGCGATGCGGCGGGGCATCCGGCGGCGGGCGCGACGGTGCGCGTGGAGCAGCGGCGGAGCGCGTTTCAGTTTGGCACGGCGCTGCAGTTTGCGCGGTTGGTGCAGGATTCGCCGGAGAACCGCGTTTACCGCGAGAAGGCGTTGGAGTTGTTCAACGCGGCGAGTCCGGAGAACGACCTGAAGTGGCCGGCGTGGAGCGGCGAGTGGCGCGGCTACGGGCGCGAGCAGACGCGGCAGGCGCTCGACTGGTTGAAGGAGCACGGCGTGCCGACGCGCGGTCACGTGCTGGTGTGGCCGGGTTGGAAAAATCTGCCCGAGAGCATCCGGAAGTTGAAAGGCACGAAGGAAGATCAGGCGAAGATTCCGCCTCTCGTGCTCAAACATATCGCCGACATCACGGGCGCGACGCGCGCGGGCGTGCAGGAGTGGGACGTGCTCAACGAGCCCTATGACAACCGCGACCTGATGGGGCTCTTCGGGCCCGACATCATGGTGACGTGGTTCCAGGCGGCGGCGGCCGGCGCACCGGGTGTGCCGCTCTATCTGAACGACTACAGCAACCACGACATCGTGGCCGACAAGGCGCACTGCGCGGAATTTTTGCGCGTGGCGAAATTTCTCCAGGCGAAGGGCGCGCCGCTCGGCGGACTCGGTTTGCAAGGGCACATCGGGACGCAGCCGAATGCGCCGGTGCATGTGTTGGCGACGCTCGACGCCTATGCGGGCCTGAAGCTGCCGATCCGTTTCACCGAATTCGATATCGATACCGACGACGAGGAACTGCAGGCCGACTACACGCGCGATTTTCTGATCCTCGCCTACAGCCATCCGGCGGTGGTGGGGGTGCAGCACTGGGGTTTTTGGGCCAAGGCGCACTGGCGCCCGCGCGGGGCGTTGTTGCGCGCCGACTGGTCGGAGAAACCGGCGGCGGCCGCCTACCGCGCGCTCGTGTTGAAACAGTGGCGCACGAAATTGCAGGGCAAGGCCGGCGCGACGGGCAAGGTCGGCGGCGACGGGTTTCACGGCGACTATGTGGTGACCGTCGAGCGCGACGGTCGGCGCGCGGAGCAGCGCTTCACGTTGCGCGCGGAGGAAGCGAAGACTTTGGTGAAGGTGACGCTGCCGTAGGCGAGCGGCGCGTGCGGCGTTTGCGATGGGCGACGCGACGGCGAGGCTCCACGCTTTTCGAAAAACTATGAACTATCCCGAAGCGTTTTCTCTGCGCGGCGAAGTCGCGCTCATCACTGGCGGCGGCACGGGCATCGGGCTCGCGATGGCGCGGGCGATGCACGCGGCCGGAGCGCGCGTCGTGCTCGTGGGGCGACGCGAAGCGGAGTTGTCCGCAGCGGTGGGCAGTCTAGGCGCGGGCGCCAGCTATGTCGGGCACGATATCACGCAGCTCGATGCGGCGGCGGGGCTCGTCGCGCGCGTGGCGGCTGAAGTCGGCCCCGTTACCTGTCTCGTGAACAATGCCGGCATCCATCTGAAAAAACCGGCCGTAGAAACGACGCCCGAGGAGTTTCAACGCGTGCTCAACACGCACATCCTCGGCGCGCACGCGCTGACGCGCGCGGTGGCGCCGGGCATGATGGAACGGAAGCACGGCAGCATTCTTTTCACCGGCTCGATGGCCTCGCTCTTCGGCATTCCACTCGTGATCGCCTACACGGCGGCGAAGTCGGCGATGGTCGGAATGGCGAAGGCCTACGCGACAGAACTCTCCCCGCACGGCGTGCGCGTGAACTGCATCGCGCCTGGTTGGATCGAGACCGAGATGTCGCGCAAGGCGCTCGACGGCGACCCGGCGCGCAAAGCCAAGATTTTCGGACGCACGCCGATGGGAAAAATGGGCGCGCCGGAAGATATCGGCTGGGCGGCGGTCTACCTGGCGTCACCGGCGGCGAAGTTCGTCACGGGCGTCACGCTGCCGGTGGACGGCGGTGTGAGCATCGGGTTTTGAGAGTGGGGGAGGGGAGAGCACACGGCAGCGCCGACCGCTCTCCGTGCCGTCGCGGCGCGACGCCAATACACGCGCGAACCTCGCCAAGATATAGACAGCCCCGCCGCGCACTCCGCGGTAAACTCGGCGCACTCGGGAGACCCACTCCCGTCACGCCGATGAAAACGTTTTCCAGGCGGTCGCCATGAGCGCGACCGATCCAGCCTCGCCGGACCAGCCGGCCTTCTCGCGGCGCACCGCTTTGAAGCTCGCCGCCACCGGCCTCGTCGGCGGCGCCCTCGGCGTCGGCTCAACCGCGTTGATCACGCGCCTCGATCACGGTGCGCCACCCGCGCCCTACTGTTTTTTCACCGCGACCGAAGCCGCGCTCCTGATCGAAATTTGCGAGCAACTCATCCCTCGTGACGCTTCGCCCGGCGCCACCGACACCGGCGCGATTTACTACATCGACCGCCAGCTCGACGGATTTTTCGCGCGCTTTCAGACCACCTACCGCCGCGGTCTCGCCGCCTTTCACCAGACCTGTCTGCAGGAGCACAAGCTCCCGTTTAACGAGCTGCCGCCTGCGAAAAAAATCGCCGCCCTCGAGGCCGTCGAACGCGGCCAGGTGCCGAAGGCACTCTGGGCAGATCCGACCCCGCAGGCCTTTTTCAACCTCGTGCTCGCGCACACCATGCAGAGTTTCTACGGCAGTCCGCGCCACGGCGGCAATCGCGACTACGCGAGCTACCGCATGCTCGGTTTGGACTATCCGCAATTCGTCGGGCAAAACCGCTACCGCCCCACCTGACCATGGCGCTCAAACACGTTAACGCCGTCATCGTCGGCGCCGGCGCCGGCGGGGGAGTCGTCGCCAAGGAACTCGCCGAGGCCGGCCTTTCGGTCGTCCTCCTCGAGCGCGGCGGCTGGGTGAGTTTCGAGACCTACGGCCACGACGAACTCCGCAACCAGCGCACCACCGTGCTCGGCAACTCTTGCGGCCCCGACGACCGCAGCCCGCGCGTCATTGTGAACGCCAGCGGCAAAGTCACCACCCTCCGCCCCCACGAGGGTGGCTACGGCAACAACGCCGCCTGCGTCGGCTCCGGCACCGTCACCTACGGCGCGATGGCGTGGCGTTTCTTGGAAAAGGATTTTCGCATGCGCTCCACGTATGGCGCGCTGGCCGGTTCCACGCTCGACGATTGGCCGATCTCTTACGACGACCTCGAGCCGTTCTACGAAAAAGCCGAATACGAAATCGGCGTAGCCGGCGACATGAGCGCGAACCCGTTTTCGCCGGCCCGCCGCAAGCCGTATCCGATGCCCGCGTTTACCTACAACCGCGAGGGCCGCCTCCTCGCCGCCGCCGGCAAACGTCTCGGTTTCCATCCGTTTCCGATTCCGATGTTGCGCAACTCCGTGCCCTATGGCGGCCGCAATGCCTGCGTGCACAACCGCTACTGCGTCGGCTTTTCGTGCCCGAACAACGCGAAGAACGGCACGCAAAACACCGTCATCCCGCGCGCCCTCGCCACCGGCCTCTGCGAGCTGCGCACCCACTCCATCGTCAGCGAGGTCGTCGTCGACGACCAGGGCCGCGCCCGCGGCGTGAAGTATTTCGATGCGTCCGACCGCGCCCACTACCAGACCGCCGACCTCGTCGTCGTCGCCGGTGCCGCTATCGAAACCGCGCGCCTCCTCCTTAATTCGAAATCGAAACTCTTCCCCACCGGCGCGGGTAACCGCCACGACTGGGTCGGCCGCAATCTCCAGTCGCACGCCTACTCCGGCGCCCGCGGCCTCTTCGACCACGACATCTACGACGACGTCGGTCCCGGCGCGACGATCGCGATCAGCGATTTTAACCATGGCACGCCTGGCCTCTGGGGCGGTGGCGCCCTCTGCAACGAATTCACCCGCCCGCCCTACGCGTTCACCAACGCCCGCCCGCCCGGCGCGCCGCGTTGGGGCCAGGCGCACAAGGACTACCAGCGCCAGTTTTTCCGCCGCAATATCAGCGTCCACGGCCCCGTGCAGGAAATGCCGATGTTCGAAGCCCGCGTGCAGGTCGACCCGACCGTCAAAGACCACTGGGGCATCCCGGTCGCACGGCTCTCCGGCAATCGCCACCCGCACGACATCGAGATCGGCAAGTTCCTCGCGAGCAAAGCCGAGTTGTGGCTGAAAGAAGCCGGCGCCATTCGCACATGGCAGAGCATCCCCGGCCTCGGCCAAAGCGGCGGCCAACACCAGGCCGGCACCTGCCGCATGGGTCACGACCCGAAGACCTCCGTGACGAACAAACACGGTCAGGTGCACGACATCGCCAACCTCTTCCTCGCCGACGGCAGCCTCCACGTCACCAACGGCGGCTTCAACCCCGCGCTCACCATCATGGCCCTCGGGTATTGGGTTGCCGACTATATCAAAGCCGGCGCGAAAACCGGCAAGTTCACATGACCTCGCAGCGTTGGCCGCGCCTCCTCGCCTGCATCGGGCTCTACGGTGCCGTCGTCCTCGCTTCGAGCACCATGGGCGGACTCGCCTATTTCCACTTCGGCAATCCCCAGCAGACCTGCGCCTCGTGCCATGAGATGACTTCCGTCCACTCCGATTGGTCCGCGTCCTCGCATCGCACCGTGCATTGCCGCAACTGCCACGGCGGCTCGCTCACCCTCGATGTCCACGCCGTCGAGTCGCACCTCAACCGCGTCGTCCAACACTTCACCGGCGATCCTCATCAGGTTGCCCACCTCAAAGGCCAACACGTCGCCGACCTCGCCGCCTCCTGTCGGACCTGCCACCCGCAGGCCTACGCCGATTGGCAATCCAGCCGCCACGCGACGACCTACGCCCGCATTTTCCTCGACGAAAAACACAACCGCACCGAGCCGCCCACCAACGACTGCCTCCGCTGCCACGGTATGTTTTCCCCCGGCGACATCGCCAATCTCGTCACGCCGCCCACTGCCACCACCGGGTGGACCCTGAAGGATCCCGCGAAAGCCGCCGAGCCCGCCGTCCCCTGCCTCGCCTGCCACCAAGTCCACGTGCGCCGCGGCGAGACCCAGACCGCCAATCTCTACGACCGCCGCGAGCAGCGCCACATTTCCGCCGACCGTCTCCCCGTCGCGAAAATTTTCCAAGGCGATCGCGCCGTCAACGTCTCGCGCGACCCACGCCAGCGCCTGTGCCAGCAATGCCACGCCCCCGACGCGACCCGCCAACTCGGCACCTCCGACGACCGCACTCCCGCCGGCGTGCACGAGGCACTAAGCTGCCGCGACTGCCACTGGTCCCACAACAATTCCGCCAAAGCCTCCTGCAACGCCTGCCACCCCGCCGACTCCCACTGCGGCCTCGACGTGCGCCTCATGGACACCTCCTTCCTCTCGTCGTCGAGCCAACACAACATCCACACCGTCGCCTGCCGCGACTGCCACCCTACCGGAACGCCCGAGGGCGCAAAACGAAAATAATGGTTTTTCTCTGACTCATCCCGCCGTGTCCGGCGGGCTCGGCGGCACCCCGAAATCCAACTTCACCTTCCCCGCCTTTTCATCGAGCACGATCTTCGCCGTGTAAGCTTTGCCGGATTTCGCCGATACCAGTCCCGCCACGTCGATCGGCGCACCGTCTTTCCAGCCCTGCAAAATCGGCACGTAGTCAGCCGCCGCCCACGTCTTCCCAAAAGAGTTTTTCCACAGCTTCAAGCCCGCCCAACCCGGCGCCTCGAACCACCCGCCGCAGTCCATCATCAACTTCCCGGACTTCGGGCACTTTACGCCTTTCACCTTCGTCGGCTCCGGCGTGAAGATCACCAGCTTCTTCTGCGCCTCGTCGATCGTGAGGTCCGCCTCGTAATCGCGGTTGCCCGTCGCCGCTTTTAGTCCAGTTGCGTGCCACGGCTTTCCCGCCAGCACACTCTCCAACAGCGCGACAAACTCCGCCGCGCTCCACACGCGCCCAAACGCGCTCTTCCACAACCGCACGCCCGGCCACCCCGCCGCCTCGAAAAACGGCCCGCGGTCCAGCAGCGCTTCCTTCGACTTCGGGCAGATCGCGTCGATCACCGGCGTCCCCGCCGTCACCGGGATCACCGGCTCGTTGATGCCCGGACGCGCGCTGCCCTTGATAAACGCGTCCTTCATCGCGACGACGTTCTCCAGCAGCGCATCGAGGAACTGTTCGCGCGTCAGCGGCGACACGTTGCGCTCCATTTTCTTCAAAATCAGCTCCCACTCGCCCGTGAGTTTCGCCGAGAGCATCGTCGGCGTGCGCGCGCCGAGTTCGCGGCACAGGAGCCGCCCGTTCTCGGTGGAAAGTAACCGCGATTTCTCCCGCACCACAAAGCCGCGCAGCACGATCTTCTCGATGATCGACGCCCGCGTCGCCGCCGTGCCGATGCCTTTATCCTTCATCACCTCGACCATCGCCTCGCGCTGCTCCTCGGGCATGTCGTCATCGAAAGTCTCGCCGGCATAGCGCATCGCATCGAGGAGCGTCGCATCCGTGAAATGCTCCGGCGGCTTCGTCGTGAGTTCCTTCAACGTCACCGTATCCAAAATCTGCTTCTCCGTGATCGGCGGCAGCTCCACCACCGTCTTCGCCTCGCGCTTCACCCAGCGATTAAATCCGGGAAACTCGATCTGCTCGCGCGTCGCCTTGAACACCGCCGGCACATAGGCCCCCGCTCCACCTTCCTGCGTGTAGCGTCGCGTGACGCCTTTGTATTTCGCCGCCTCGTCCAGCGCCATCAACGTCGTCTGCACCACCGTCAGGTAGGCAAACAGGTCGTTGCCCGTCAGCTGCGTGACCCCGTTCACTTCCCCCGTCGGCACGAGGCCGTAGTGACCTTCCACCTGTTTGTCGTCGAACGCCCGCGACGCCACCGCCACCTTCTTCGGCATCAATTCCTGCTGCGACAAATGCAGCGCCGGCCGCGTCGCCCTGAGGTGCGCATGCACCTCTCCGAGCGACGCATAGAGCTTGTCCTTCATGTCCTCGCGCAGGTGGCGGCAGTCCGTGCGCGGATAACTGATCAACTTCGCATCATACAACTTTTGCAAAATCGCCAGGGTGTCCGTCGCCGTAAGACCGAACTTCTTCGACATCAGTTTCTGCATCTCCTGCAAATCAAACGGCAACGGCGGCTTCTCTGTGCGCGTCGTCTTCTTCTCCGTCGCCCGAAATGAAGGCGGCGCTTTCGCCGACGAGCCAAACGCCTCGGCCTTCGCTTTGTCCCAAAATACTTTCTTGTCGCGCTCGCTGCTCACCGCCGGTGCGCCGAGGAGTTTCACGCGGTCGGTCGACGCTGCGTAAGCATCCAACTCCGCCTTCGCCTCCAGCCCGCCGAAATTCCCATACGCCTCCCAAAATTTCTGCGGCACAAAATTCTCGATCAACAAATCGCGCGCCACGATCAGTGCGAGCGTCGGCGTCTGCACGCGCCCCACCGACCACACCTTCCAGTCGCCTCGCCCCCGCGGCAGCGTCTTCGTCGCGAGCACGGTCACGTTCATGCCCACGAGCCAGTCCGCCTGATCGCGCGTAAATCCCGCCTGCGCCAGCCCGCCGTAATCCTTCAGCGGTTTCCGCGCCGCAAACGCCTCCTTCAAGCCGTCCACCGTCATCGTCTGCGCCCACATCCGCGAGTAGGCCGTGCCCGCCGGCGCGCCGACCCCGCGCAAAGCCTTCCGAAAAATTACCTCGCCCTCCCGCTCCGCGTCGCAGCCGTTCACGATCTCACAGCCCGCGTGAGCCTTCGCCTCGGCGCGCAGCACGTCCAGAAAACTCCCGCCGTCCGCTCGCGGCTCCTCGACAAATTCCCACCGCTTCGTCGGCACAATCGGCAGATCGTGGACATTCCAGTTGCCGAACTTCGGGTCGTAAGTCTCCGGCTTCGCGAGCTCGAACAAATGCCCGCGCGCCGACACCACCGTCAGCTCCGTGCCGTCCGCCATTTTTCCGCGATGCGGCCCCTGCCCGCCAAACGTCCCGCCCGTCAGCGCCGCGGCAAAATCGCGGCCCGCAGAGGGCTTTTCGGCAACGAGGAGAATTTTGGGCATCGCGCGCCACTAAGACAGCCCGCGATTCCGCGACAAGCACGCCGCCACATTTCTCCGCCACGCACGCCCAGCAGCCAGCCCGTAGCAGCACGGCTTCCCGTGCGGTCCGTCTCCGCCGCCGGTAGCCCGCCTCGTGAGAGGCGGGAGAAATCACGCACCGGTCCCCACGTCCCTGCTCTCACGAGCCGGCTACGCCGAGCGGATTGCCCAACAGACACCCCACAGACGTTTTCCAATCCACCGCCGCCCTTCACCGCCCTATCCTTTCGCCACCCCCGGACACGACGCCCCGCCGAACCACGTCCCCTCCACAAACGTCGTCGTCGGGATTTCCGGCACCCCAAATTTATTGTGCTGCAGTTGGCCCGCGAGGATTTCCACCGCCACGGCGCCCACCGTCTGGTGATTCTGCCGCACGCCCGCTGTCGCTCCGGAAAAATCCTCGAGAAACACGTCTACGAACGCCACGTCACGCGGGACCTTCACGCCCAATTCCTTCAGCACCGGCAGCACAAAACTCCCTTTGCTGATGATCACTTCCGGTTCGTAGCGCTGTATCCACGCCGCCAACTCGTCGCGATCCGCGACCACCGGCGCGTTGTTCTCGTTGAGCCATCGCTCGACCGGCTCCCGCGCGGGAAAAATATGCGCCGGCACCCGGTCGCGCGCTGCGAGATGCTGTTGCTCACACAAAAACCCCGCCGTCCAGAGGTGATCCACCGCATGGTCCCACCCCCGGTGCATCACAAATCCGATGCGCCGGTAACCCATCGCCACCACCTTTTGCATCGCGAGCCGCACGATGTCGCACTGGTTGTTCGTCACGTTGTGCAACGCCGGCTGGTGCGGGAAATAGTCGATCTTCACCGCACTGAAACTCGGCCAGTCGAACTTCAACGCGTCGCCCATCTCGCGGCCGTGTGACGCGATAATCACCCCGTTGATCCCGCGTGCGTAGAGCATCCGGCTGAGCCGTCCGTCGGTCAGACCCGGTTCGCGCATCCAGAAATGCTCCAGCTTGTAGCCGAGCTGCTTCGCCATCGCCTCCGCCCCCGCGAAAAAATCCGGGTGCGCCGTCACTTTTTTCCACCCCCACCGTGTCGTCCAATTCGTCACGTAAGCCAGCGTCGGCGTTACGCGCCGCTCCGTAAGTTTGCCGCGATACGCCACCAGCGCGCGCATCATCGGGTCGGGTCGATAGCCCATTTCCTCGGCCAGCGCCTGGATGCGTTTGCGCGTCGCCTCGGGTAGGCGCGGGTGATTGCGCATCGCCAGCGAGACCGTCGTGACGTGCACGTCCGCTCGTTTCGCAATATCCGCTAGAGTGACGCGACGCTGTTCCATGGGGCTGCGCGCATCACGCCCGGTCGGCAGTCCGCCTTCAAGTCTACAGTTAGCACGCACCACCCGTTGTCGCCCCACGCCCCGCAGGCCGACGCTTCTCGTTGCGGCTACCAAGCCCGCTTACCCTCCCCCGTCATGTCGGCCTCTTTTCCTTTTCTCGATCCCTCCCTCGCTCTGTCCGCCCGTGTCGACGACCTCGTCGCCCGCCTCACGCTCCCGGAGAAAATCAACCAGCTCCTCCACGAGAACAACGCCGTCCCTCGTCTCGGCGTCCCCGCCTACAATTGGTGGAACGAGGCCTGCCACGGCGTCGGCCGCAATGGCCGCGCCACCGTCTTCCCGCAGGTCATCGGCCTCGGCGCCACCTGGAACCGCGCCCTCGTCCAACGCGTCGCCGACACCATCGCCGACGAAGCTCGCGCCAAGCATCACACCGCTCTCGCCGCCGGCCGCCACGGCCAATACCAGGGCCTCACGTTCTGGACGCCCAATATAAACATTTTCCGCGACCCGCGTTGGGGCCGCGGCCAGGAAACGTTTGGCGAAGATCCCTTCCTCACCGGCGAGCTCGGCTCCGCCATGGTGCGCGGTCTGCAGGGCAACGATCCGCGCTACCTCAAGACCGCCGCCTGCGCGAAACACTACGCCGTGCACAGCGGCCCAGAGCAGGAGCGCCACGGTTTCGACGCCTGCCCCACGCCCAAAGATCTCCACGAGACCTACCTCCCCGCCTTCGAGAAGCTCGTCGCCACCGGCGTCGAGGCCGTGATGGGCGCCTACAACCGCACTCTCGGTGAACCGTGCTGTGGCAGCAAATTCCTCCTCGGCGACGTCCTCCGCACCCGTTGGGGCTTCCAAGGCCACGTCGTTAGCGACTGCGGCGCGATCGATGATTTTCACCGCCACCACCACGTCACCACCGACGCCGCCTCGTCCGCCGCGCTCGCTGTGAAAAACGGCTGCGATCTCAATTGCGGCTGCACTTACAACGACCTCGTCGTCGCCGTGCAACAAGGCCTCATCACCGAGGCCGAGATCGAAGTCTCCGTCCGCCGGCTCCTCGCCACCAAGTTCAAGCTCGGCCTCTTCGACCCGCCCGCCCAAGTGCCGTGGTCCGGCCTCTCGTCGGCCGTCGTCGATTGCGAAAAGCACCGCGCCCTCGCCCGCGAAGCCGCCGTCGAATCCATCGTCCTGCTCAAGAACAACGGCGTGCTCCCGCTGCGCGCGGACCACGAGAGTCTGCTCGTCACCGGCCCCACCGCCGCCAGCGTCCCCGCCCTCCTCGGCAACTACTACGGTTTTTCGCCGCGGCTCGTCACCCTCGCCGAGGGCATCATTGAGCGCGCGCCCGAGACCTGCCGCGTCGTCTACCGCATGGGCTGCCCGCTCTCGAGTCCCATGGCCCCGGGCGCCAACTACACCTTCGGCACCGCCGCGGAAAACGAGATCACCATCGCCGTCCTCGGTCTCGACCCTTCGCTCGAAGGCGAAGAGGGCGACACCGTCGCGTCCCCGTCCGGCGGTGATCGCGATGTCATTGAGCTTCCTGCCGTCCAGCTCGACTTCCTGATCGAGCTCCGCAAGCACGCGCGGAAACTCATCGTCGTCCTCACCGGCGGCAGTTCCATCGCCGCGCCCGAGGTCCACGAGCTCGCCGATGCCGTCCTCCACGTCTGGTATCCCGGCTGCGAAGGCGGCCGCGCCCTCGCGTCCGTGCTTTTTGGAGACACGTCGCCCTCCGGCAAACTCCCGCTCACCGTCCCGCGTCGCACCGCCGATCTCCCGCCGTTCCGCGACTACGCGATGCGCGGCCGCACCTATCGCTTCGCCACCGTCGCGCCGCTCTACCCGTTCGGTTTCGGTCTGAGCTACGCCCGGCTCTCCTACGGCCCTCTCACGCTCAGCGCACCGACGCTCGCCGCGCGCGAGACGCTCGTCGCCGAGACCACGCTCACCAACGCCAGCGACCGCGCGGTCAGCGAAACCGTCCAGTGCTACCTCACGCCGCCGCTCGACTGGCCCGAGGCCCCGCTCGCGACGCTCATCGGTTTTCAAAAACTAGCCGTGCCCGCCGGCGCCACCATCGCCGTGCGCTTCACGCTCCCCGCCGCCTCGTTTGCGCAGATCGACGCCGCCGGACGCTCCGTCCACGCGCCGGGTTCCTACGGCCTCGTCGTTGGTTCAGCCTCACCCGGTGACCTCGCCCCCGCCCTCGGCGCCCCCTCGCCGGCGGTGACGAACGTCCGTCTGCGCTAGCCCGATTCAAACACCCCTGCACCATGAAACCAAAAGGCCCGGGAGGTAGGAGCCTGCTTGCAGGCGATTCAAAACGCCCCCCGTTGGCGCGAGATGAAATCGCCTGCGAGCAGGCTCCTACAAAAACCCATTCGCCCAGTCTTAACGCGATCTCCGACCAGACTCCGCCCCTTCACGTTTCCGCGCTTTAGTGTCCCCCCAACCCCGCCCCATGTCCGTCGCCCCTACTCAAAAACTCTCCCTCAGCGAAAAGCTCGGCTACAGCTGCGGAGACGCCGCCGCGAACTTCGTCTTCATGACGATGATTCTGTTTCAGCTGAACTTCTACACCGACGTGTTCGGACTGAGTGCCAGCGCCGCCGCCGCCATCTTGCTCTGGCCGCGCCTATGGGACGCCGTGTTCGACCCCATCATGGGCGTCCTCGCCGATCGCACGAACACCCGCTGGGGCAAGTTCCGCCCGTGGATCATCTGGACCGCCGTCCCGTGGGCCGTCGTCATGATCCTCGCCTACACCACGCCGCAGGGCTGGAGCATGGGCATGCTCATCGCCTACGCGGCCATCACGAACACCGTCCTCATGACGCTCTATTCGATGAACAACATGCCCTACTCGGCCTTGGGCGGCGTCATGACGGCCGACCTCAACGAGCGCGCGCGCCTCAACTCCTACCGCTTCGTCGCGGTCAACCTCGCGCAGTTCGTCGTCGGCGGTTTCACCCTCCCGCTCGTCGCCAAGTTCTCCACCGGCTCCGACCGGCAGCACGGTTGGCAAATCACGATGACAATCTGGGCCGTCCTCTGCCTCGTGCTCTTCCTCGTCACCTTCTTCACCACCAAGGAGCGCATCCAACCCGTCAACGAGGTGAAATCCTCACCGAAACAGGACTTCGCCGACCTCCTCAAAAACAGCCCGTGGGTCGTCATGGCCGTGATGACCCTCGTCCACTTTGCCATCCTCTCCTTCCGTGGCGGCGCGCTCTACAATTACTACCATCACTACGCGGACCGCGCCGCGATGTTCGACTTCGTCGAGAAACTCGGCCTCACCACCCTCGCCACCGCCAAGTCCGATGGCATCCTCGATTCCCTCGGCTACATCGTCCACGGCACCCGCGACCAACTCGCCAGCTCCAACGTCGCCGACGTTTTCAACAGCATCATCAACATGGTCGGCACCGCCGTCACCATCGTCGTCATCATGCTCTCGGCCGGATTCGCCCAACGCTTCGGCAAAAAAGCCGTCGCCGTCGCCGGCTTCGCGCTCTCCACGGTTAACGCCTTCGCCTTCTACCTCCTCGCGCCGGACAACGCCACCGGGATGATTCTCCTCACAATCAGCGGCTCCATTTTCTACGCGCCCACCATCCCGCTCGTCTGGGCTATCTACGCCGACGTCGCCGATTACTCTGAGTGGCAAACCGGCCGCCGCTTCACCGGCATGGTTTTCGCCACCATCGGCTTCGCTCTGAAATCCGGCCTCGCCCTCGGCTCCGCCGGCTTCCTCTGGGCCATGGCCGGCCTCTTCGGCTACGACACCAAACTCCCCTCCGCCGCCGAGGCGATCCGCGGTTACCACGCCTGCGCCGGCCTCGGCGTCGGCATCATGTTTGCGATCTGCACCGTCCTGCTCGTCGTCTACAAATTGAACAAGAGCCTCACGCTCCAAATCTCCGCCGATCTCGCCGCCCGCCGCGCCAAGCTCTCTCCAGCCTAAGATCAGAAGTAGTCACAGAGAGCACAGAGCTCCGACACAGAGTTCACCGAGTCCGAACCACCCACCTCCAACGGCCCCGCATCCCGAAAGAAACTCCGCCGACCCCGGATTCTCCTGCTGCCTCTGTGTCAGAGCTCCGTGTCCTCTGTGATCCCTGCCTTGGTTGAACTCCGACGAAATCCATGCGCCGCCTCCTCTCCCTCGCCCTCTTCACCGCCCTCTCGATCCTCGCCCGCGCCGACGACGGCTACCGCCTCTGGCTCCGCTACGATCCCATCGCCGACTCCGCACTCCGCGAGCGCTACGCCTCCGCGGCCCGCCACCTCGTTCTCGCGACACCCACCGGCACCGACTCGCCCACGCTCACCGCCGCCCGCGACGAACTCACCGCCGCCCTCCGCGGCCTGCTCGGCTCTACCTCCTCAGTCGCGATCACCCTCGAAAAACTCCCGTCCTCGCCCGCACCCACCGCCATAGGCGACGAAGGTTTCTCCCTCTCACTCCGCGGCACCGACACAATCGTCATTTCCGCTGCCCGCGACGTCGGCGCCCTCTACGGCGCCTTTGCCCTGCTCCGCCATTTCCAAACTCACCGCCCGCTCGCCACACTCGCCCAAACCAGCGCACCTAAAATCTCGCGCCGCCTCCTCAACCACTGGGACAACTTCGACCGTTCCGTCGAGCGCGGCTACGCCGGCAAATCCCTCTGGGAATGGGACAAACTCCCCGCCGAACTCAGCCCGCGCTACCGCGACTACGCTCGCGCCAACGCCTCCCTCGGCCTCAACGGCGTCGTTCCCGTCAACGTCAACGCCAACGCCCAATTCCTCACCGCGCCCTACCTCGCCAAGTTCGCCGCCCTCGCGAATGTCTTCCGCCCCTACGGTATCCGCGTTTACCTGACGGCCCGCTTCAGCGCCCCCATCGAGATCGGTAAGCTCAAGACAGCCGACCCGCTCGACCCCGCCGTCATCACCTGGTGGAACGACAAGGTCGCGGAGATTTACCGCGCCATCCCCGACTTCGGCGGCTTTCTCGTCAAAGCCAACTCCGAGGGCCAGCCCGGCCCCCAAGCCTACCACCGCACCCACGCCGACGGCGCCAATCTCCTCGCCGCCGCCCTCGCCCCGCACGGTGGCATCGTGATCTGGCGCGCCTTCGTCTACGATAACAAGGTCCCTGACGACCGCCATAAGCAGGCCTACAACGAATTCGTCCCGCTCGACGGAAAATTCCTGCCCAACGTCGTCGTGCAGGTGAAAAACGGCCCCATCGACTTCATGCCGCGCGAGCCGTTTCACCCGCTCTTCGGCGCCATGCCCAAGACGCCCCTCGCCCTCGAAGTTCAGATCACGCAGGAATACCTCGGCGGCTCCACCGAACTCGCCTACCTCGCTCCGATGTGGCGCGAAGTCCTCGACGCCGACACCCACCGCCCCACCGCCCGCCCTGAGCATGTCGAACGGGCCGGCTCCACCGTCGCCCGCATCATCGACGGCACCTACTTCGCCGGTAGCCCTGCTCGTGAGAGCAGGGACAAATCACCCACCGCGTCCACTCCCGCCACACTCTCCGTCATCGCCGGCGTCGCCAACACCGGCACCGACCGCAACTGGTGCGGCCACCAGCTCGCCCCCGCCAACTGGTATGCCTACGGCCGCCTCGCGTGGGACCACACCCTCACCTCCGCCGCACTCGCCGAGGAATGGACGCGCCAGACCTTTTCCAACGAGCCCCGCGTCACGCAGCCGATCACCACCCTGCTCCTCGCCTCCCGCGATGCGGTCGTGAACTACTCGATGCCCCTCGGCCTCCATCACCTCATGGCCGAAGGCCACCACCAAGGCCCCGGCCCGTGGGTCACCGGCCTCGCCCGCGTCGACTGGACCTCCACCTACTACCACCGCGCCGACGCCCAAGGCCTCGGCTTCAACCGCACCGCCACCGGCTCGAACGCCCTCGGCCAATACGCCCCCGCCGCCGCGCTCGTCTGGTCCGACCCCGCCACCTGCCCCGAAGAATATCTCCTCTGGTTCCACCACATCGCTTGGGACCACAAAATGCGTTCCGGCCGCCCGCTCTGGGACGAACTCTGCCTCCGCTACCAATCCGGCGTCGACACCGTGCGCACCTGGCAAAAATCCTGGGACACCCTCGCCGGCGCCATCGACCCCGAGCGCCACCAACACATCGCCACGCTTCTCCGCGGCCAAGAACGCGAAGCGCGCATCTGGCGCGACGCCTGCACCCAATACTTCGCGACCTTCTCGCAGCGCCCTCTCCCCGCCGGCGTCGAGCCCCCCACCTATCCCCTCGCCGCGCTCCGCAAACTCCGCGCCCCCTTTTCGATCAAGTAGGGCAGGGTCTCCGACCCGCCCTTTTTCGAGTCCGCCGCAACCGCCCCGCCTCACGCCCGCTCCCATGCGCAGTCCCACCCTCGCGTTTCTCCTCGTGTTATTGTCCGCCATCGCCACGCCCGCCACCCACGCCGCGACCCCACCCACCGCCACCTTCGATTCCTTCACCTACACCGGACGCGACACCGTCTTTAACTCACCACTCGCGCCCGGCGAATTCCGCAATCCCATCCTCGCCGGTTTCTATCCCGACCCGAGCATCTGCCGTGTCGGCGACGATTTTTACCTCGTCAACTCCACCTTCGCCTACTTCCCCGGCCTCCCGATCTTCCACAGCCGCGACCTCGTCCATTGGACGCAAATCGGTCACGCCGTCGACCGCCCCACCCAACTCAAATTCGACGGCCACGGCGCTTCCCGCGGACTCTTCGCCCCCGCCCTCAGCCACCATGGCGACACCTTCTACCTCGTCTGCACGCTCATCGACAAAGGCGGCAACTTCCTCCTCACCGCGAAAAATCCCGCCGGCCCGTGGTCCGACCCGATCTGGCTCGGCTTCGACGGCATCGATCCCTCCCTCTTTTTCGACACCGATGGCCGCGCGTGGATGCTCAACAACGGCAACCCACCCGACAACAAGCCGCTCTACTCCGGCCACCGCGCCATCTGGCTCCAAGAGTTCGACCCCCGGACAAACAAACTCATCGGCCCGCGCTCCATCGTCGTAAACGGCGGCGTCGATCTCGCGAAAAAACCCGTCTGGATCGAAGGCCCCCACCTCTACCGCCGCGGCGAGTGGTATTATCTCTGTTGCGCCGAGGGCGGCACGAGCATTCAGCACTCGCAGGTCATCCTCCGCAGTAAGTCCGTCACCGGACCCTTCGTGCCGTGGGAGAAAAATCCCATCCTCACGCAACGCGACCTCGACGGCACCGCGCCCCAGGCGGTCACCTGCACCGGCCACGCCGATCTCGTCATCGGCCCCGACGGTCAATGGTGGTCCGTCTTCCTCGCCTGTCGCCCCTTCGCGGAAAAATATACGACCACCGGCCGCGAAACATTTCTGCTCCCGGTGACGTGGACCGACGACGGCTGGCCCCAAATTCTCCCGCCCGGCCAACGCGTCCCCTACACCGTCCCCGCACCTAAGGTAGGGCGCGTTGTCCCCAACGCGCCGCCCGCCGCCACCCCTCTCACCGGCAACTTCACCTGGCGCGACGATTTCTCGTCCGCGACCCTTTCCCCGCTCTGGATCATGCTCCGCCAACCGCACGAATCGTGGTGGAGTCTCACCACCACACCCGGACGCCTGACGCTCACCCCGCGCGCCGTCACCCTCGCCGAAAAAATCAACCCCACCTTCCTCGCCCGCCGCGTGCAGCACGCGAAATTCGAATCTACGCTCAGCCTCGACGTCCCGACCGCCCCCAACGTCTCCGCCGGCCTCGCCCTCTTCCAAAGCGAAACACACCACTACTATTTCTTCGCCCGCCGCACCATCGAAGGCGTGATCCTCTCCCTCGAACTCGCCAACGGCGCCGCCCCCACCGTCATCGCCACCGCGAAACTCCCCGCCACCCCGCACCTCGCCCTCCGCCTCACCGCCGACGAAAAACGCCTCACCTTCGCTTACACGCTGTCGCCCGCCGCGGCTGACACGTGGCAAACGTTCGACGCACCCACCGCCGACATCATCCCCGTCACCGTCCAGGCCGCCGGCGGCGGCCTCCACTTCACCGGCGCCGTCCTCGGCCCCCACGCGCGCATAGAACGCTGAGCGTCACCCGCGTTGGAAAGGAGCGTTGTAACGGGAAGGCCAGCAGTTGAAGTTGATCGCAATCCCATGGATGCGTCTTCGATTGCTGAATCTTATTTTCGAGATTTGCTCGCAAAAGGCGTTGGACTTTTTGGGTTCCTAAACGAACTCGGTTCAGCATCGCCTCCTGCGACGGAAACCGAGTGGTTGGACTTTAAGGGAGCGGCAAAAATACAGGATGCGGATGTCCAAAAATATTGGAGCAAGGCGCTCGCTGGTTTTGGCACGACACAAGGCGGAGTCCTTATATGGGGCCTGGATTGTCGAAAACAGGGTGATCCGGCGATTGATAGAGTGATCGGTCCATCTTACGTCGCAAATCCTAGGGCGTTCAAAAGCCGCCTCGTGGAGCTTCACCACATGGCATCAGATCCGCCCATCGGCGGAGTCGAAGTTGAAGTGATTGAAGACCCGGACGACAAGTCGCGCGGCTTTGTGGTCTGCTATATTCCTGAGAGTGCGCTAAAGCCCGCGCGGGCAGAATATGCCGGAAGGCAATTCTATGTTCGAATTGGTGATGATTTCGTCGTGCCGGGCACAGCCCTCTTGCGGGCTCTCTTTGTGCCAAACAGCAATGCCAGATTGTCGGTATTGATGCGCATGTCTGAGCGCAGCTCACAAGTGATCTTCAACGTGAAGAATGAGGGCTTAGTGATGGTAAAGCATTTCATGCTCGTTGTGGATTTTCCGATGTCGCCCGGGGATAAAACGCCGATTCTGATGATCGGACCAAACATAACCGCGATGGGGGACGACGTGGACGGAACCTATTGGCACATTTCGCTTGGGAATAATTCGAACGAGCCCCTCTTTCCTCACGCAGTTCAACAATTCCACGTGAATTTCAAATATGTGGTCACCGTATCAGCATTCCCGAAAAAAATGCGAGACGCTGGAATCACGATTTACGCGGATAGCGCACTGCCTGTGACTGCGACCAAAGACGTTGTTGCATCGATGAAAGCTTGGGTCTGACGAATCGCTCCAAGACCTAGCGCTAGGAGTGTTCTAAAAAACCGCAGGTCATTTCGACGCCGCACACTCATTCGCCGCCCTCCTGACCGCACCCGGCCGCTTCTTCCGATACAGCACATGCCGCCGCAGCGGGTGGCCTTCCGGAACGGCGGAGCGGTCGAAATCTCCGGCGTGATCGCGCGCAAAGCCGAGTCGCTCCAACTGACGATAACAGCCAAAGCAGCCACTCAAACCCGGGAAACTTCTGGATCGATTCGCAGGTGAAAGCCGTGAGGGTCAGTTCGCTCGCGTTGGTTCGGTGCCACGATCGTGTGCCACGGAGACGTCGGGCGCGGACAAGAATTGTTGTCCGGTTTCGGGTTCGGCGGTGTGATAATGGGTAAACCCAGTGACCGACGACTGCACATTGCTCAACCGATATGCCGCGAATCGCGATGAGGCCGCGTTTGCCGAGGTCGTCCGGCGTCATTTGCCCTTTGTCTATTCTGCCGCGCTTCGCCGGCTCGGCCGCGACACGCATCAGGCTCAGGATGTCGCTCAACTTGTGTTCTGTTCGCTGGCCCGGGAGGCACACCGCATCGCGCGCTATCCGGTGCTCAGCGGCTGGCTTTTCACCGCGACGCGGAATGCCGTCATTAATGTCGTTCGACGTGAACGTCGCCGCCGCTCCCGCGAAAACGAGGCCTTTCATATGCAGCAAATCGATTCCGAGCCCGAGGGTTCGTCGGACTGGTCCAAACTCCAGCCCGTGCTGGATTCCGCCTTGGATCAATTGAGTTCACGGGATCGGGAGGCGGTCCTATTGCGATTCTTCGAGGGCCGATCGTTTGGTGAAATCGGCACGACCACCGGCTTGAGCGAAGATGCCGTGCGGAAACGAATCGACCGCGCGCTTGCCAAGCTGCGCGACCGATTGCGCCCACACGGCGTGGCCTCCACCTCCGCCACCTTGGCAACGCTTCTCGCGAGCCAGCCCGCCGCCGCGGCGCCGCCAGCGTTGCTCGCGAGTGTCACGGGCGCGGCACTTTCAATCGGCGCCACTTCCGCGGGCCTCGCGGCCTTTCTCACCATGACAAAACTACAAACCGGTATCGCAGCGGCGATCATCGCAGCCGGTGCCGTCGGGCTAATCACGCAGCAGCGCACCATTTCGGAACTGCGGGCGAACGCCACGCTTGCGCAGCAACAATTGGCTCAGCAGCAAACGGGAGAGAGGGTGGCCGGAAAATTCCGCAACGGTGCCGGCGGAGACGCCGCGAAAGTCGGCAGCGTGGACAGCGCGTCGACCGTCGCCCCAGTTTCCCAGCCGACCGCCCGCGGAGAATTGCTCGCCGAGACGAGTTCCGCACTCTCACACGGCAAAGTGCCGGAGAGGTATTTTGCCCTGGTGACCGTGTTGCGGAAGCTCACCCGCGATAACTGGCGTGAAGTGCTGCAGGCTTTTCAGGATGAACGAAAGCGCACCGGACTGGGACACCCGGAGGTTTTCGAAATTTTCGCCCGCCGCGCCGGCGAGGTCGCGGGCGAAGACGCGGTGAGTTTTTTTCTGAAGAACGGTTGGGGTGGCGACGCCAACGAAGCGATGATCGGCTGGGCGGCCAAGGACCCGGTCGAGGCGCTGCGATGGCTGGGGCGCGAGGCCGACACCAAGAAACGTCACGAGCTCATGGGAGCAGCCATACGCGGGCTCGCTCTCACCGAGCCCGATCTAGCCGTGCGAACGCTGGAGGAACAGCCGACCAAGGATCGCATCGGATATGTCGACGAACTCGTCACATCGATGCTCCGTTCGGCGGGAATCGATGGCGTGCAGCGGCTCGTAGAAGGCATGATCGCGCGCGCGACGAACACGGAGCAGCTCAAAGCGGACTACCTGAAATACGTCTTCACTGATTTCTCCCTCAAACGAATCGCCCAATCGGCGGCAAGTGGCACAATTTCCGATTCCGCGACTTGGCTCGGCCAACACGTGAGCCAGCCGTATTTCGACCGTCGAATCATTGCGGAGGCGGCCGCTCCACTTGTGCGGGAGAATCCACTGGAGGCGTTTCGCTGGCTCGAGCGCATCAACCAGACCCTGCTCGGTGCAGGAGATGCGAGCACCGTGGGATACCGCGTCTTGCTTGATACTTGGAGCGCCCAAGCAGGCCCTCAGGTGGTGGAAACATGGCTGCAGACGCAGATGTCTCACTCGCACTACGATCATATCGCTTCGAACTACGCTGCACTTGTTGCCGCAAAGGATCCCGGCAAAGCGGTTAAGTGGGCCAACACGATCAAAGAGCCCAAAATAAAACAGGAGTCCCTGCAGTTGATCAGCCAACGCACCTCGCGCGGAAAATCATGACGTGGTGTTGTGCCGAGCAGGAGCCAGCGGTCATTACGCCAGCCATTGGGCGCAACCAACCAGCGCAATCCGGAGATCAATTCGACGGCTTCTTCTTCCGATACAGCACATGCCGCCGCAGTGCGTGACCCTCCGGGACCGCGGGATGGTCGAATTCTCCGGCGTGATCGCGCGCAAAGCCGAGTCGCTCCATCAGGCGAATCGACCGCAGATTCGGCGGCGTCGTGAATGCGACGATCTCTTCGAGCCCGACCTGCTCGAAGCCATGGTCGACGGCCTGACTCGCTGCGGCGTAAGCGATGCCGCGCCCCCAATATGGTTTGCGCAGCCGCCACAACACCTCGGTGCACGGCGAAAACGGCAACGGCCAGCGCGGCACATTCAGCCCCACCATCCCTGCGAAGTCTCCGTCGACCTCGACCGCCCAAATTCCCCAGCCGCGTTGTTCAATCGTGGCTCTCATGCGATCCAGCATCGCCCGCGTCTCGTCGCGCGCCTGCGGCGCCAAGAAATAACGCATCACGTCCGCGTCGGCGCACATCTCCGCCAACGGCTCAAAGTCCGCCTCTCGCCACTGACGCAGCACGGGGGTGTTCATTTTCCGGATTGGTTGGCGGTCTCGTCCCTTCGCGCATGGCGCTGCGAAGCATCCTCCCATCGAGACACCATGCGCCCTCGTGCGCAACCGCGCGCGCGTCCGCCTGCCCCCAGCGAAATTTCCAGCGCGCGCCGAGGGAACGCGGTTTACAGCTCCTTGATTGAGACGTTGCGGAATTGGACGAGGCTGGAGGCGGGGTTGTATTTGCCGTCTTTCCAGCCGCCGTGGTGTTGGAGGGCGAGGGGGCCGGTGGCGGGGAGGCCGGGGAGTTCGGCGTTTTCGATCACGGTTTTACCGTTGAGGATGACGGTGAGGCGCTCGCCACGAAGGGTGATTTCGAAGGTGTTCCACTGGCCGACGGGGTTGTCGGCGCGGAGTTTCGGGGTGACGCCGGCGCGGACGCCGGGCGGCATCTTGGCGTCCATGCGATAGCCATACACTTCGCCGGAGCCGATGGGCCAGCACCAGATGTTGAGCTGGGCTTTGCTGGTGCCGCGGAGGTAGATGCCGGAGTCGGCGTTGGGCGTGGGCGTGATAAGGTCTTTTCCGTCGGGACCTTTTTTGTGCGTGCCGTCGGGGAGGACGGTGGGGACGGGGTAGAGGCCGGTGGTCTCCTTGATGCGCCAATCGAGGCGGAGGGTGAAATCGCGGTAGGATTTTTCGGACCAGAGATTTTTGTCGCCGGGGGCTTCGGAGCGGGCGTCGTAGTCGATCACGCCTCCGAGGACTTTCCAGTGGCCGTTGTCGCCGGTGGGGACTTTCCAGCCGGTGAGATCGCGGCCGTTGAAAAGTGAAACGAAGCCGGGATCGGCGGCGCTGGCCGCGAGGGTGGTGGCGAGGAAAAGGGCGAGTGGGGTGAGGAGGCGGGGGAGTTTCATGGGTTGGAAGGGAGGGTTCAGAACTGGAAGGTATTCGTAAGCGTGATAGAGCGCGGGTCGGTGTAACGGGGGTAGCGGGCGATGCGGCCTTGGTTGGTGACGTTGTTGAAGGCGTTGTCGACGTTGAGCTGGCCGGTCCAGCGGACTTTCCCGAACTTGGCGCTGTATTTGAAAAACGGGCTCACGACGAACTCGTCGGCGTTGAGGCGCTCGGGGACGACGAGCTGGCCGGTGACAAAGAGGCCGCCGGGATCGCGGACGCGGCCGTGGGCCCAGCGGATCGAGCCGCCCATGCTGACGCCACGGAGCCGGCCCTCGCGGAAATCGTAACGCGTGACGAAGCTGCCGCGGTATTGGCGCGGCTGCACATCCTCGGCGGCCTGCGCGTCGAGGAAGTCGTGGGTCGCGGCGAGGGCGGCGTCGATCTCGGCGGCGGAGCGGCCGACCGAACGGAGGTGGGCCTCGGCCCGCGCGACCTTCGCGCGGAGCTGCGGGACGGAGGCGGAGCGGCGGTTCTGCGTGTCGCCGTAGCCGAGGCGCATCGTCCAGTTGCGCGTTAAGTTGGCGGTGAGCTCGACCTCGACGCCGCGGGTGTCGCGATCGTTGGAGTCGTCGAGGCCGATGATTTCGTCGGGCGACGGCGTGGTGCGGCCGGTGTTGAGCGCGGCGTTCACCTCGGTGCGGAGGGCGGCGGTGATGGCGGTGCGGTTGTTGCCGGAGGTGTTGTCGTAGACGACGACGGAGGCGTTGACGCGGTGCTTGAGCAGGCTGAAGCGCAGCCCGAGGTCGACGCCGGAGCCCTGCGTGGGCGCGCGGGCGTTGCCGTTGAGATCGGTGCCGACGTTGTCGGTGAAGAGCGCGGACTCCTGGTAGGAGGCGGTGATGCCGACCCAGTCGGTGAGGTTGAAGATGCCGCCGTAGCTCGAGTTGGTTTTCCAAGTGTCGGCGAGGGATACGGTGGGCACGCGGGCGTCATGATCGAGGGGATTGCCGGCGCGGTCGACGAACCGAAATTCCTGATGCGGGCCGAAGGCGAGGACCGGAAGATTGCCCGCCTGCTGCCAGTGGTCGCGGCTAATCCCCACGCTGGTGCGGAGGCGGCCCTTGAAAAACGTGCCGAGGTGCTGGAAGACCCCGCTGCTCAGCGACTGGTCGAAATACTGGAGGCCGCCGGTGCCATTGATGAAGTAGTCGAGCACGCCGGGAGCGCGGGGGATGGCAAGTTTGTCGCCGTTGCCGTCCTTGAAGTAATACCACGGCGTGACGACGTTGTTGGCGAGGCGGGCGCCGATGCCGGTCAGGCCGCGGCGCGCGATCTCCTGCGGCGTGAGGCCCCAGTTGAAGTTCTTGATGCGGTAGATCTCGTCGCGGTGGTTGGCGCTGAGGATGAAGCGGTGGCTCGTTTTCCAAAACTCCGCGCTGTAAACGCCGATGAGGCGGCCGGACTCGATGCTGTGTTTCTCGACGCGGCGCGTGATGGTGCCGCCGATGAATTGCTGCTCGAAATTGGGATTCGCGATCGTGCGCGTGGGGTCGTTGGGGAACGCGGGGTCGGGCAGGCGCGGGTTCACGTCGAGGAAGACGGCGCGGACGTTGCCGCCGGCGATGTTGCCGTTGCGGGTGAGGTTCTGCGCGGTGGTCTCGTCCTGCCGGTTGTAGGCGAGCCACACGTCGAGGTTGCGCGCGGCCTGGTGCTGGACGGAGAAATTTGCGGCGCTGAAATCGTAGTCGACCTTCGCGTCGGGCCCGGCCCAGTCCTGCTTGAGCGGGAACCACGAGACGGGAATTGGCAAAATGGGGATGCGGGTGGGATTCTGCGGATCGGTGGCGCTCGTGGCGGCGGCGCCCTGGATGATCGTCGTGATGCGGTAGGTGGGAAAGGCATCGGTGGTGCCCATCGTCTGGAGATTGTAGAACTGGCCGCCGATCATGGTCCACGCGTGGTTGTCGGCGGTGGCGGTGGGCGGCGCGGCGAGTCGCGCGGTGCCGACGCCGTTGGCCTGCACGCCGGCGAGGTTCGGATTCGCGTCGCGCGCGATCGTGCCGGTGCCGCGGACGTAGGCGGCCATCTGGTTGTTGAGCGCGGTGTGGCTGATGTGCGTGACCATGTCGCCGCGCTCGAAGGTGGCGTCGACGACGGTCCGGCCGGACTTGAACGGCTGCCAGCGCAGAGCGCCGGCGCCGGCGCGGAAATCGCGCCCGGTGTTTTCGTGCCAGCCCTCGAGACGGGAATCGATCAGGTTGACGCGCGCGGCGAGCGTCTTGTCGACGAGCACGCGGTTGAAATCGATCGTGAAGCGCCGCGAGCCGCGGTCGTCGAGGCGCGTGGCAAAGTCGGTGATGTTGCGGAACTGGCCGCGCTTGCTGGTGAGATTGATGACGCCGGTGGCGTCCGTGTCGCCGTAAGCGATGCCGCCGGGCCCGCGCGAAATCTCGATGCGTTCGGTGTTGTAGGTGTCCTGCGGCGTGTAGGTGGGAAAGCCGTCCTTGAGCTGGCGCACCGACGGCAGGCCGCGGAAGTTGATCTGGTTGCCGGAGCGGGCGCCGACGGGCGCGCCGACCTGCATGTTGTCGTTGTAGATGTTGTCGGCGCCGACGGCGAAGTCGGCGGCTTGGAAGAAGTCGGTGATGCCGAGGTCGGAGAGAAACTCGGTGTTGAAGACGGAGATCGAGTTGGGGAGGTTGGCGAGCGACTCGTTGGTGCGCGTGCCGCTCATCGCGGTGGAGGACTCGTAGCCGACATCGGCGGTGGCGGTGACCTCGAAGGGCGAGAGGGCGACGGGGGCGTCGCGCGGCGGTGCGGGGGTAGTGGGCGCAGTGGCCGCGCGGGGTGTGAGAGCGGCGAGGAGTGAGATGGAGAGAAGGCCCGCCGTCGCCGCTGCGCGGCTGTGGCGAGGTGCAGAGTGTGCGCGATGGGGTGACATGGGGGGTGGCCTACGGGGCGGCGGCTTTTTTGTTTTTCTTGGGGGTGGAGGCGGGGCGCGGGATGAGCGGGGCCTTGCGGTCCCAGCTCATGGTGCGATCGAAGAGCGTGGCATACGGTTCGTAGCCGTGGCCGCGGAATGCGAGACGGCCGATGCGCGCGACCTCGGTGTCGTAGGCGCGACGCAGTTCCGTGAGGCGCGCGGCGTGGCGGGGCTCCGCGGCGAGGTTTTTCATCTCGTAGGGATCGGCGGCGAGATCGAAGAGTTCGTCGGTGGGCGCGAGGCCATCGCCGCCGAAATACCAGTGGATGTATTTCCAGCCGGGCGCGACGATCGCGAGCGACTGCGCGGAGGGCACGCCCCAGAAATTGAAGAGCGGCAGGTGATCGCGCACGCGGCCGGAGGGATTGGTGAGGAGCGGCGCGAGGTTGCGGCCGTCGATGTCGGCCGGCGCGGGCACGCCGGCGAGCGCGAAGAGAGTCGCGGCCATGTCCACACCGGCGGTGATCGCGTCGCTGACGGCGCCGGCGTGGGCGCGGGGAAGGCGCGGGTCGTGGATGATGAGCGGCGACTTCGAGGCCTCCTCGTAGGGCAGCACCTTGTCGCCGAAGCCGTGCGCGCCGGCGCTGTAGCCGTTGTCGGAGGTGAAAATGATCACCGTGTTGTTGGCGAAGCCCTCGCGCGCGAGCGCCTCGCGAATCATCCCGACGGCGGCGTCGACGCCGGTGATGAGCGCGTAGTAGAGCGCGGCGGAGCGGTCGTAGTCGTTGACCCATTCGCGGTAGCTGGTGGCGGCGCGGCTGGTGCGCGATTGCGCGGAGAGATGACGACCGTGCTCGACGCCGTAGTTGGGCGGGCGCGTGAAGGTGCGGCCCTCGTAGCGCGCGAGGTCGGCGGGATCGGGCGTGAACGGCAGGTGCGGCGCCTTGAAGCTGATCGAGAGGCTGAACGGTTTGCCGCTGGCCTTGGCGTCGCGGAGAAAGTCCGCCGCCCATGCGGCGTAGGCGCGCGAACTGTGCGGGTGCTGCGCGGCGTAGCGCGCGATGCCGGCATTCCTCTCCGTCTCGTAGAACGTCTGGCCGGGGCCGCCGGCCCAGCGATCGAAGAACGGCGCGAGGGCCTCGAACTTCTCGCCCTTGAGGTCGAAGCCGATCTTGCCGGCGAAGCCCGTGAAGTAGCCGGCGGCGCGCAGGCGCGCGGCGTAGGAATCGTTCAGCACGCGCCGCTCAAGGTCGCCGTGCTCGAAGTTGCAGCCGTGGCGGTATTCGTAGAGGCCGGTGAGCACGCTCACGCGGCTGGCCATGCAAATCGACGTGGTGTTGTAGTGGTTGGTGAAGCGCACGCCCTCGCGCGCGAGGCGGTCGAGGTGTGGCGTGTGGACGTCGGGATTGCCATAGCAGCCGACGGCGCGCGCGGTCTGGTCGTCGGAGAACAGGAAAACGAGGTTGGGGCGCTCTGCGGGTGCCGCGGCGAGAGCCGGCGCGGCGGCCGCGAGCATGAAGGTGGCGGTGGAGAGGAGGTGGCGAAGTGACGTCAGGCAAAACATGGAAGGAGGCGGCGGAAGTGTGGACGTGTGACACAGCCGGCGAGGGCCGACGGCGCGGGCGGCGGGGGCAGGTGCGGAAGCGGCAGCAGGCGTGGGCTCGAGCGTGCGTGTGGAATAGGCCGGCGAAACGCGTGAGGGGGACATCGGTGGGGGTAACCGTGAGGTGTGTCCAGCGGGCGACGCGGGCGCGGGGTTATCAAGTCTGAATTCGCGGGGGGCGGGGTGGGTGGGCGCGGGTGTTGGGGGCAAGGCCCCGCGGACAGCGGAGAGCGCGTTGGGTCAACGTGCTCCACCGCGATCACACGGCACCGGGCGCGAGCGCGGGCTCAGAAGGTGCCCTTGACGCCGAAGGCGTATTGGGCGCCGTAGGAATTGGTGGAGCTGCGGCGGGCGTAGATCGGGGTCTCGGCCTGGTAGCGGGAGTTGTTGAACCAGACGTTGGTCACGTTGCGGCCGCTGGCGAACAGGGAGAACCGGCGGTTGAGCTGGTAGCTCAGGTTCACGTCCATGGTGGTGCGGGCGTCCTGATAGACTTTGGCGAGCGGGCCGAGGCCGGTGGCTGCGCCGCGGTCCTGTTCGCCGCGGTGGTGCCAATTGGTCATGAGCGTGAAGGGGCGCTTGGTGAAGGTGACGCCCCAGTTGGCGCTCATGGGCACGAAGCGGGTGAAGGCGGCGGTGCGGCTGCCTTCGAGTTTCAGTTTGGTGGCGTTGGCGAAGACGCTGAAGAAGCGGCCGTATTTGCCGAGGGGCGCGAGGGACTGGCGGACGTTCAGCTCGACGCCCTGGACGCGGGCATCGCCGGAGTTGACGGTGGTGTCGAGAAACCAGCCGACGTAGCGGGAATCGAGGCCGAGTTCGTCGAGGATTTCGGCGGTGGCGCGCGTCTGGAGCGTGCCGAAGAAATCGACGATGTCCTTGCGGAAGACGCCGCCGGTGATGAGGCCGCCGCTCTCGGTGTAGTATTCGGCGCTGAGATCGTAGTTGTCGGCGGTCCAGGGTTTGAGGCCGGTGTTGCGGACGGAGATGTTGCCGGGGATGGCGTTGGGGTCGGTGGAAAACTCGAGGTCGTTTTCGGTGATGGTGGCGTTGGGGACGATGTTGGAGAAGTCGGGGCGGCCGTAGGTCTTGGCATAGGCGGCGCGGAGGAGGAATTTTTCGGTGGCATTAAAGGTGAGGTGGACGCTCGGGTAGTAGCCGTCATAGGCGCGGTTGGCGGAGTTGGCGCGTTCCTTGCGGGTGAGCAGGAGCTCCTGCATCGAGCCGGCGGCGCCGGCCTCCGGTTTCCGGATACGGGCGGTGCCGACGTGGGCGAAGGAGCCGTCGGGATCGCGCACAAAGACGGCGGAGGGGTCGTTGAGCGGGCCGACGCCTTTGTCGTGGGTCTTTTCGTAGCGCACGCCGGTGAGGAGGGTGAGGCGGTTGCGGAAGAAGCGGGCCTCGGTCTGCGCGTAGAGGCCGGTGACGGTCTCGATAATATTTTCGGAGCCGACGATGCGGCTTTGCTCCTCGGCCACGAGCTGCGCGGCGCTTTGGGTGAAGATGCGCGGGTCTTTGCGCCACGCGTCGACGGCGCGGTTGTTGGAGAGCCAGGGGATGTTATCGAAGCCGAAATAGTTCGGGCGGTTCTTGTAGACCTGGCCGAGGAAGGGCGCGGGCGAGAGGTTGCCGTCGGGCGGGGTGTAGGTGTAGGTGCGGTTGTAGGAGCGGCGGTCGCGGTCTTGGGCGCGGTAGCGGCCGCCGATCTGGAAATTGGTCGGGATGTCGAAGACGCTAAACGCGCGGCGGAGGTCGAGGTTGTAGCCGAAGACGTCTTCCTTGTGGTCGCGGTAGTCGGTCTGGGCGGCGGTGTTGAGGCGGTAGTTGTTGATGTTGAAGAGATCGACTTCGCGGTTGGTGTTATCGTAGGCGCGGATGGTGGTGGGGCGGGCGTTGGTGATGCCTTCGAAGCTGACGCGGACGGGATTGATCAGCGCGGTCGTCAGGGACTGGAAGCTGCCTTTCTGTTCGTAGCGGCGCCACGTCTTGGAGTTGGAGATGCTGGCGGCGGAATCGACGAGCCAGGTGCCGTCGTCGTAGCGGTAGCGGGTGTTGGCGCCGATGGTGCGGGCGTCGATGTGGAGGAAGTTGCCGCTGAAGGTGACACCGCCGCGGCCGGTGGCGCCGATGGTCTGGGTGCCGTCGTAGCTGAGCGGGGTGCCGCCGGCGATGCTGGGCGTGGCGTTGGTGCCGGCGGTGGCGGTGCGGGTGACGTTGCCGTTCTTGTCGCGGTAGTAGCTGGCCTGCGTGCCGAACGAGAGCACGGAGTTGCGGGTAACGCGCCAGTCGGCTTTCAGGCTGGCGGAGTCGCGCGTATACCATTTCGGGGCGTCGATGATGGCGTGGCTTTGCAGAAACGGCCGCGAGGGCGAGGCGCCGGTGCCGGCGGCGGTGGCGTTCCACGTCATGGTGGAGATGTTCTGTTCGTTCCACTGCTTGGAGCGGAGGCCGGTGAGGACGATGCCGAAGGTCTTGGTGATCGGGAGCGTGAGGTCGAAGTCGAAGCCGGGGTGCACGCGAAATTCCTGCGTGTCGAAGGGGAACGGCTGGCGGCCGAGCGTCATGCCGTCGCTGCTCGCGTTGAGAAACACGCGGTAGTTAAATGCCATGCGGCTGCGCTCGAAGGAACTCTTGCTGACCATGTTGACGGTGCCGCTGATGCCATCGGCGGGGTTCGCGGGCGTGGGAACTTTGGTGACCTCGATGCGGGAGATGTTGTTGATCGAGACCTGGGTGAAGAGGAAGGAGCGGTTGGCGGCGCTGCCGGAGGCGTTGGCGAGTTGCGCGCCGTCGGAGGTGACGGCGGTCATGTTGGGATCGAAACCGCGCACGGCAACGGCGTTGGGCGAGGCGTCGGAATACTCGATGGTGACGCCGGGCATGAACTTCATGAACTCGGCGACGTTGCCCTCGGTGACATCGCCGAAGGCATCGGTGGCGACGACGTTTTTGATGTTCTTGGCGAAACGTTGCTCGTTGGTGGCGAGGGATTCACCCTCGGTGACTTTGGACGCGGAGGCGACGAAGGCGTCGAGTTTCACGGGGCCGGCGGCGGCCGAGGTGGCGGCGGCGCCGTAGCGGTCGCGGTTGTTGAGATTGATGTCGCGCTGCGCGGTCTCGCCGGCGCGCAACTCGACGGTGGCCTGCACGGGATCGAGACCGGAGTAAAACGCCTCGATGGTGACGGGGCCGGCGGGCAAACCGGTGAGGCGGAAAGTGCCGGTATCGTCGGTGAACACGGTGACCGCGGTGCCCTTCACGACGACGCGGGCGTTGTTGAGGTATTGGCCGGTGATTTCGTTTTGCACGCGACCGCTGAGGGCGGCGGTGCCGGTGGGGGTTTGCGCAGTCGCGGCGGGCAGCGCGACGCAGAGAAGGAAGACGGGCAGGCAGGCGCGCAGGGCAAAGGCCAAGGCGCCGCAAACGAATGCGGAATTTCTCATGGTGGGGTGGGGTTAAGCAGACTACGTGCGCGGGCCGGCGGGGTGTCGAGACTCCGGCAGGAGAATGTTTATTCCGGCGGAGCGGGCGGAGGCGGCGCGGGCGCGCGGGGATCGAAGAGCTCGGGGTGGCGTGCGACGACTCTGAATACGGGAACGATGATGACGGTAAGCACGGCGAGGGTGAGGCCGAGTTGCGGGCCGCGCCACAAGCCGACGAACCAGGCCTGGAATTCGGCGAACGTGACGTTGGCTCGGCCGCCCATCACGCGCAGTTCGTGCAGGTGTTTTTTCGAGTTGAGAGGATTCCCGAGGAGCGGATCGAAGACCTCGGGCTCCGCGAGGCAGTAGATCGCCAAGCCGGTGCCGAGTCCGACGACGAGGAGGGCGCCCGAGAGGCGGTTGATCGTGCGCGGGCTCACGGTGTTTTCGTCGGGAGGGATCGATGCGAACGCGCGACTCCGGCGCGATGAGGGACGAGGACGGGGCGAAAACGCATGGCGTCCTGTTTGGCGACGGATGCGGCGGAGGGAGAACCAAATTCGCGGGCGAATAAATTTCTCTCCGGAAAAACCGCCGGAGCGGAACGGGGCGCGAGCGCCGGCTTGCGCCCGGGCGGTCCGTCGCGGGAGGGTGGGGCGTGAATTCCGCCGAACAACTTTGCCTCGCCTGTGGACTGTGCTGCGACGGCGCGCTCTTCGACAACGTGCGGCTCGTGGCCGGAGACGATGCGGCGAAATTGCGTGCGCTCGGGCTGCCGGTGGTGGTCTCGCGCGCGAAGGTGCCGGTGGCGCGGTTTCCGCAGCCGTGCGCGGCGTTGTGCGCGGACCGCACGTGCCGGGTTTACGCGAACCGGCCGTCGCAGTGCCGGAGTTTCGAGTGCGGCGTGTTCAAAGATTTCGCGGCGGGCCGGATCGATTTCGCCGCGGCGCTGCGCCTCGTGAAACAGGCGCGGCGGCAGGTGAATCACGTGCGCCGGCTGTTGCGCGAACTCGGCGACACGGAAGAGCAGCGTTCGTTGAACGAGCGATTCCGGCGCACGAAACAGCGTCTGGAGGCGGGTGGCGCGGAGGCGGACGAGGTGGACGCGTTTGCGGAGCTGAGTCTGGCAGCGCATCGGCTGCACCTGCTGGCGCACGCGAAATTCTACACGAAGGTCGAAGTCGCGTGAGACGTTTCCCGGGTTAACGCGCGGCGGCGGTGCGTTCCGCGAGATTGCGGATCACGGTGGCGACATTTTTCCCGGAGCAGCTTCCGCCGGTGATCGCGTTTTTGGCCCAGTAGTCGCGGGAGCTGATGATTTTTTCGCGCACGAGCACGTCGAGGAAAGTGGCCGGAGTCGCGGTCGGGTCGAAGAGACGTGCGCTGCCGAGGAGCAAGGCCGCGACGCGCGCGCCATCGCACTCGCGGCTGATCACCGCGTGTTCGTCCCAGTAGGCGGCTTCGGCGCGCGCGATGACGTTGGCGGCGACGAGCCGGCGGATGTGACGGGTGGCTGGCGGCAGGTCTTGTTCGGTGACGGTGCGCGTGGCGGATTTCACGGAGTCCCAGGCGAGTGTGGCAGGCTGATTCCGCAGCCGGGCAAGCGCGCGAAGTTCGAGAAACTCGGCGAGGACTTGGGCGGCTTCCGAGCGGGTGATGGGCAGGGCGGCGTCGGCGGCGGAGGCCACAAAATTGATTTTCACGGCGCGGGCGGCCGCGTCGGTGAGGGACTGCGCGAATTCCGCGCGGGTGAGTGCGGACGGCGCGGCGGGGGAGAGTGGGGCGGCGGCGCCGATTTTTGCGAGGGCGGCGGTCCACGTGGTGCGGTCGAGCGGTTGCTGCGGGGCGAAGCGGCCGCTGTCGAGCGGGAGGAGGCCGTGCACCGTCACGAGTTGCACGGCGGCCCAATCGGAGTCGGCCCGGCCGACGTCCGATAGCGGCGTGAGGTTCAACGTGCTGCCGCCGGCGAGCACGGCGCGTTGGACGAGCACGGGGTCGATGCGGCGGGGTGGCACGCCGTGGCGCACGGCGAGGGCGGCGAGCGCGCCGACGGCTTGGCCGATGTTGAGCGTGTGCGGCTGCATGCGCGTGGCGCCGTTGACGAGGCGGGTCTGCGAAAAATTTTTCTCGGCGGCGAGGAGTCCGTCGAACAATTCGGGAATCAGCGATTCGAACGGGATCGCAAACGGACCGGCACGGCCGGGCTGCGCGTCTTCAAGATCTTCGCGGCGGTCGAGGTCCAGCTCGAGGTCGGCCGGGCCGCGACCGCCATGGAGATCGAGGCGGTAGTCGCCCAGCGCGATCGCGGTGGGAAACGGCGTGGGGCGTTTGCCGGGGCCGCGGGAGATCTCGCGGGCGGTCAGCGTGTGCAGACCCACGAGGCGCCGGCTCTCGCGCACGTAGGGCACGACGGAGAAGTGGTAGAGGATCTTCCGATACGGCGCGAGGTCGGGGCGCTCGCGCAGCCAGGCGTCGATCTCGGCGCGGTTGTAGGGCGAGTCGAAACCCTCGTCGTCGGCGACGGACCAGTTGGCCATGCCGAGGACGTTTTGGACGTAGTGGAGCAACTGAAGTGTGCGCAGCCGCATGGCTCGATGGGTGGCGGTGCGTTGGGCGGGGTCCTCCAGATACGCCACGGTGCACGGGTAGTCGTTGCTGAAATTCAGGTGCGTGCGCGTCGTGGTCGCCGTCGGACCGGGGCGCGTGCTGTCGGGCATGCCGCGGTAATCGACAAACGCGGACCAACTCATCGGGGTGCCGCGGCGTTGGGGGGCGTCGCCGGGAACGATGACCTTGGCGAAGGCGGCGTGGCGCTCCGCGTAGCCGGGCGGCGGCGCGGCGATGCGCAGATCGGCGGGGGCGCCGGACGGGTAGGCTTTGATGACGGCGGTCCAGGTGTTTTCCTGAATGGAGCGTTGGAGATCGAGGGCGTCGTTGGTGTGGTTGCCGGCGCGATAGCGGGCGCCAGTCAGCGGCAGGACGTCGCCCCACTCGGTGGCATCGACGAGCACATGGCAGGCGATGCGGCGGGACATGCGACCGTGCGGGCCGACGAGTTCGACCTCGACGCCGGTGATTTTCGCGCCGTCGCGTTGCACGTTCACGACGCGCGAACGCAGGGCGAGATCGAGCACGCCGTGCCGGGCGGCGTCCGTCAGCATCGCATGCAACACAGTGCGGCCCACCTTGGGTTCGAAGCGGGTGTTGATGTAGTGGCCGATTTTGAACGGATCGAGACGCAGCGGCGCGTAGACGGCCTGCACGCGTTGCACGAATTCATGATAGAGGCCGCGCTGGCGCACGAGATTGCCGGCGCCGCCTTCGTCGATCGCGGTGACGGCGGCGGCGAGCATTTGTCCGCCGATCCAATCAGTTTCCTCCAAGATCAACACGGAGGCGCCGAGCCGGGCGGCTTGGATCGCGGCACCGCTGCCGCCGGTGCCGGCGCCGGCGATCACGATATCGTAGGCCGGACGCAGGGCTTCGGGGGCCACGCTCGGCGGGACAAAATCTTGGGCGAGCGAGCGCGTGGCCGCGGCGGGAAGTAACCACAGCAGCACGACGGTCCGCCACGGTGCAACGGACAGAAAATAGCGGCGGGAGCGGCGTTGCGGACCGGGGAGCGGGAGGGCGGGGCGCATGGGATGGCGGGGCGGCGAACAAGGGGCGCTCAGCGCGGCGCGGGCTGCAGTTCGCTCAGGCGGAGGGTGTGGGCGAGTTGGGTGTGACCGTCGACATCGACGATGCGCCACGAGATCTGCGGATCGCGGGCGGCCCAGTCGATGTGGAGGTGGCCGACGTTCACGTCGTGGTAAGTTTTTTCGAGGGCGCGGTAGCGGTTGGGCGTGGGCGTGCCGCGCGGGTGTTTCTCGGTGAGGGCGCTGGCGGTGAGATCGTGGAGTGCGTAGCCGGTGGGGCCGGGCATGCGGGAGAGTTCGGCCCAATGGCGGTCGCCGCTCACGAAGAGCACGCCGGCGGCGCGGGTATCGCGCAGGAGGTCGAGCAGGCGCTGTTTCTCGAGGGGGAGATTGGCCCAGGCTTCGCCGCCGGAAAATTCGGAGACGAACTGGATGCTGCTGGCGATGAGGCGGAGCTCGGCGGGTTGGGCGAGTTGCTCCCGGAGCCAGCGCCACTGGGCGTCGCCGAGCATCGTGGCGGCGGGATCGGCGAGCGGGCGGTAGGGGCCGCCGAGGAGCGGTGGCTCGGACTTGGCGGCGCGGCGCAGCGGACTGCGGAAGCTGCGCGTATCCAGAAGAATGATCTGCACGCGACGGCCGGTCGGGCCGAAGATGTGCGTAGCGTAAACGCCGGCGCGGCGGCGGCGCGGGGAATCGGCGGGCTCGTCGAGCCAGCGGAGGAATTCCTCCTTGGATTCGCGGAGCATCGGGTAGTCGGCGCCGGCGTCGTTGGCGCCCATATCGTGATCGTCCCACGTGGCGAGGATCGGGACGCGGGCGCGGAGCGTGCGGAAGAAGTCGCTGGTTTTGAGCGCGTCGTATTTGGCGCGCATGACGGCCATGTCGGTGGTGTCGGCGTAGATGTTATCGCCGAGGAAAAGAAACAGATCCATCGGCAGCGTAAGCGTGCGGGCGAGCATCGGGTGCTCGACGGGTTTGAGGCACGAGCCGAAGACGATGTCGGCGACGGGGCGGGCCGCGTCGCGGGGGACGGGTGTGGGCGACGAGGCGGCGAAGGCGGGGCTGAGGGCGGCAGTAAGGACGGTGACGAGGGCGAAGAGGCGAGGCATGGGGTGGATGGCCGTAGGGAACCGCTGCTTCGCTCGAAAGAATCGGGGCGTAAAGCCCCTCCCACAATTAGAGCGCGGGGGCGTATTATTGCTTCACCGCATCCAGCACGATGCCGGGGGTGAGGATCTCGGGCAAAATCACCGGGGTGTCTTTGCCGGGGAGCCAGACGACATTGAAAGGGACGGCGCTGCGTTGGTAGGCGGCGAGTTCGGCGGTGATGCGCGGGTCTTTGTTCGTCCAGTCGGCGCGGAGCGTGGCGACTTTTTTGTCGGCAAAGGTTTTGAGGACTTCGCCGGAGCCGAAGACGAGTTTCTTGTTGGTCTGGCACGTCGCGCACCAGCGGGCCGTGAAGTCGACGTAGATGATGCGTTTTTCGGCGCGGAGTTTCGCGACGGCTTCGGGGCTCCACGCTTCCCAAGTGACTTTCGATTGGGCGGGCCAGCCGAGCCAGGCGCCGACGAGCAGAAGCGCTACGAGGCCGGCGTAGCCGAAGCGCACGCGGCCGGCGGAGGCGCCGGGAGCGGTCCAGCGGCCGTAGATCCAGATGCCGACGGCGATGGCTACGAGGCCAAAGATCGCCATGAGGCTGTCGTCGCCGAGTTGGCCGGTGAGCACCCAGACGAGCGCGCCGACGGTGGCGTAGAGCGGGAAGGCCATGGCCTGTTTGAACGTCTCCATCCACGCACCGGGGCGAGGGAGAATCTTCACGGCCTGCGGGAAAATCGAGAGGAGCAGGTAGGGCGCGGAGAGGCCGATGGCGATGGCGGTGAAGATGACGAACGATTCGCCGGTCGGCACGGCGAGGGCGGCGCCGAGTGCGGGGGCGAGAAACGGCGCGCTGCACGGCGTGGCGACGGCGGTGGCGAGGATGCCCGTGAAGAAGGAGCCAGCGAAACCGGATTTCATCTGGAGCTCGGCACCGACGCCCGTGGCGGCGAGGCCGAACTCGAAGACGCCGCTCATGTTCATCGCGAAGACGAGCATCACGGCGGCGAGGATGAAGACGAAGCCGGGCTCCTGGAGTTGGAAGCCCCAGCCGAGCTCCTGGCCGCCGGCGCGGAGGATGGCGAGGACGGCGGCGAGCGACCAGAACGAGAGCAACACGCCGGCGGTGAACACGAGGCCGTGGAGGATGACCTTTTTCTTGTCCTGGCCGGACTGGTTGACGAAGCCGAGTATCTTGATGCCCAGGACAGGGAAGACGCAGGGCATGAGGTTGAGGACGAGGCCGCCGAGGAAGGCGAGGGCGAGCGTGCCGAGGAGCTGCGCGAACGGAGTCGAGGGCGGAGCCGCGGCGGTGAAGGGGACTTCGATGCGGAGGCCGCGGAGGGCAGTGGCGGTGGAGGTTGTGGCGGTCCAGCTCGTGGAGGTGGTGAGGACGCCGAGGAGTTTCTTCGCGTCTTTCGGGCCATCGGTGGCGAGCGGGAGCGTGACGGTGAAACCACCCTGGCCGTCGGGCTGGGCGGTTTGCGGCTCGTCGTAGGCGATCACGCCGTCGTCGGAAAAGAAGTGGAGTTTCGGCGCGGGGCCGGCGGCCGGAGCCGACGCGGGCGCGGCGGGCGTGACGTGGAGCGTGATGTTTTTGGCGGAGCGGGACGCGGTGGCTTTCCAAGCGGGATCGGCGCGCGGGAGGCCGGCGACAGTGGCGCGGATTTTTTCACCCGAGGTGGCGTCGGACAGTGGAGCGGCGGCGGAGACGGGGAGCGTGAGAGTGACGGTGGCGCTGCCGGGCACGCAGATTTCTTCGCACATGAGCCAGTCGGCGGCGGCTTTGAGTTCGACGGTGGAGCCGGGCGCGAGGTTGGCGGGCGGCGTGAGGGTGACGGGCAGAAACAGTTCGCCCTCGTAGCCGTTGCCCACGACGGACCCGGTTTTGTTTTTGAGCGGGATGGGGGCGGGCCACTGGATTTCGCCGGCGGTCCAGCCGGGCGGGAGCGTCCATTTGAGCGAGGTCGGAATGCCGGTGCCGGGGTTGAGCCAGTAGGTGTGCCAGTGTTCGTCGTGCACGAGGCGCAGGGCGACGGTGAGCGGGTGACCGGGTTGGACGGAGGTGTCGGCGGCGACGAGCGACGCTTTGACGTGGGAGGGTCGGGCGGCGGCGTGCGCGAACGGGGTGGAGACGAGAGCGAGGAGCGCGCAGACGAACACGGGGAGCGCGAAGGGCAGGGAACGGAACGACGACATGAAGGTGGAGTGTGGAGGATTGAGTCGGAGGCGCAACCGGTGAGGTTTGTTCCCGGGACGGACGCGGCGAGGGGGAAAGGGTAACGCTGGCGTTACCGCGTGGGGGCGGGGGAGAAGGCGCGGTAGCGAGCGGCGGGACAGGGGTGAGAATTTTCTTTAACGGAAAACCGCGGCTCGGGGGTTGAGACGGTGGCACCCGCCCTGCAGGGTGCCTTCCACTGTCGTGTCGCCACAAAATCCAGAACAGTCGCGTTGGTTCGCCGAAGAGGTCCTGCCTCACGAGGCGAAGCTGCGGGCGTGGCTGCGCGGGCGGTTTCCGGCGGTGACGGATGTGGACGATCTCGTGCAGGACGCCTATGCGCGGCTGATGGAGGCGCACGCTACGGGGCCGATCGCGTGTCCGCGGGCGCTGCTTTTCGTGACGGCGCGGAATCTCGCGTTGAACCACTTGCGGCACCAACGCGTCGAGCGGCCCGAGGGCGCGGCGGAGATCGATGCGTTGTCGGTCGCGGATGAACGCGTTGGCGCACCCGAGGCGATGGCGCAGGCAGAGGACTTTCAGGTGTTGATCCGGGCGATCCAGGCGCTGCCGGAGCGTTGCCGGCAGATTGTGACGTTGCGGAAAATCTACGGTCTTTCGCAGAAGGAGGTCGCGGAGCGGCTCGGCGTCTCCGAGCACACCGTCGAGGCGCAGGGCGGCATCGGCCTGCGCAAGTGCATCGAATATTTTCGCCGCCACGGCTACCGGCCGAAAGGACGCCCATGAACCGTCCGCGCCCCGACCCACATTCGCGGGAGGAGATCGCCACCGCCGCCGCCCAATGGGTGTTGCGGCGCGACCGCGGTCTGACCGCCGCCGAGCAGGATGAGTTTTCGCAGTGGCTCGCCGCTGACCCGCGGCATGGCGCGGCGTTGGCGGAGCACAGCTGGGGTTGGAATGAGTTGGATCGGTTGACGGGTCTGCAGACGTCGCTCGGCGCGGTGCCGGACCCGGATCTGTTTGCGCCGTCGGCGAAGGCGCGCGCGCGCCGGTGGTGGCGGCTGGCGGGTGCGTCTTCGCTGCTGGTGGCCGCCGCGGCGGTGGCAGTGATGATCTTTTCGGGAGAGCGCGGTCGTGGGCGGAGTGAAGCGAAGCCTATCGACGTGACGGCGGAAGTGGCGGCGCTCGCGGCGCCATGCGAGCGCCGCACGCTGGAGGACGGCTCCGTGGTGGAACTGAATCGAGGAGCGGCGGTGGAGATCGCGTTCACTGCGACGGAGCGGCGCGTGACGCTCGCGCGCGGCGAGGCGAACTTCACGGTGGCGAAGGATCCGGCTCGGCCATTCGTCGTGACGGCGGGCGGTGTGGCCGTGCGGGCCGTGGGCACGGTGTTTAATGTGCGCCTCGATAGTGCGGGAGTGGAGGTTGTGGTGGCCGAGGGCCGCGTGCGGATCGACCCGCCGAGCGGAGCGATCCGACCTGATGCTCAGGTGTTGTCAGTGGGACAGAGCGCGGTGGTTCCGCTCGCGAAGGTAGAAGCGCCGTCGCAGGTCGTCACGCTGACCGATGCGCAACTCGCGGCGCGCCTCGCGTGGCAGCCGCGGCTGCTCGATTTCACGAATGCTCCGCTCAGCGAGATCGTTGCGGACTTCAATCGCCGCAATGCGGTGCGGCTGATCGTCGGCGAGCCGTCGCTCGGTGCGCTGCGGCTGAGCGCGGCGTTTCGCTCGGATAATGTCGAAGGATTCGTCCGTCTGATGGAGTCGGATTTCGGTATGCGTGCCGAATGGCGGAATGAACGCGAGATCGTGTTGCGGCGGGCGAAGTAGGCGTCGGCGTGTCACGTTTCGGTGACGAACTGTGCGCGAGCGAAAAACTTTTAGCGGAAAACCCGCCGTCGCGGTTTGTCTCTGGGAATCCACTTCGAATCACCCATGCACTTCGCTTCTTCCTCTTCGCTCGGTCGCTACGTGCGACGGACATTTCCGCTGCTGCTCGCGGCGTTGGTTTTCACGACAGCGGCACTCCGTGCGGCGGATGCGGCCAAGAAAACGTTCGATGTGCCGGCGGGTGACGCGGTGCGGACGCTCAAGCAATTTGCCGCGCAGGCGGGCAGTGAGATCGTGTTTTCGCCGGAGGTGGTTGGGGCGGTAAAGACACGCGCCGTGCTCGGGCAACTCACCCCGCGCGAGGCGCTCGACGCGATGCTGGCCGAGACGGGACTCGTAGCGGGGCAGGAGCAGAAGACCGGGGCGTTTGCCGTGCGCCGCAAGGCGGGGAGCGAGGCGGAAAAAAACGGCCCAAGCCCGGCGGCGAAGCGCAACGCGACCGCTGACGGGCCCGCCGTGGAAATGGCCGCGTTCGAGGTGACCGGCTCTCACATCAAACGCCTCGAAGGCGAAGGTCCTCAGCCCATCGCGGCCTATCCCAAGGAGGACATCGATGCGCGCGGGTTTCAGACGACAGGTGATTTTCTGCAGAGCCTTTCGTTTAACAACGGCACGACCAACTCCATCGGCGTGCCGGCGGCGAATCCGGTGAGCAGCGTGCCCTTCGCCCGGGGCGCGGTGACGCTCAATCCGCGCGGACTCGGCGCGGGACGTTTCCTCGTGCTCCTTGATGGCAAGCGTCCGTCGAGCTACGGACTGCCCGACAACCGCGGAGGAACCGTTTTCGATTTGAACAGCATCCCGACCGAGGCCATCGCGAGCATCGAATATCTGAAAGACGGCGCCTCGGCGATCTATGGCACGGACGCCATCGCCGGCGTGATGAATATCAAACTGCGCTCCAACTACAGCGGGTTCTCCACGAGTGCGATGTATGGCAACACGAGTGGCCACGACACCGGGACGCGCAGCCTGAGCCTGCTCACGGGTGAAGCGACCGCGAAGGGTTCGTATTTGCTCAACGTAAATTGGTTTAAACAGAACTCCAATTTCGCGGGTGACTACGACCGCTCGAAGAGCACGGATTACCTCGCGGCGTTCGGCACGGTGAAGGGCCAGAACAACAACAGCCCGTCGAATTTCCCCTTCAACCTCACGCTGACCGCCGCCCAGGCGACGGCGGCGGGTTTCACCAATGGGGCGGGTTTTTATGTGATCACGGGTGGCGCGCCGACGGCCGCACCGCGCGTGGCGAACTTCTCCTACGCCGGCGCAAACCAAAATGCCGCGACGAATGCGAACCGCTACGATTTCGCACCGACGACGCAGCTCACGCCTGATCAGGAAAATTTCTCCGCGATGCTGAGCGCGAAGCGTGAGCTCACCGAGACGGTGCGCGCATCGGTGCAGCTCCTCGCGAACAAAAACCAGACCGGCATCGTCTACACGCCGATCTCGATTAACAGCCAGTCGATCACGAATGCCGACGGATCGTTTCTCACGATTCCGGCGAACAATCCCTACAACCCGTTCGGCGTCGCGCTGAACAATTTCCGCGGACGCGGAAATTTCGGGCCGACGCGCCTCTTCGACGTCGAGACGACGGGCACGACGACGATCCTCGGGCTCGACGGGAAACTCCCGGCTGACTGGACGTGGCACACGGGCTTCATCTACGGCACGAGTTTGTTCGACCAGGTCGCCGGTAACCAGATTCGCACGTCCGACATGCAGGCGGCGCTCAACGGCACGCTCGCCGGTTACGCGGGCCAGTTTTTCAATCCGTTCGGCCCTTCGGCGAATCAGGCGCTGGTGAACGGGCTTTTTGTTTCGTCGACTGCGAATTCCAAGAGCACGACGGTCGGCTACGATGCGTCGGCGACGGGACCGTTGTTTGCGATGCCCGCGCTACTCGGAGGAAAATCGGCGGGCAACGTGGCCCTCGCCGTCGGTGTCGAGCGCCGCAAGGACAACCTCGACAACCATTCCGATCCGGTGGGCTACCTTGTGACGATCGGCGATCTGCCCTACTCGGGGAACCGCACGGTGACGTCGGGCTACGCGGAGCTCGAAGTGCCGGTGCTGCCGAAGTATCTCACACTGCAACTTGCGGGTCGCTACGACCGCTACGATTCGTTCGGATCGACGGTGAATCCGAAATACGCGCTCGTCTCGCAGCCGGTGGATTTTCTGAAAATCCGCGGCTCCTACTCGACGTCGTTCAAGGCGCCGGACATCGGCCAGCTCTACCAACCGGCGATCACGACCTTCACGGCGGCGGTCGCGGATCCGCGCAATCCGGCGGCTGGCTTGAACACCTATCCGTTTGTCGCCGCAGGCAATCGCGCGCTCCAACCCGAGAAGGGCCGTGTGTGGTATGGCGGCGTGGTGCTCGATGCGGGCAAGCTTGTGAAAGGGCTCAGCTTCTCGGCCGACTATTTCGACATCGGGCTGACGAACGTCATCACGTCGTTCACGACGCCGACGACGTTTTTCAATTTCTTCCCCGACCGCGTTGTGCGCAATGCCGCGGGCGCGATCCAGTTTTTCGATGCGAAGACGATCAATGCCGCCGGCTACAAGTGGAAGGGCGTCGATGTCGGTGCCGATTATCGCCTGCGCGGCACGCGCCTCGGCGTTTTCAACGTGAACGCGCAGGTGACCTACACGGACTACTTCGCGCTCAATGCGGGCAGCGGCGCGGGCTACGTCAACTCGGCCGGTCGCTATAACACGCCGCGCCTCGCGGGGTCGGGTCAGATAGGGTGGAAGAAGGACAAGCTCGCGGCGACGCTCGGCACGCAGTTCAAGGGCAGCTACCTGATGGATCAGTTTGCGCCGGCGTGGCGCGAGAATGCGCAGTTCCTCTTCAATGGCACCTTCTCCGTCGATGCGGCGTGGGGCACGCGCGTGACGCTCGGTTGCAGCAATCTGCTCAACTCCGAGCCGCCGCGGAACGGCAAGGCGATCCCGAGTTACGGTTACGACATTGCGACCTACTCGGCGTGGTCGCTGGGGCGCTTTGTCTATCTGCGCGTGAAAAAGGAATTCTGACACGGGCGCTACCGTCTGGTAGCGCAGAGTGATGTCGCGCAAATCCCATGTTCTCCGGGTCGTCTTCCTCGCGGTTGGTGTGCTCGCATGCGCGCGAGCTACTGAGCCGTTGGCTCTGCGGCTCATCGGTGTGCGGGCCTTGCCGGCGCGCCAGACGATGGACGGGACACGCGTGGGTGGGTTTTCCGGAATCGACTATGATGCGGCGGCCGACCGTTGGCTCGCGATCAGCGACGACCGTTCAGAACACAGGCCGGCACGCTTCTACACTGTGAAATTGGACTACGACGACAAATCGGTGCGCGCGGCGGAGGTGGTGAGTGTGACGGTGCTGCGGCAGCGCGACGGCTCGGCGTATCCGGACCGACCGGGCGCGGCGAAGCGCGGCGGTGATGTGCCGGACTTCGAGGCGCTGCGGCTCGATCCGCGCGACGGCACCGTGTGGTATACGAGCGAGGGGGATAGCCGGTTGAAACTGAATCCGCTGGTGCGGCGGGCGAAACGCGATGGAACGTTGCTCGCGGAATTGGCGCTGCCGGCGCAGTGGTTGTTTTCGACGACGGCCAATGTGGGGCCACGCTACAATCTCACACTGGAGTCGCTGACGTTTTCACCTGACGGCGAGTCGCTGTGGAGCGCATTGGAGGCGCCGTTGCAGCAGGATGGCCCGGCGTCGACACAGACGACTGGCGGCACGACGCGGCTGACGCGGCTTAGGCGCGACGGAAAAATGCTCGCGCAATACGCCTATGGGCTCGACGCGTGGCAGCTCACGCCGTCGCCGGGACGCGAAGGAGACAACGGGTTGTCGGAGATCCTCGCTTTGCCCGACGGGCGCGTGCTGACCCTGGAGCGCACGGGGGCCGAGGTGAGCGCGGGCCGGTGGGCCTTTGCGGCGCGACTTTACGAAGTCGATTTCGGTCGGGCGACCGATGTGAAGGAGCGGGCGACGCTGGTGAGCACGGGCGAGCAGTATCAACCGGCGACAAAACGGCTGGTGTTTGATTTCGCGAAGGCCGGGCAAGTGCGCGTCGACAATCTCGAAGGCGTGGCGTGGGGGCGCCGGTTGCCCAATGGCCACGCGACGCTCGTCGTGGTGTCGGACGATAATTTTCTACCTAACCAAGAGACCCAGTTTTGGGTGTTTGAAGTGCTCTCTCCTCTATGAAAACGATCCGTCTTCCCGTCTGGTTGATTTTGTTGGCCGCGACCGTGAGTTGGGCGCAGCCGCCGGCTGCCGCGCCGGCGAAAAAGCCCAACTGGGACGAGACGTTCGAGGGTGTGGTGCACGATACGAAGAAGATCGGCGGGTTCGTCGCCGAGTATCGCTGGCTGAGTAATTTCTACCTTTCACGCGTCGAATGGGAGGGCCGCGTTTACGGTTCGGCAGAGGCGGCCTACCAGTCGGGAAAATATCCGGCGGCGGAGCGCGATGTGTTTACGACGCTTGCTCCCGATCCGGCGAAAAAGCTCTCGCGGACTAAACCCTACGACACGGCGGCGTGGGAAACGCGCAAGGAGCGCACGATGCGCGAGGTGCTGTGGGCGAAGTTTTCGCAGAATCCGGAACTGGCCGAGAAACTTATCGCGACGGGCGACCGCGTGCTCGAAGAGACGAATTGGTGGGGCGATAAGATTTGGGGAGTTTACAAAGGCGAAGGGAATAATCTTCTCGGGAAACAGTTGATGGAGATTCGCGCGCGGCTCGTGCAGGAACGCGCGGCGAAGAAGACAAAGTGAAGCGCGGAGGGCTGCGGACATGAAATCTCGTCGGGAAATCGTCGAGAACTGGCTGCCGCGCTACACAGGCGTGCCTCTGGCGGAGTTTGGCGGGTATGTGCTGCTCACGAACTTTGACCGCTACGTGCAGCTCTTTGCGGAGTGGCACGAAGTGCCGGTGCGCGGGGCGGACAAGCCGATGCCGAGTGCGACGGTGGGTGACATTACGATCATCAACTTCGGGATGGGGAGCGCGACGGCGGCGACGGTGATGGATTTACTCAGTGCGATTCACCCGAAGGCGGTGCTGTTTCTCGGCAAGTGCGGCGGACTCAAGCATCGGGCGGAACTGGGCGATTTGATTTTGCCGATCGCGGCGATTCGCGGCGAAGGCACGAGCAACGACTATTTTCCGCCCGAGGTGCCGGCGCTGCCGGCATTCGCGTTGCAGAAGGCGATTTCGACGACGATCCGCGACCACGCGCGCGACTACTGGACGGGGACGGTCTACACGACGAACCGGCGGGTGTGGGAGCACGACGAAGAGTTCAAGAAGCACCTCCGGAAGATTCGGGCGATGGCCGTCGATATGGAGACAGCGACGGTGTTCATGACGGGATTCTACAACGAGATTCCGACGGGCGCGCTGCTGCTGGTGTCGGATCAACCGATGACGCCGGAGGGAGTGAAGACAGCGGAAAGCGACCGGCGGATCGACGCGAAGTTTGTCGACGACCACATTCGCATCGGCATCGCTTCGCTCAAGCAGCTCATCAACCGCGGGCTCACGGTGAAGCATCTCCAGTTTTGAGCCGACGCGCATGAGTTTGATCACGAAAATTTCCGCGGCGCTGCGGGCGCAACCGCCGCAGCCGGTCACGGCCGATGCGGCTGAGGTGGACCGGCTTTACCGGCACTGGCGGCTGCGGGTGATGTATGCGATGACGACTGGCTACGCGCTGTTCTACTTTGTGCGGAAGAACATCTCGATGGCGGCGAAGGCGATCACCGATGAGTTTCATTTTTCCAACACCCAGTGGGGTGTGGTGTTGAGCGTAGCGACCATCGTTTACGCCGCGTCGAAATTTCTGAGCGGAGTGATCGGCGACCGGGCGAATCCACGCTATCTGCTGGCGCTTGGGCTGTTGTTTTCCGCGATCGTGAATCTGTTCTTCGGATTCGGCGCGGGGCTGGGATTCTTCATCGCGATGTGGGCGCTGAACAATCTGTTTCAGGGCGCGGGCGTGCCGCCGTGCGTGCGTCTGCTGACGAGTTGGTATAGCCCGAAGGAGATCGGGCGGGCGTGGGGCTTGTGGAACGCGTCGCATCAGATCGGTGGCGCAATCATCGTCGTGTGGGCGGGCTGGCTCGTGACGCACTACGGGTGGCGGGCGGCGTTTTGGGTGCCGGCGCTGGTATGCGTGGTCGGAGCGTTTTGGCTGCTCAATCGGCTGACGGATTCGCCGGAGTCGATGGGGCTGCCGCCGGTGGAAGTGTATCGCGAAGGCGCGGCGGCGGGCACGGTGGCGGAGGAGGCGGCGCCGTTTTGGGGAGTGTTCAGACGCTACATTCTGACGAACCCGTGGGTGTGGGTGGTGAGTGCGGCGAATTTCTTCGTCTACATCGTGCGCATCGGAGTGCTCGATTGGGCGCCGAAGTATTTGCAGGAGGCGAAGGGCTTTAATCTGAAGGATGCGGGGTGGTCGTTGTCGGGCTTCGAGCTGGCGGGCGTGTTCGGCGCTTATGCGGCAGGGTGGATCTCGGACAAGGTTTTCAAAGGTCGACGCGGACCGGTGTCGGTCGCGTTCATGCTGCTCGTGATCGCCTGTGTGGCGGCGCTCTTCGCCGTGCCGCGCGGGCAGGTGGGGACGATGTCGGTGGTGTTCGTGGCGCTGGGATTTTTTGTCTACGGGCCGCAGATGTTGATCGCGGTGGCCGCGGCGGATTTCGCGACGAAGGCAGCCTCGTCGAGCGCGGTGGGGTTGACGGGACTGTTTGGGTATCTCGGTGCCTCCTTGTGTGGCGTGGTGACGGGCGTGCTCGCGGATCACTACGGATGGGATGGCGTGCTATGGTTTTACGCGGGGTCGGCGGTGATCGGCGCGGTGCTGCTGGCGACGACGTGGAGCGTGCGGACGCCGGGGCGGTGAGGCGGTGGCTTGCGTGGAGGCTTTGGGCCGCGCAACGATGAGTCTATGGCCAAACCGCTCAGGCGCCTGACGCGCGCTCAGATCGTCTGTGCACTTACGCGGCTCGGCGCGCTGTGTGCGGAAGCGGCGATCAAGGCGGAAATCGCGATCTACGGCGGGAGGGTGATGATGATCGCCTACGATTGTCGGAAGGCGACGAAAGACATCGATGCGATCTTCCATCCGGCGGGGGCGATCGAGCCATTGATCCGGCAGGTGGCGGCCGAAATGAATTTGCCCGAGGATTGGATGAACTCGGGGGTGAAGACATTTGTTGGCGCACGTGAAGCGAGGGAGGAGTTTGCGGAATTGCAGATCCCCGGGCTCGTGCTCACGCGGCCCGGACCGGAATATTTGCTCGCGATGAAATGTCTGGCTGCACGGTTGCCGACGCTTTTTCGCGCCGGCGATGTGGAGGATATCAAGTTCCTCGTGCGCAAGCTGCGGCTGCGTTCGATCAAGGAAGTCGATGCCATCGTCGCAGACTACTACGTCGACCAACGCTTGGAGAATGGGAAACGTTGGCTCGTGGAAAAGCTGATCGCGGAAGTGAACGCGAAGAAATGAAAACGAAGGCCGAAAACACCTGGCAGAGACCACGCTCGTTGGCGGAGGCGGTAGCGCGCGCGGAAACGACGGCGGATATCGGCGATAATTTGGAGGATTTTCTCGACCATGTGAACCTGCTGGTAAAACAGCGGGCCACGCGGCGGAAGCTCGCGGGCGCGATTCGCCGGGAGCCGCCGCGCACGGGTGTGGCGGTGCAAGATGCCTACCTCGCCGCCGTGGCTGCGCATCTGGCGAACACGCTGCGACTGCCTTCGCCGCGTTGGGCGGACAAGCCGGGGCGGCGGCTCAAGCGGCCGTGGTTCGCATTGCCGGATGCGTGGGCGCGCGCGTGGTTGTTGCGCGATTCGCCGGCGGCGTTTCGAGAGCGAAATTTGTTTACGGAGGAGAGTCCGTTGCGGCGGGCATGAGGGGCTGCGGGACGCAAACAGGGCGCTTGAGAAAGCGCCCGTTCGTTGGGCGTGGCGCGCGGCTACAGCGTCCAGAGTTTTTCGAGCGGGACGGCGAGGAAGCGTGGGTCGGCCAGCGGGAGGGTGCTGGTGCCGGTATAAAACAACACGCCGCCTTGGAACTCTTTGCCGCATTGGTCGGCGAGGCGGCGCAGGCCGGCGCCGTCGGATTCGTGAATTGTGGCGGAGGCTTTGACCTCGACGCCCCACGTGTGGCGGCCGCGGGTGATGACGAGGTCGACCTCGACTTGGTCTTTGTCGCGGTAATGCCAGAAGCGAAGATCGGGGTCGGTCCAGCCGGACTGGGCGACGAGTTGTTGCACGACGAAGGATTCGAGCAGGTGGCCGAAGCGGTCGCGGCGGGTGTTCCAATCGGCGGCGGTCAGGCCGGCGAGGGTCGCGGCAAGGCCGCTGTCGAGCAGGTGGATTTTTGGGGTTTTGACGAGGCGTTTGGCTTCGTTGCGGTGCCAGGCCGGAAGGCGGCGGACGAGGAAGAGTCGTTCCAGAATAGCGAGGTAGTTTTCGACGGTCTGGCGATCGAGGCCGAGGTCTTGGCTCAGGTTGGAGGCGTTGAGGAGTTCGGCGATGCGGAGAGCGAGCAACTCGAGCAGGCGGGCGACTTCGCCGGGGTCTTTGACGCGGGCGATGTCGCGCACGTCGCGCTCGACGAGGGTGCGGAGGTAGGTGCGGTGCCATGGGCGCGCGCGTTCGGGTGAACGCGTGAGCGGCTCGGGATAGCCACCCGCCACGAGGCGCTCCGCCAGTGAGGGCGAGGCGACGGGGGCCTCGCCCTTGATTTCGCGTTTGAGCCGACCGGCGAGCAGGGTGGCGAGAAACGCGCCGGGCGCGCGGTTTTTCTCGGCCTCGGTGAGCGGGTGGAGCGTGATGATCTCGATGCGGCCGGCGAGCGACTCGCTCAAGCGGGGCAGCAGAAGGAGATCGGCGGAGCCGGTGAGTAAGAAACGGCCGGGGCGACGGTCGCGGTCCACGGTGAGTTTGAGCGCGCGGAAAAGCTCCGGGGCGCGTTGGACCTCGTCGAAGCTCACGCAGGATCGGCCGGGTGCGCCAAGCTGGGCGAGGGTGCTCTTGCCGCACTGCCGGGGGCCGATGAGCGCGACGACTGGGGTGTCGGCCAACGCTTCGGTAACGCGGGCGCGGAGCGGGCGGGGGTAGGGTGCGGTGGCGGCGTCCATTTGCGGAATTCGGGAGCGTCTGATTGCGGGTTATGAGAGCGTCTGATTGCGGGGTGTTAATGCGTCTGATCGTGGGGTAAAAAGTCAGGGGGCGCGGTCGTGCGGTCGAGGCGGCGGTGGCGAAACCGCCGGTTGGTGAGGTGGCTTGCTTCGGGCTGGGCGCGGCGCAGCGTGGCGCGATGAACACACGCATTTTTGGTCGGACCGGGCGGAGCGTCGGCGAAGTGGGGCTCGGCACGTGGCAACTTGGTGCCGGCTGGGGTGACGTGACGGAAGAGGTGGCGATGGCGACGATGCGCGCGGCGTGGGACGCGGGGACGACGCTCTTCGACACGGCAGACGTGTATGGGATGGGGCGGGCGGAGACGTTGATCGGGAAATTTTTGGCGGAGACGCCGAGTGCGCGGGGCGGCGGGCTGTATGTGGCCACGAAGCTCGGGCGGTTTTCGCCGCCGGGTTGGCCGGAGAATTTTTCGCGCGCGGGGATTCGGCTGCACACGGAAGCTTCGCTGAAACGGCTCGGGGTCGAGGCGCTCGATCTCACGCAGTTACACTGTGTGCCCTTCGAGGTGGTGAAGCGCGGCGAAGTGTTCGAGCATCTGCGCGAGCTGAAACGCGAAGGGAAAATCCGCGATTTCGGCGTGAGCGTGGAGTCGATGGAAGAGGCGGATTTCTGCGTGCGCACGGAAGGCGTGGCGGCGCTCCAGATCATTTTTTCGATCTTCCGGCAGAAGCCGATTCACACGCTCTTCGCCGAGGCGAAGGCGCGGAAGGTGGCGCTCTTGGTGCGGCTACCGCTCGCGAGCGGATTGCTCGGTGGGAAGATGACGAAGGGCACGACGTTTCCGGCGAACGATCACCGGAATTTCAACCGGGACGGGCAGCAGTTCAACGTGGGCGAGACGTTTGCGGGGTTGCCGTTTGAAAAGGGCGTGGAACTCGCGGACGCGTTGAAGCCGCTGGTGCCGACGGGGCAGACGATGAGCGAGCTGGCGCTGCGGTGGTGTCTCGATTTCGACGCGGTGAGCACGATCATTCCCGGCGCGCGGAATCCGGAGCAGGCGCGGGCGAATGCGCAGGTATCGACGCTGCCGCCGCTGGGATTTGCGCTGCATGCGCGGTTGGCGGATTTCTACGCGCACGAAGTGGCGGCGCATATTCGCGGACCGTATTGAGCGGTCTTGGGAGGTTGCTTTGCGGCAGCGGTGCGGATTGGTTGCCGAGCCATGAAAACCTCTTTGTGGCGATGGGGCGTGGTGGCAATGTGCGGCGCGGCGTGGGCGAGCGGGATGCGCGGCGCGGAGTCGGCGGTGGCGTTTCGGGCGATCTCGTTTGAGGCCGCGACGCAGGCGGCGGCACAGGAGAACAAACTGATCTTCATCGATTTTTTCACGACATGGTGCGAGCCGTGCAAACGGCTCGATACGCAGACGTGGACCGATGCGGCGGTGGGCAAACTTGTCGGCGAAAAAGCGGTGGCGCTGAAGCTCGATGCCGAGAAAGAAGGCAAGGCGCTGGCGCAGCGTTACAAGATTGAGGCGTATCCGACGCTGTTGCTGCTCAAGGCCGACGGCACGGAGCTGGACCGCATCGTGGGGTTTCGCGAGCCGGCGACGTTTGCGACGGAGTTTGCGGCGAGCGCCGCCGGCAAGACGGCGTTGACGCGGGCGATCGCTGCGGTGAGCGCGGCGCCGGCGGCGAGCAAGGAGGCGGTGCAGGCGCGCTACGATCTCGCGAGCACGCTCGCGCAAAAAGGCCAGCACGCGGAGGCGCTCGCGGAATACCTTTGGTGCTACGACGTGGGCATGCCGGGCGTGCCGGCGTATACCGGCGTGCGCAACAGTTTCCTGATCGGCGCGATTGCGCAGCTGGGGAGGAAACATCCGCCGGCGCTGGCGGCGTTGCGCGAGCGGCGGGATGCGGCGGAGCGGGCGATGATGGCGGACGCAGCGGCGCGGGGTGCGCAGGTGGACTTCGCGTCGCTCAACGGCGCGCTCGAGGAGAACAAGCGCACGCTCGAAGTCTTCGACAAGCTGGAGGCCAAGGATCCGCGGCGCGAAGGCCTGCTCGTGCGCGTCTACGACTTGCTGATCAAGGCCAAGCGCTACGGCGACGCGGCCAAGGCGCGTCCGCGGGCGCGCATGGAGCAGGAGTTTGACCGCAACGTCGCGCAGATAGAACGGATGGCGACGACGCCGAGCGCGGCGGGCCGGCCAGAGCCGTTTGTTGGCTACGTGATTCAGGCGACGGTGAAAAACGTGGAAGTGCTGGCGGGATCGGGACAGATCGAGGCTGCGCGGGCGCTCGGGGAGAAATTACTCGGCAAGATGCAGGCGGCGCCGGAGGTGAAAAAACAACTGCACGCCGCGATGGTGCGCGCGGGGCAGCCGGAGCTGTTTTAACGCGGAGAGGGCGGCGCGTCAGGCGCGCGCGGACGGAAGCGTGCACCGGTGGCAGCGAGGGCGGGGTTGACACCTTTTCCTGGGCAGAACGTCTTGGCGACTTCCCCAACTATGATTCCCCGTCCGCTTTGTCTCGCCACGGTTGCGCTCGCTTGTGTTTCGCCGGTCCTCGCCCAAAGGGGCGACCGCGCGGGAGAAGTGCAGGCGCCGCCGCCGGCGCATATTGTGATCCCGCCGGCGCCCATTCTCACGGCGGAACAGGCGTTGAAGACGTTTACCGTGGCGAAGGGTTTTCGGATTGAGGCGGTGGCGACCGATCCGCTCGTGGGCGATCCGATTTCGATGCAGATCGCGCCGGACGGAAAAATCTGGGTGCTCGAGATGCGGGGCTACATGAACGATGTCGACGCGAAGGGCGAAGATCAGCCGCTCGGCATCATCGCGACGCTGGAGGACACCGATGGCGACGGTCGCATGGACAAGCGCACGGAGTTTGCCAAAGGGCTCGTGATGCCGCGGGCGATGTCGCTGATCGGCGACGGGGTTTTGGTCGCGGAACCGCCGACGCTGTGGTTCATGCGCGACACGAACGGCGACGGCGTGATGGATCAGAAAACGGAAGTCGCTAAGGACTACGGCAACCAGACGAACCCCGAGCACAATGCCAACGGCCTCGTCTGGATGATGGACAACTGGATCTACTCGGCGAATTTCACGGCGCGTTTTCGCTACGAAGGGGCCGGGAAATTTCTGCGGGAAGGCACGATCACGCGCGGCCAGTGGGGCATCACGCAGGACGACACGGGGCGTATCTACTACAACAGCAACAGCGACCCGCTGCGCATCGACGCGGTGCCTTCGGCCTACTTGCGCCGCAACCCGAACGTCACGGTCACGGGCACAAATGTGCAGCTCGCGCCGGGCCGTCTCGCGACCTTTCCGGGGCGCGTGACGCCCGGTATCAATCGCGGCTACAACACACTCGATAAAGACGGAAAACTGATGTCGGTGACGGCGGCGTGCGGTCCGGTGATTTACCGCGGGGGACTGTTCCCGGAGGAGTTTCGCGGCGATGCGTTTATCGCCGAGCCCTCGGGCAATCTGATCAAGCGCATCAAGCTCACCGAGGCGGACGGCGCGATCAAGGGGGCGAACGCCTATGAGGGCTCGGAATTCCTGGTGTCGACGGACGAGCGTTTCCGGCCGGTTAATCTCTTCAATGGTCCCGACGGCGCGCTCTACGTCGTGGATCTCTACCGCGGCATTTTGCAGCACCGCACCTACGTCACGAGTTTCCTGCGCAAACAAATCGAAGAGCGGAAACTCGGCGACGGCATCGGTCTTGGCCGCATCTGGCGGATCGTGCCGGAAGGAGCTCCGAAGGCCAATTTCAAGTCCGGTCTCGCTGCGGCGACGACGGAGCAACTGGTGGAAAAATTGAACGACGCGAGCGGCTGGACGTGCGACACCGCGCAGCGCTTGCTGGTGGAGAAGCGTGATCCGGCGGCGGCGGGGGCCTTGCGGAAAGTGGCGGCGACGGGGGCGAATCCGCTCGGCCGGTTGCACGCGCTCTGGACGCTCGACGGGATGGGCGCGCTCGACAAACCGACGGTGCTCGCGGCGCTCGCCGACAAAGATGCGCGGGTCGTCGCGGGAGCGATCCGCGTGGCGGAAAAATTTCTCAAGCCGGCGGTGGACGCGGAAATTCTCGCGCGGCTCACGCCGCTCGCGACACGGACGGAGCCGGCGGTGCGCCTCCAGTTGGCGCTCTCGCTCGGCGAGGCGAAGACACCGGCGGCCGAAGCGGCGGTGCGGGCGTTGTTGATCGCGGCGGTCCCGCAACCGTATCTCGTCGATGCGGTGGTGAGCGGGCTCAATCGTCGCGAGGCGGAATTTGTGGAAGCCATCATGAGCGAGGCAAAGAGCGGTGGCGAAGCGGTGGCGGCGGCGGTCGTCGCGGCGACGAGCGCCACGATCAAAGCCAATGACACGGCGCGGCTCGACCGGGTGCTGGCGGTGGCGGCCAATGCCAGCGCGCCGGCGTGGGCGCGCAAGGCAGTGCTCGACGGCGTGGACCGCGCGATGCCGCGGATGTTCGATGGCAAGGCGATCGCGGCGACGCTCTCGGCGGAGCCGAAGCCGCTCGTGGCGCTGGCCGCGCAGGGCAGTTCGCCGGAGGCGGAGCGGGCGACGAAGCTCCTCGCGTCGTTGCGTTGGCCGGGCAAGCCCGGGATGGGCGCGGCGGCGGCTCCGAAATTGACGCCGTCCGAGCAGCAGCGGTTCGACAAGGGCAAGGTGCAGTTTGCCGCGCTCTGTGCGGCGTGCCATCAGCCCGAAGGTCAGGGGCTCGTGGGGCTCGCGCCGTCGCTGGTGTATGCGCGGTGGGTGCTCGACGATGAGCGCATCGCGGCCGGGATCGTGCTCCACGGCAAGTCGCAGGACACGCTGGTGATGCCGACGCTCAAGGCGGTGCTCGACGATGACGCGGTCGCGAATGTGCTGACGTTTGTCCGCAACTCGTGGGGCAATGTGGCCAGCGCGGTCACGCCGGAGACAGTGGCGCGGGTGCGGGCGATGACGGCGAGCCGCGAGGAGCCGTGGAATGACGCGGATCTGGCGGAGTTGTCGCAACAGCTCGGCGGGCGTCGCGGGCGCGGCGGTCCGGGCGGTCCCGGTGGACCGGGTGGCGGCGGACGCGGAAGTCGGCGCGGCGCGGGCGCTCCGGAGACCAAGGCGCCCTGAGTCGAGTTTCTGAAAAAAAGAAAAACGCGCCGGACGAACGTCGGCGCGTTTTCTTGTGAAGTCGGAGACGGGGCCGAGGCGGCTTACTCGGGGAGGGGTTTGCCCTTGGTTTCGGGGGCGAGCCAGATGAGGCCGAGACCGACGACGTAGATGAGGGTGATGACGGCGCCGGCTTTGGCGTAGCTGCCGTCGAAGGTGGCCATCAGCGAGCCCATTTGCACAGCGCCGACGGCGGCGAGGATGCGGCCCGCGTTGTAGGAGAGCCCTTGGCCGGTGGCGCGCACGCGGGTCGGAAAGAGTTCAGGCAGATAGAGCGGCAGCCAGCCGTAGAACGCGGCGGTGAGTGCGCCGACGATGAACGTCAGCACGAGGAAGACCGGGCTATAGGTGTCGATGCCGCGGAAGAGCACGGCGCAGGAAATCAAGGAGCCGAGACAGAGGAGGAAATAAGCGAGGCGGCGCGTGATGAAGCGGCCGACGTAGGCACCGAGGAGACAGCCGATGACGGCGCCGATGCCGGAGGTCATGCCCGTCCAGGCCTTGGCGGTGGGATCGGCGGCTCCGGCCATCTTGTCGGCCCAGAGCGGGAGCCATTGCACGGAGCCCCACGTGCCGATCAGAGCGACGGAGGATAGGGCGGTGGCGATCAAGGTGTGTTTCAGCAGGGGCGGGGTGAAAATTTCCTGGAGCGGACGGATCTTGGTCGGGCTGGATTTGACGGCGGCGTGCCATTTTTCCGACTCGGGGACGAAGATGCGGAATCCGAAGGTGAGCAGAGCGGGGAGCGCGCCGATGAGGGCGACCCAGCGCCACGATTCGACGGTGACTTTGAAGAAGATGCCGACGACGGCGATGAGGGCGAAGCCGACATTGGCGGCGGCGCCGATCACACCGGCCATGAGCGGACGGTGTTTCTCGGGCCAGACTTCCATGACGAGGGCGATGCCGAGTGCCCATTCGCCGCCCATGCCGACGGCACCCATGAAGCGGGCGACGCAGAGGTGCCAGGGCTCTTGGGCGAAGTAGATCAAACCGGTGAAGACGGAATAGACGAGAATGCTGGCAGCCATCGCGCGAACGCGGCCAATTTTATCGCCGAGCCAGCCGAAGGTCACGCCGCCAAGGGCCGCACCGAGGAGAAAGGCGGCGGTGGCGTAGCCCATCCAAAGTGCGACAAAGGCGTCGTTGGCGGTGAGGCCGTGAGCCTGTTGCATCTGCAGGAGTGCGGGGCGGGCGATGAGTGGGAAGAGTCCCATCTCCATGCCGTCGAACATCCAGCCGAGGAAGGCGGCGGCGAGGACGGCGGCGAGGCGTTTCTTATCAGGCGGGGCAGGGGCGGCGACGGGGTGGGGCATTGGGGAGGCCCAAAGGGACAAGACCACGGCGGGTTGTCGAGCGTCCGGGACAAAAAAATCCCGGGAACCCGGCCCTGATCTGTGCGGGCGGGCGCGAGGCTGGAAGGCCTACAGAGCTTCGAGGCGGGCGACGGCGGGGGTGGCGTAGCCGTGCCAGTAGGCCTCGAGGTGCGCGCGGTCGGGCTCGCCGTCGGTGACGATGAAACGGAAGCGGGCGATGTAGGGCGTGCCGGGCTCGATCTTGAATTCGCCGAGGAGCTGCGGGACGAAACTGAAGTAGGGCATGTTGGGATGGAGCCGCACGGGCTGCGGGGAACGGAAATTCGACGGGTGGCCGAGGGTCGCGGTGCCGGCGAAGGCGCCGTCTTTCAACGGGCCGCCGAGGTAACACCAGCGGGCGCGGGAGTTGTTGCCCTTGATGCGGTCGGTGATGCCCTCGGAGGTGAGAAAGCGGGCGGCGGCACCGGGACCGTTCCACACGCCGGCGGCGCGGAAGCCGAATCCGCCATAATGATACTCGGGCAAAATGAGCGGATCGGCGGTCGCGCAGGTCTGCGTGGTGACGAGGTCGAACATGCGCACGGGGCGTGAGGCGCCGCCGACATCGTAGACGGTGACGAGCCAAGTTTCGTCGAGCGCGGTGACGGGCGTCGGCGCGGAGAGATCGACCATTTTCAGACGCGCCGCGAAGCCGCCGTGCACGGGGCCGTTCCACGTGCGGTCGAGGGCGACGAAATCTTCGGCGCCGGTCTTGGTGGCCATGTTCCAGAAATCGGGCGAGCGACCCTGGAAGCGGGTCTTCGTCCAAGGCGTCCAAATACCGTGGTGGTGGGCGTGGTTGGATGGGTAGTCGTCGGTGACGAGGTGGCCGGCCGGGGAAAAAACGGGGTGGATGTAGCCGGCGCGGAGGAGCTCGGGCTTGATGCCTTCGCGCGGCACGGCGGTGCGGTCCTGACGGTAGGCGAGCACGGGCTGGCCGGAGACGGTGACGCGAAGGTCGCCGCGCTCCGGGCCGACCACGACGCCCTCGCGCGGGCCGCCGGCGCCGGAGGTGAGGTTAAACGTGAGCGGCGCGCCGGCCTTTTGCCACGCGACGATAAAGCGCGTGGTGCCATCGGCGTCGGTTTGGAGAGGGATCGTGCGGCCATTCACATCGCGGAGAACGGCGGATTTGGGCGCCTCGGCGGGGAGTCGCAGAGCGATGACTTGGCCGGCGCGATCGACGTCGGCGGGCGGGAGGACGACGCGGAAGTTTTTCGCCGCGGCCGAGGAGAAGAGAGTCGCGACGCAGAGCGCTGCGACGAGGGGGCGGAGGGCGAAGCGCATAGGAGGAAAAACCATGCGATGAAGCCAGCGGGGCGAGGGGCGCGCAAGCTTGGGGAAGCGCGGCGGCGGGGTTTGGAGTGAGAGCAGTGGGCCGAGCCGTGAGCTGAATAGAGAAACGGGAAACGCTACACTTTGGCTTCGACCCCGGGCGGGGAGCGGGCATGCTCGGGTCAGGGGAAAATCTTATGCGCCTCGCGAGCATCTTACCCAGCGGCAGTGTGGAGTCGGTGCCGGTCGCCGCGGCACCGGACGGAACATGGATCGAGCTGGCCGGGCTCATCGGGCGAGAGGCGCCGCGCATGAAGCTGGTGCTGCCCTGGCTGATGGCGCACGGGGGTCATCTCGCCGAGCGGGCGGCGGCATGGACGGGACCGCGGTATCGGGAGAGCGAGTTTGAATTCCTGGCGCCGGTGGTGCGGCCGCATTCGTTTCGGGATTTTTTTGCGTTCGAGGAGCACGCGAAGGCGTTGCGGGCGCGCTCGGGGGCGGCGTTGCCGAAAGAGTGGTATGAGACGCCGATGTTCTATTTCTCGAACCACAATGCACTGGTGGGTCACAACGCGGCCGTGCCGCCGCCGGCGGGCTGTGCGGAATTGGACTTTGAGTTGGAGCTCGGCGTGGTGATCGGGCACGGCGGACGGAATATCGCGCCGGCGCGGGCTTTGGAGCATGTGGTGGGGCTGACGATCATCAATGACCTGACGGCGCGGGACCTCCAGCGGCGGGAGCTCGCGGTGGGACTCGGGCCGACGAAGTCGAAGGACTTTGCGACGGCGGTCGGGCCGTGGCTGGTGACGCGGGACGTGTTTACGGACCGGATCGACGGGGAAAAACTGTCGCTTGAGATGGCGGCGCGGCTGAACGGCCGGGAGTTGGCGCGGGGAAACGTGGCGTCGCTGTTTCATACCATTCCGCGCCTGATCGCGCAGGCGTCGCGGGATGCGGATCTTTACCCGGGTGATCTGATCGGCACCGGGACATTGGGCCTCGGGTGTATCTTGGAAATCGGTCAGGAAAAGGCTGGCGGTTGGCTCAAAGCGGGGGATGTGGTGGAATTGGACGTGGAGCGAATCGGCGTTCTGCGCACCAGGATAGCAAGGAGATTAATTCTCCAATAAAGACGATAAATTGCTATTAATTAGTTTTAATCGCCATATCTGGCTAATAAAATGTAGATAAATTTAGCGTCAAAAGTGACGAAAAGATTGAAAAAATGGAAATAATCGCCATAAGAGACGGATTATGAGGATAACCAAAGAGGCCACGGACGATGCGATCCTGGGAGAACTCGGCGGTAGGATGGCGCAAATCCGCTTGGGGAAAAATCTCACGCAGGCGCAGCTAGCGGACGCAGCGGGTGTCTCGAAACGCACAGTGGAACGGTTGGAATTGGGCGAGGTGGCGGCGCAGATGTCGGGATTTATCCGGATCTGCCGTGCGCTGGATATGATCGAGCGATTTGAACTGCTGGTGCCCGAGCCGGTGGCGAGCCCGATGGCCCAACTGAAACTCGGTGGAAGGAAACGTCGGCGGGCGTCGGCGTCGGACAAGTCTTCGGCGAAAGCCATGTTGGGCTACCCTGAAAAGGTGGACGAGAAAATGAGCGGCCTTGTGGCTGAGGAAGCGCCGGCGAAGTGGACGTGGGGAGTGGACGAGCCATGAGCACGCTGGCGGAAGTGCGGCTGTGGGGGCGGACGATCGGCGCGGTGTCGTTGGATGACGGCGGCGCGCAGGCGGCTTTCGAATACGATCCGGCGTTTGCAAAAAGCGGCATTCAGGTGGCGCCGTTGATGATGCCGCTCGGCGACGGAGTGCACGTTTTTCCCGATTTGCCGCGGGCGACGTTTCACGGACTGCCAGGGCTGTTGGCGGATTCGTTGCCAGACCGGTTTGGCAATGCGCTCATCGATGCGTGGCTGGCGACGCAGGGGCGGGTGCCCGAGAGTTTCAACGCGGTCGAGCGATTGTGCTACACGGGCACGCGCGGCATGGGGGCGTTGGAGTTTTTGCCGGCGATCGGGCCCCGGCCGCAGCGGGCGACGGCGGTGGAGATCGACGCGCTGGTGCGGTTGGCTTCGGAGGTATTGAGCGAGCGGGCGGCCCTGAGATCGTCGCTGGCGGACGCGGATCGCGCGGCGGCGTTGAACGACATCCTGCGGGTCGGCACCTCGGCGGGCGGGGCGCGGGCGAAGGCGGTGATCGCGTGGAACCGGCAGACGAACGAGGTGCGTTCGGGGCAGATCGAGGCGGGCACAGGGTTCGACTACTGGCTGCTCAAGTTCGACGGCGTATCCGGAAACAAAGACAAGGAACTCGAAGACCCGAAAGGCTACGGGGCGATCGAGTATGCCTATGCGCTAATGGCGCGGGCGGCGGGGATCACGATGAGCGAGTGCCGGTTGCTCGAAGAGAACGGCCGGCGGCATTTCATGACGCGGCGTTTCGACCGTCTGGCGAATGGCGGAAAGCTGCACATGCAGTCGCTCGGGGCGATGGCGCATTTTGATTTCAACCGGGCGGGGGCGTATGCCTACGAGCAGGCGCTGCTGGTGATTCGCCGGCTCGGGTTGCCGATGGAGGCGACGGAAGAGCAGTTTCGCCGGATGGCGTTCAACATCCTGGCGCGAAATCAGGACGACCATGTGAAAAACATCGCCTTCCTGATGGACAAAGCCGGCCGCTGGTCGCTCGCGCCCGCGTTTGACGTGACCTACAGCTACAATCCGGCGGGCGACTGGACGGCGCGCCATCAGATGACGATGAACGGGAAGCGCGACGGGTTTACGGTGGAGGATTTTCGCGAGTGCGCGAGGAACGCGGTGATGAAGCGCGGACGTGCGGAGACGATCTTGGAAGAGGTGGGCTCGGCGGTGCGCCGCTGGCCGGAGTTTGCGGCACAGGCGGGAGTCGCGGACACGTGGCGCGAGCAGATCGGGCGCAGCCTGCGGATGGACTTGGCCGGGGTGGGCACGCCGCAGGTGACCGGCGGGGAAAGTGTGGCGGGCGAGGCGAAGCCGCAGGCGGAGATGGCGGCGGCGGAGAAGCGTGCGGCGGAGTTTGTGGTCGTGGCGCACGAGCTGAATTAGCGCCGGGTCGCGTTTAAGTCCTGAATCGCCTGCAAGCAGGCTCCTACCTCCGGGCCATGGGCACGAAAAAGCCCCGGGAGCGGTAGGCTGCCGGGGCCGGTGGAGTGAGCGCGCGGATCTCGCGCCGAGATTTTACTCGGCGGTGTGGTGGCGGAGGGCGCGGGGTTTGGAGTCTTCGGGCGTTTGGTCGGCGCGGAGACGCAGGCTGGCGAGATACTCAACGACATCGCGGATTTCGGACTTGGTGAGGATCGTGCCGTAAATTTCGGGCATGCCGCTCGGGGCGCTGTCGCGTTTGGCAATGTCGGCCTTCTTCACGTCGATTAGTTTGTTGTCGGTGTTGCGGAGAGTGAGCGTGGTGGCGGTTTCGGAGGCGACGATGCCGGCGGCGGAGGTGCCGGACTTGAGCGTGAGGACAATGGTGTCGTAGCCGGGGGCGACTTTGGCGTTGGGTTTGATGATGGATTCGAGGAGGTAGGCGCGGTCGTATTTCAGGCCCATGTCGGCGAGGTTGGGACCGGCTTCGCCGCCGCTCTCGGTGCCGATTTTGTGGCAACGCACGCAGGCGAGGACGGGCTGGTTGTTGAAAATCTTTTCGCCGCGGGAGCGATCGCCGCCGCGGAGGGCGATTTGGAACGGAGCGAGCGGATCGGGATTTTTCGCGAGCGCGGCGTCGCGGTCGGCGAGGAGTTTTTTGATCTCGGGCTCGTTGCGGAGCGCGGCGGCGTTGAGGACGTCGAGCTGGATGGCGGCGGCGACTTTGCCGTCGGCGAGGGCGCGTAGTTGATCGGCCAGGACAGCGGCGGCGGTCGGGTGCGGGAGCGTGCCGAGGGCGCGCAGAGCGGTCTTCTGTTCGATGGCGTTGCCGCTGGTGACGAGGTTGGCGAGGACGGGGGCGGCGGCTTCCGGGGAGAGGCGCGCGGTGATGGGGAGGGCAGCCTGGCGGAGCAGCGGGGACTTCAGGTCGCTGGCGAGTTTCACGGCCTCGGGAAGACGCGGGTCTTTGAGTTTGTCGAGGGCGCGGAGCGCGGCGGCGCGGTTGGCGGCGGGCTGGGCGTTGTCTTTGACGACGGCGAAGAGGGTGTCGGCGGCGCTCTTGATTTCGAGGGATTCGACGGCGCGGAGGACGGCGGTCTGGATGTCGGAGGGCGTCTTGGCGTCGAGGAGGCCGGGGAGGATCGGGAGGAGGGCCGCGGTGGCGACGGAGGTGTCGCGAACGGCCGGCGCGAGCGGGCGGAAGTTGCCGACGAGGCGGTCGCGGGCGGGCGGGGTGGGCCACTGGGCGAGTTGCGCGACGGCTTCGGCGCGGAGTTTGGTGGGGGCGGCGGCGTTCGCGGCGTAGGCGGCGAGCGCGGCGGCGTTGTCGGGCTGACCGAGGCGGAAGTGGGCGTTGATCGCGCGGAAGAGGACGGCTTCGTCGACCGCGGTGCCGGTGGTGGAGAGGAGGGCGGCGAGTTGGGGATAGGCGGCGACGATGGGGGCGTCGTTGATGGCGAGGGCGGCTTCGCGCACGAGGTAGGGATCGGCGTCGCGGAGGAATTTCGCGGCGAGCGGGCTTTGCAGGCGGCGAAAAGCGAGGAGGACGCCGAGGCGGACGGCGCGGGAATCGGAGGTCATCGCGGCGGTGAGCGCGGTGACGTTGTTACCGCCGACCAGACCCATGACGAGGGCGTGGCGGAGGTATTCGTCCTGGTCGTCGTTGGCGCGGAGCGCGGCGATCAGTGCGGACGCGGCGGCGGCGTGCTTGAGTTTGCCGAGGGATTGGGCGGCAAAGAATTTTACGCGGGCGTTTTCGTCGCGGAGGGCCGCAACGAGGGCGTCGGCCGAGGAGGCGTCGCGGGCATCGCCGAGGATTTTGATGGCTTGGGCGCGGACTTCGGGGTCGGTATCGCGGACAAGTTTACGCAGCGGGTCGAGGGCGGTGGGATTTTTCGGGGCGAGTTGGCCGAGGGCCCAGACGGCGTGGAGGCGCGCGTAGAGTTTGGCCGCGGACGAGGAGGCGACGGTAGTGAGCGGGGAGAGGCTGCTCGCGTCGCGCTCGGCGAAGGTGAACTGGGCTTCCTGACGGACGCGTTGGTCGGGGTGGGCGAGGAGTGCGGAGAGTTCGGATACGGAGGCTTTGGTCCAGTCCTGCGCGATGAGTTTTTGGGTTTCGAGGACGAGGGCGTCTTTGGCGTGCTGCGGATCGCTGATGGCGTAGATGCGGCCGCGTTTGGACTTCGGCCAACCGTCGGCCCAGTCGGAGGTGTAGAGGCGGCCGTCAGGCCCGAATTTCACGTCGGTGGGGAGGGCGGATTGGAGGAAGGGTTTGGAGTCGGCGATGGCGTAGCCGGCGCCCTTGGGCTTTACGTTGTAGGTGTAGATCCCGCTTTTCGCGACGCTGCCTTTAAAGTGGGTGATGAAGAGGGAGCCGCGGTAACTTTCGTTGAGGCCGGTGCCGGGATAGTAGGCGATGCCGGAGGGGCCGTCCTCGATATTGCAGATGGGGGAGAGGACGTAAGCGGCGGTGTCTTTGGTGCGGGGCTGCCAGAGTCTTTCGGCGAGCCAGGGATTGTCGCGGCCGAGGAAGGGATGCTGGTAACCGACGCGCCAGCCGCTGTCGCCGCCCTCGACGACGTGGACGAGGCGCTCTTCGTCACCTTTGTCGCAATCGTTGTCACCGGTGAGCAGGTCACCGTTTTCGGTGAACGCGAGCGACTGGGGATTGCGGAGGCCGCGGGCGAAAACCTCGAGCTGCGTGCCGTCGGGGTTGCAGCGATACACGGCGCCTTCGTCGGGCGTATCGGCGACGGAGCCGTCGGGGCCTTTGGCGTGGGCGCCGCGGTCGCCGTTGGAGAAGTAGAGTTTGCCGTCGGGGCCGAAGGTGAGGCCGTGGAGATCGTGGCCGGTGAAATTAAAACGCACGCCGTAGCCGCGGCTGATTTCGGTGCGGGTCTCGGCTTTTTGTTCGCCGGTGAATTTCCAGACGCTCGGGATGCTTGTGAAATAAACGACGCCGCGGCGGGCGAGGACGCCGGACGCGATGCCGTCGAGCGGGGAGTTGAATCCCTCGGCGTAGAGGGAGGATTTGGTGGCGACGCCGGTGCGGTCGGTGTCTTCGAGGAGGCGGACACGCTCGGACTCGATGGAGAGTTCCTTCACGCCGTCCGGGCCGAAGTGGCGGGCGATGGCGGCGGACTGGTCTTCGAGGGTGCGGTTGGCGAGTTCGTTCTCGAGGGTCCACATGTAGTCACGGATATCGAGGACGCTGGAGCGGTAGCGGTAAGTCTCGGCGACGAAGAGGCGGCCCTTTTCGTCGAAGTTGAAGGCGACGGGATTGGCGAGCATGGGCTCGGCGGCCCAGAGCGTGGCGACGAGGCCGGGAGGGAGCTTCATGCGCTTGAGGGCCTGCTCGCCCTCGTTGGACGCGGGGGCGATGTCGGCGGCGGCGACGCGCGTGCCCATGTTGAGGATTTTGCCGGACGTGCGCTTGGCACCGGCGGCGGAAGATTCCTCATCCTCGGAGGAGGCTTCGGCGGCGCGCAGCGAAAACGACGTGCTGAGGACGAGGGCCGACGCGAGCGCGAGGGCACGAAGGGACTGGGTGTGGAAACGACTCATGGGGAGGGCGGAAGGTAGGAGGCAGACGAAGGGAGGCAAGCGACGTTGCACGGATTACCCGGGTGGGGGAGGCGGAACGGCGGGACGCCAGAAAGGTCACCGCGAGGACTTGGTAGGTGGCCGGCTGCTTGACTGGCGGAGATCACGAGACCACGGTCCACCATCATGAATGCCGAAACTCCCGAGGCATGCGCGCCCCAGGCGGTATTGTTTGCGATGATCAAGGAGCGATTGAGCCGGTCACCGTTTGTTCCCTTCCGAATCGTGACAACCAGTAGACGAGCTTACGAAGTCCCCACCGCCGATCATATGGGACTCCTGCCAAAGCTGCGGATGGTCTACATTGCCGACGATGGTGGTGGGCAGGTGGACATTCACACGCTGCATGTTTCGGCGATCGAGTCGCTCCGTCCTCGTCGCGGCAAGGCGGCGTGATTGGCCGATTGGTGCCGATGCCGGCACATCCAGAGGGTGATACCACCCCGTGCGAGGACAAAGGCGACCGAGGTCACCCGTTGCTGACCCGTTTTGCTGTCCGGCCCGTGACGGGCGGCAACGAAGTGCACCACTGGCGCGAGACGCGTCGCTCGCACTTGTTCAGCGAGGCGGTCCGGCAACCCTCACGCCATAATTCTTTATGGGCTCTTCCATCGGACCAAACACGATCCGCGTAAGTCGTCGCGCCGGCTACTTCCTTACTCGATACGGGCTTGTTCAACCAGAGCGCTACGGCGCAGCAAAGCTCACCGGGTTGGGCACTACGGGCTTTAAGGTTTCGGAGTTCCTTGCACCCGGACCCATCGTAGTTCGCCAACGCTGACAACACCATCAGCGCTTCTCGGCTGTGCGGGAGTGGTGATCAAAAGAAAATTACCTTCCATTTTTGCAAAGCGAACCTGATCCGTGCCCGTCCAAGTCTCGTTGGACGAGATATCGATATGATGGGTGACAGTGGAGCCTTTAAGCGTGAAAGTTCCTCCATACGCTAGCAGAGTCCTGTAGAGCTGAATCCGCTCTTGATCGGTCACCTTGCTCAAGTCTTTCGGCTTGGGCCGAGAGCCAAACGTTACAGTAACAGACATCCGGCCGTCCGCTGAGTAGGAGAGAAAACCAGTGGGATTGCTTCCCCAGACATCCGTGCGTTCGCCGGTAGCGACCGTAGTGCTGGTTGCGCTCACGAGGCGCCAGGTGCCGTGCAAGTCTCGAGGCTCAAGGGCGGCCATGAAAGGCGCAAGCATGGCAAATGAGAGGGCGATGAGCATTCGGTGCATGTGATAGATTGTATTGTTCGCCTATTCTCAGTGGCAACGCCGAGCACGGGGCGAGGGGTGGGGGTAGGGGCGGAGGAGGAGAGCGGGATTTTTTCGCCCAAGCGAGGAGCCAATTTTGCGAAAACCCTACGGTTTCCGCTACGTTGCGCGCGGTGGCCGGCGGGCGCAGCGGAATTTTCCACCGTTTTTTGGGTGCGCGGTGGGTAAGGAGTCCGCTCGCTCACGCTCACAGCTACACGTCGCGAATCTCGGAGGCGCTGCACTATGGGGTGACGGTGAGGCGAAGCGGGTTGGCGGGCGCGACGGAAAATTCGAGGCCGGCGGCGAGGTTTGCACCGGAGATTGAGCCGGTGACGGACGGTGATTGGACGGTGTAGGTTTTGGCGGACTGCACGGTGAACCACTCGGGGAATTGGTTGATGCGGGGCCAGTCGACGGGGAGGCGGAGGTTTTCGGCGTGGCGGGGGCGGTCGAAGGTGAGTTTGCCGGTCCAGGGTTTTTCGGACGAGAGGACGACGTGGAGCGTGCCGGCGGCGTCGCGCGCGGCGCCGAGGCGGAGGTCGGCGCGCCAAGGTTGCGCGGTGACACCCTGCGTTTTCCAGAGGCAATACATGATCGTGGTGCGCGCGAAATTTCCGTCGCCGTGCCAGCCCTCGATGATGCCGTCGGGGCGTTGGCTGGACCAGAGGATCTTGATCTCGGAGTCCATCCACGCGGTGACGGAGGCGACGCGCGGCTCGGTGGTGAAGCGGTTGTAGAGGTTGAGGGCGCTCTCGATGGCGTCGGCGTAGCCGTCTTGGCTGCCGTAGGGAAATTTCACGCGGTCGGGGCGCGGCTCCCAGTTGTAGCCGCGGTAATTTTTGTCGAGCGCGGCGAGCGGAGCGATGAGCGCGTCGCGGTAGGCGGCGGTGCCGTCGACGAGGAAGACGGTGTAGTAGGCGTCGAAAACGTAGCCCCAGGAGTCGGAAATTTTCGTGTCGATGACGGCGCCGGTGCGCGGGTTGACGTCGTTGTAGAGGAGGCCGTCGGCGTTGCGGGCGACGGCGAGGATGCGATCGAGCATCTCGTGAACGTGCGGCTGGTAGGCGGCTTTTTTCTCGGCCCACTCGCGGCCGCCGGGAAGTTGGCCGGCGTAGTGGAGCGTGGCGTAGAATTCGCAGAGGCCGCTGACGATTTCGCAGCCGTGGTCGCGCAGGCGGAGCGTGGCGAAGTCGCGCGTCGGATGATTTTTTCCGGCGGGGAGGAGAAAATTGTCGGCGAGGCGAATGCCCCAGCGGAGATATTTTTCGTCGCGACCGCTCATCCAGTAAATGCGGGCGAGGGCTTGGAGGTAGTCGCCGCTGACTTCGACGCCGACGGCTTTGTCGGAGCCGTTGAGGGGAATTTTTCCGAACGGGGAATCGACGGCGGCAAGAGCGAAGGAGTCGTCGACGAGTTCGAACATACGTTCGCTCCACGGGCTGGGGCCGAGCCATTCGGTGAGGGCGAGGAGGCCGTCCTTCACGTATTCAGCGGAGTTTAAAAAAATGCGTTCGGCGTTGGGCGTGGGTTGGCGGAGGCCGGGGGTGCCCTTGAGGTTGTAGTCGTCGGTGAGGCGGAGCCAGCCGGGGCGCACGGTGAGTTTACGCTCGGCTTCGAGCATGGGGCGGAGTTTCGCAGCGAGCAGCGGACGCTCGGTGAAATCGGCGCTGAGGACCATAAACGGGTAGTTGTCGGCGGCGGAGTCTTTGCCGTTCCAATACGGGCTATCGGTGAGGTTGCGCGGAATGAGGCCGGTGGTGGGCTCGGCGACAGCGAGCCAGGCATGGAGGTAGCGGTTGCAGCGGTTGAGGCCTTCCTGGACGAGCGCGCCGTTGGCGGTGGCGGTGGCGAAGGCGGACTCGGAGGGGGTGGGGGCGGCGCGGAGGGCGGGTGCGGAGAGGAGGACGGAGGCGAGCGCGGTGCGGGCGAACGAGGGGAGGCGCATGGGAGTGCGGGGAGTGTGGAGTGGCGCGTGGACGGAGCAAGGCGCGGCGTGGAGCGATGGGGGCGCGAAAAAGCCCGGTCGGGGTGACCGGGCTGGTGGGCGCGCGAAGGGCGGAGGAGGGCGGGTCGGAGACCCTGCCCTACTTTAAAAGTTCAGGTTGGCGCTGAGGCGGTAGGTGCGGCCGGTTTGCCAGACGGCGCCGTAGAATTTGTCGTCGTCGGCGAGGTTCGCGAGGTTGAGCTGGATGGAGGTGTTGTAGCGGCCAACTTTGTAGCGATAGCCCATGCTCAGGTCGTAGAGGTAGTGGGTCGGCACGAGGCGGCGGTCGACGGTGATCGCGCCGGTGTTGGTCGCGACGGTGATGAGTTCGGCCTCGCGTTGGCCGAGGTATTTCGTGGCGAACATCACCCACGTGTTCTTGAGGAAGGTCTGGTTGAACTCGTAGCGGACGTAGGCGGTGCCGGTGTATTTCGAGATGTCGGTGGAGGGTTTGCCGAGGTAGCGGGTGGAGCTGCCACCGGCGTTCACGAAATTCTGCTGCGCGAGGAGGCGGACGGGATCGGGATTCGCGGGGGCGGCGAAGGGCGCGATCTCTTTGATCTGCACGTCGTTTTTGGAGACGCCGACGTTGAAGCGCAGATTGCGGAGGGGGATGTAGTCGATCTTGAGGTCGAAGCCCTTCGAGTCGGTGGAGGTCTTCACGAAGGCGCCGAAGCCAGAGCCGTTGGTCGTGCCGGTGGGGGCGATGAGGAGATTCTGGATGGCGGCGCCGAAGTTCACGGGGCGGTCTTTGTCGCTCATGGAAAAGCCGGCGAGGTTGACGAGGAGTTTGCTCTTGAGGAGGTCGAGGCGGAGGCCGGCTTCGGCGTTCTTGACGGTGGCGCCGTCGAGGGGATTGCCGTTGCCGTCGTAGGCGGAGTAGGCGGGGCCGGGGTCGACGGCGCTCATGGAGTTGGCGTAGAGGCGGACCCAGTCGACAGGGAGCCAGATGGCGGTGAAACTCGGCGCGGTGTTGCGCACGGGCTTGGGGCGGCGGACGCCGTTGAGGGTGGAGCCGCTGCCGGCGGGAGCGGGGCCGTTCCAGAGAAATTTTCCGGCGGTGTCGTAGACGTTGCCGGCGCGGTCGTTGCGGGAATCGAAAAGGCCGATGATGGTTTGGAAGCGGTCTTTGAAGAAGCTGCTCTGGAGATTGGCGTAGAGGTTACGGTCCCAGAAGATCGAGGTGAGGTAGGAGGAGTTGGCGGTGAGCGAGGTGGTGGGGCCCTGCGGGTATTGGTTGATCGCGGCGTAGTCCCAGCGCTTGACGGAGGCGAAGTCGCGCGGGTCGCGAAAGCGGGTGAGGATGGCGTCGTTGGGCAGAGCTTCCCAAGCGCGGGTGGCGGGGTCGTTGGCGTTGCCGGTGTTGCCGTAGTAGAAATTCTGATTCGGGGCGTTGTTGCCGGAGCGGAGGGGGCCGTAGCTGATGCCGGTGATCAGGCGGTGTTTGATGGGGCCGGTGTCGAAGGCGGTGTAGAGTTCGGATTTCCAAGTCGGGCGGACGGTGCGCGCGGAGTTGGTGATGTTGTTCGGGCGGATATCGAGGATCTGGGGCTGGGCGGTGCCGGCGGAGGGGCGCAGCATCGCGAGGAAACGCGGGTCGGTGCGGACGCGGAGGGGGATGGAGGCGTCGTTGGCGTTGCGGAGGGAGATGTTGAAGGAGCGGTCGCGGACGTTGATGTCCTCGGAGGAGAAGCCGCCCCACCACTGGAGATTTTCGGTGAATCGGTGGTCGACGCGGTAGGTGGTGACGAAGGTGCGCTCCTTGCGGAAGGTGTCGGGGCCCTCGAAGCGGAAGTCGCGCTGGTTGGGCGTGGTGAGGACGCGGGCGGTGCCGGGGCGGCCGTCGATGAGGGTGCCGTAGGGCGTGCCGGCGGGGGAGTTGGTGTTGTCGGTGAGGAAGAAGTTGCGGATGTTGTCGCGAGTGTTGAAGCGGGACTCGATGGAGGCGAGGAGCTGGGTCTTCGGGCCGAGTTTGATGGTCGCCGTGGGGTTCATCACGAACGTCTGCATCTCATAATACATGGCGTTGCTCTTGTTCTCCGAGTAGGAAAGCGGGAGGGCAAAGCCGAGGATGCCGGGAATCACGGGACCGGAGACGAGGAGTTCGGTGCGACGGAAGCCGTAGGAGCCGATCGAGGCGCCGAGGCGGGCGACCGGGCGGTTGCCGGCGAGGACGCTGGAGACGTTGACGACGCCGCCGGTGCCGTTCTGGCCGTAGAGAGCGCCACCGGGGCCTTTGATGATGTCGACGCGGCTCATGGTGATCGGGTCCATGGGGACGAAGCGGGCGAACCCGTCTTTCTTCATGCCGCCGGAGATGCCACGGATGAGGAGAGTGGTGTTCTCGGGGTTGTCGCGGGAGCCGCCGACGCCGCCGGCGGACGTGTCGAGCTGGATGCCGGAGACGTATTCGAGGGCGTCGCGGATATCGAGGGCACCGATGTCGCGCATGAACGCGGTGGTGAGCACCTCGATGTTCATGGGGAGATCTTTGATCGGGGTGTTGTAGCGCGTGCCGGTGGTGGTGTTGGCGGCGCGATACTCATCGTCGGCTTCAGCGGTGACTTGGAAGACGTTGAGTTGGACGATGTCTTTGTCGGCCGCGGCGGTGGAGGCGGCCGCGGAGGGGGCCGGGGCGGTTTGCGCGGAGAGGCGCGGCGCGGCGGCGAGGAGCGCGGCGAGCGCGGGCAGGAGGAGACGGGAGGGTTTCATGGTAGGCAGGGTTGCGGTCAGGGAAAGGTGGCTCCGGGGTGGAGCGGTCGCCGGGGTGCGACCTTCGGCGAGGTAGACGGGGCTCGCCATGGGTGGCGAGGATGGCGTTGGTTTAATCGTAAAGTGAAACGAACCAACCAACCCTCCATGAAACACGTCGCGGCGGCGGCGGGCGTGTCGGTGATGACGGTGTCGCTGGCGTTGCGGCGGGTGCCGAGCATACCGGCGGAGACGCGGGAGCGGGTGTTGGCGGTGGCGGAAAAACTCGGTTACCGGCGGAATCCGCTCGTGGCGGCGCTGATGGCGGATCTGCGCGGGCGGCAAGCGCGCGGCCCGGAGGCGCACGTGATCGCGTATGTGGAGGGTTTCCCGCCGGGCGGACCGCGGCAGCAGGAAGGATCGCTGCAGCGCTACCGGGACGGTGTCGCGGCGGGGGCGGCGAAGCACGGCTTCGGCCTGCAGGTGTTTCGGCTCGGTGAAGGCGGACTGAGCGAGGCGCGGCTCGAGCAAGTGCTCGATGCGCGAGGAATTCGGGGCGTGGTGTTTTCGCCGTTTCCGCAGACGGGGTCGGCGCTCACGCAGCCGTGGAGTGATCACGCGCTGGCGGCGATCGGCTATTCGCTGGCGCGGCCGGCGCTGCACCGCGCGGTGAACCATCAGGCGCACTCGATCCGGCTGGCTCTCGGCGAACTGCAGGCGCGCGGCTACCGGCGGATCGGGCTCGTGATCCGGAGGCACGAAGACGAACGCACGGAGCGCAACTGGCTCTCGTCGGTGCTGCTCGCGCAACACGACGCGGCGGGCACGGAGCGGAGTTTTCCGTTGTTGCTGGCCGACGTGATCGAGCGACGGGCGGTGCAAGCCTGGGTGCAACGCGAGCGACCCGAAGTCGTGTTGACCACCGAACCCGACGTGTGGGCGCACGTGCGGCGAATGCGGGTCGACGGCGTGGGGCGCGTGGGATTTGCGCATCTGCACCTGACGCCGGAGGTCGCGGGGTGCAGCGGCATCGACCAGAACAACGAACGGGTGGGCGAAGCGGCGGTGGACCTCGTGGTGGAGCAATTGCACGGGAATGCGTTTGGCGTGCCCGCGATTCCAAAGACGGTGCTGATCGAGGGGCGCTGGGTGGCGGGGACCACGGCGATGGGAGTGAAGGCGTTGAGAGTTGAGGGCTGAGAGGTGAGAGAGCGGAGAGGGAGCGAAGGAGGGATGGAGAGAGGGGTGAAAAAGAGAAGGTGGGAGGAGGTAGGATGGCGGTTGATGGTTCCAAGCGGAGCGTCGAAAAATGGACGCCGAGGCTTGAAATATGGATTTGCTTTTAGACGTCTAAAAGTAAAGTTGTGTTTCATGGTTGAACGTCCCCATTGGAGTGAGCGGCTGCATGCGGCTTGGAAACAGGCTCCGATTGTTTGGCTGACCGGACCACGCCGGGTGGGAAAGACCGTGTTGGCGCAAAGTTTGCCCGACGCGGAGTTTCTGAACTGCGATTTGCCCAGCGTCGTGGAGCGGTTGCGGGATCCGGAAGCGTTTTTCCGGGCCGTGAAGCCGCCGGTTGTGGTGTTGGACGAAGTGCATCAACTGCCGGACCCGAGCCGGTTGTTGAAAATCGGGGCCGATGGCTTTCCGCGGCTGAGAATTCTGGCCACCGGATCCTCGACACTCGCGGCGACCCAGAAATTTCGCGACAGTCTCACCGGACGCAAGCGGGTGGTCGAACTCGTGCCGGTGCTGCATGAAGAGTTGCCGGCCTTCGGAGTCGCCGACACGAGGGAGAGGTTGTGGCGTGGCGGGATGCCGCCTGCGTTGCTGGCGGCGGAGCCGAATCCCGAGTTCTACAGCGAGTGGCTGGACTCCTACTTTGCGCGGGATGTGCAGGAGCTGTTTAGGCTGGAGAAGCGGGCCGGGTTTTTACGTGTGTTGGAGCTTCTGCTTCGGCAAAGCGGCGGATTGCTGGATATCACGCGACTGGCGAAGGAAAGCCAGATCAGCCGCCCGACAGTGACAAATTGGCTGGAGATTTATCAGATCACCCATGTCACGCACATGGTGCGGCCATTTTCGGGCGGCGGGCGGCGCGAGATTGTGGCGCAACCCAAGGTGTTTGGATTCGACACAGGGCTGGTGTGTCATGCGCGAGGGTGGGACCGGTTGCGCGCGGAGGACTGCGGGGTGCTGTGGGAACACTTGGTGTTGGACGCACTCATCGCCGCTGGTCGGCCGAAGATCCACTTTTGGCGCGATAAGCAGCAGCGGGAAGTGGATTTCGTCGTGCCGCGCGGGCGCGAGGCCGTCGATGCGATCGAGTGCAAATGGAACCCCGATGCGTTCGAGAGGCGCGGGCTGGGGGCGTTTCGCGCGCTGTATCCCGAAGGGAAAAACTATGTCGTGAGTCCTCTGCATGGCCCGGGGTATGAGCGCATGGAGGATGGGATGAAAATCTCTTTTGTGTCGCCAGGCGAATTGCGGGCTGCGGTGGGTTAACGGTCGGCGGCGCATTGAGCGCTTTCCTTTTGTGGGACGAGTCGCACGCTCGGGCGGCATGGCGTTACCCGACGCAGCCATCCCGAACCACGCGGCAGCACTGCCGGAGGGATTTCGTGCGGGCACGATGCGCGGTTGCGCGGGATTTTTTCGGGCGGGGCAGGATGCGGCGGGGCGCTGGTGGCTCCTCGACGCGGATGGGCGGCCGTTTTTCTGCCGCGCGGTGCACGGCGTGCGCGCGGCTTCGGCCGGGGCAATCGCGGCGCGGCGGGCGATCGGCACCGGCACCTCGCTACCCGAGGAAACGGCGGGCGAGCGGTTGCGACGACTCGGCTTCAATGCGGCGGGGGTTGGCGGAGACGGTGTCACGCGCGAAAGCGGCTTGCCGTGGATGGGGCTCGTGGATTTTTGCCGGGCGGGACTCGTGATCCAGGCGCCGGGCGTGCGGTTGCCGGACGTGTTTGACCCGGATTGGCCGAGACTGGCGGCGTTGCGCGCGTATGATGCGTGCGCGCCGTGGCTGCTGAACCGCGGGCTGATCGGATGGGTGACCGATGACGGCCCGGGCTGGGGGCAGGCGAAGGCGGGGCGGCCGGGGCTGCTGCAGGTGTGCCTGAGTTTGGAACCGAATTTCGCGGCGTATCACGCGGCGTGGGAATTTGTGCTGGCGCTGCACGGCCGGCGGATCGAGGCGCTGGCGCGCGCGTGGGGCGCGGCGGTGACGAACAAAGAAGTGGTGCGCGGCTGGACGCGCGTGGAGCAGGGGCTGACAACCCGCGGCTACCTGCGCGACGAGGCCCGGTGGACGCGGGAATTTGCGCGGAGGTATTTCACGGATACGGCGGCGGCGATCCGCGATGCGGATCCGAATCACCTCGTGCTCGGCTGCCGGAGCGGCGGGCCGGAGGGCGAGCAAGTGCGGGCGGAATGCGTCTATCCGGCGGTGGATGTGGCGCTGCTCGACTGGAGCGAATTGCCGGCCCATTCGACGGGCTCGGGGCTGGCGGGCGGCGGGCCAGCCAGCGGGCCTGTTCGGCAGGCTCAGGACGGGCCGGTGTTGGCGGGGGATGTTTGCTGGGCGGACGCGGGATTTCGCGAGGCCGCGGCACCGCAGCGCGGCGGGCGCAAACTCACGACGCTCGAAGTCATGTTGCGCCGCGGGCGCGCCGCGCTGGAGCGCACGGCTCGACACCCGGCGGTGGCGGGCTATGTCTGGCGGCAGTGGCTGGACGACCCTGGCGAGCAGCCGCCGTTTGCCCGCGGTCTGGTGCACACCAACGGTGCCGAGGCGCGCGAACACACGGAATTGCTCGCGACTTTCAATGCGCGCGTCGAGACCTTGCGGCGCGCGCCGATCCGCGAAAAAATTTCCCCATGAACAAATCCCCGTTCCTTTTCCTCCTCGCGGCCGGTCTCGCGCTCGTGGCCGGGGGCTGTGCGCATCTCAGCACCACGGCCGGTGGTGACTCGAACCGCGTCATCAAGGGCACTGTGAATTTTCGGGGTGACCTCGAGCTGCCGCCCGATGCAGAGGTGGTGGTGCGGCTGGTGGACAATGCGGCGGTCGCGCAGAAACGCAGCGGTGCGAAAAGCGATTTGCCGGTCGTGAGCCAGGCGTCTGTGCCGGTGGCGCCGCAGGTGTTGGGCGAGCAGACGATCAAGGCGCCGCCGGCGGGACCGGTGGCTTTCCGCATCGAATACATGGCGGACGACGCTTTGTTGCGGCACGGCTTGAATCTCGAGGCGCGTGTCTCCTACGGCGGCCGCGTGCGGTTGCGCACGGTCACGACGCGGGCGGTCACACTCGGCAATGCGACCGATCCCCACGCGATTTGGGTGGAAGCGGTGGCGCGGTGAACGGGTGCGGGTAAAGGGGAACGTAAATTTTTCGAAGTATTTCCATGAGTCTCACGATCTGGTGTAATGCCAAGTTTTCCGAAGCCGATACGCGCCTGCTCGTCGAGGGCACGCGCGGGCACAACCTCGTGTTTTCCGCGAACGCCTCGGCCTCGGTGCTGGTGGCGGGACAGGCCGATCCGGCGCTCGTGGGCGCGGACATCGCCTTCGGTCAGCCGGACGCGGCGCAGTGCCTGGCGCTGCCGAATTTGCGCTGGGTCGAAGTGACCACGGCGGGCTACACGCGCTACGACACGCCGGAGTTTCAGGAGACGTTTCGCGCGCGCGGGTCGATTTTTTCCAACGTGTCGCAGGTGTTTGCCGATCCGTGCGCGCAGCACGTGCTCGCGATGATGCTCGCGCTCGGGCGGCAACTGTTGCCGTCGCACAAGGATCAGTTGACCGACCACGCGTGGCACTACGCGCAGCGCCGTTACGATTCGCGCCTGCTCACGGGCCAGACGGTGGTGATGCTGGGTTTCGGCGCGATCGGGCGGCGGCTGGCGGAGCTGCTGGCGCCCTTTGGGATGAAACTCATCGCGGTGCGCCGGCAGACGCGGAGCGAGCGCGGCGTGCGGATCATCCCCGAGGAAGCGATCAGCAGCGCGCTGGCGGAGGCGGACCATGTGGTGAACATCCTGCCCGACAATGCGGGCACGCGGAACTACGTGAACGCGCGGCGGCTCGCGTGTGTGAAACCGGGCGCGCGATTCTACAATGTCGGCCGCGGCACGACGGTCGATCAGCGCGCGCTGCTCGAAGCGCTGCGCAGCAGACGGCTCGGCGCGGCGTATCTGGATGTCTTTGACGTGGAGCCGCTGCCCGTGGACG